>JAEUHQ010000106.1 GCA_016794565.1 Planctomycetota bacterium | reverse complement strand
GCCTCGGCCGACCGGAGGAACGAGTCATGGGGAACGGAGAACGAAGCCCGCGCCAGCTGATCCTGTGCTGTGACGGCACGAACAACACGCTCACGGGCGGGGCCAAGGACACCAACGTCCTGCGCCTGTTCGAGCGGCTGCGCGCCACGGACGACGGACGGCGCATCCTCTACTACGACCCTGGAGTCGGCACAGCGGACGAACTGCCGCCGACGGACGCGGTGCAGTGGATTCGGCGCAAGTGGGACCGGCTGTCGGGGCTCGCGTCGGGGCAGGGCGTCTTCGAGAACATCTCGCAGGCGTACTCGTTCCTGATGCGCGAGTGGCGTGAAGGTGACTCGATCTGGCTCTTCGGTTTCTCGCGCGGCGCGTTCACCGCGCGCAGCATCGCCGGGATCGTGCACCTGTTCGGCATCGTGCGGCCCGAGCACCGAGCGCTGCTGCCGACGCTGATGCGCATCTACTTCTCGAGCAAGGACGGCTCGACACTCGCGATGCGTGCGATCCGGCGGACGGCACGGGCCCTCGGCTACCGCGATCCGGAGCAACGGCGCGATCGCGCTGCGGACCAGGTTCGTGCACTCTTCACGACGCCGGCCGGACGCGAGGCCGCCGTGCACTTCGTGGGGGTCTGGGACACCGTCGAGTCGGTCGGACTGCCGGGCTTCGGCTTGCACATCAGCAGTCAGGCGACGATCCGGGCAAAGCGCATCCACCACGTCCGCCACGCGCTGTCGCTCGACGAGCATCGATGGCCGTTCCTGCCGCGGCTCTACGACGACGAGGACTTCGGCGATGCCAAGGCCCCCGGCGCGGACCACGGCGCGGCGCAGTCGATGCGGCAGGTCTGGTTTCGCGGCGTGCACAGCGACGTCGGCGGCGGCTACGACGCCGACGCCGCGGCACTGTCGGACGCGGCGCTGCAGTGGATGCTCGCCGAAGCGAACGCGTGCGGGCTCGCGTGCCCGCCCGACACGGAAGCGCGGCCTCGGACCGCACGGCAGGTCGCGCACGACCCGCTCCACGACACGCCGTGGTGGGCCGTGACCGGAATGACCGTGCGCGCCACGAGCCCGAGGGGTGGCGAGACGGCGATCGGCACGCCCCACGACTCCTTGCGCAGCGGCCACGTGCGTTCGGTGTGGAGCGAACGCCGCCCGATGCTGCCGATGCTCGTCGCCGCAGCCGGCGGCGCCCTCGCGCTGGCGCTGTCGGGCTACATGCTCATGCCAGCGGGCGGGTGGACTGGCTTTCGCGCGTTCGCGAGCACGCCGTCGCAGTGGGTCGATGCGATCGCGATGGCGAAGAACCTCGCAGTGGCGCAGGCGACCACCTGGTTCGACGCGCGCGGAGCCTTCGACGTCGCGTCGGAGCACGGTGCGTGCCCGCGGCGCGCGCTGCTCCTCGACACGGCGTTCATCGCGGCCTACGCGTACGTGCTGGCGCGCTTGTGCAGCCGCGCGTTCGCGCGACGGTTCGCGTGGCGCGAAGTCGACGGGCTGCCGCCGAGACTGCGGCTGCTCGGATTCTCGCTGGCCGCGCTCGTCGCGGGCGACGTCGTCGAGAACGTGCTGGGCATCGCGGCCTTCTCGTGCGGACGCGGCGTGTTCGGGCAGGGCTTCCTGTGCCTCGGCGCGTTCGGTTCGTTCGCCAAGTTCGTCGGACTCGCGGGATGCGTGGCGCTCATCGTGCTCGGCTGGTCGATGCCAGGATCCCTTGTGCGGAAGGGGCCGAAGGGAGACGCACACTGAGCCTCCGCGACGGAGAGCCGCTCCGTCACTTCGTCTCGGATGCCGGCGTCTGGGTGCGCGGGATCGCGGGCCCCGGCATCGGCACGAAGTCGTAGTGCTTCACGACGCCGTCGTCGTCCGACCACGCGCGGCGAAACAACCAGTCGAGCACGTCGGGCGGCGTGCCCAGCAGGCAGTGGCCGAGGGAGGCGCCGCCGAGGGCCGGGAAGAACATGAACTCCGACGCCGAGTGCTCGCCGAGCCCGTCCCCCGCCAGTTCGCTGATCGGCCACGTGATCGGGAGCAGGACGATCGACACGATCCCGCCGCCGATGCCGCCGATCCACGCGCCAGCGCCCGCGCAGACGCGCACCCAGGCGGGACGGCCGAACTCCGGCGGCGGGCTCGCATCGTCCAGCGTCTCGATCGTGTCGGCCACCGCACATGCGGACAGGCAGAGCAAGGCGGACAGACCGAGAGAACGGGAGTAGCCGCGCGCCATGCGCCGCATCCTACAGCGCGATCGGAGTACGACGAGGGAGCTGTCCGCCTCGCAGACCGCGACCCTCGTCGCTTCGGTGCGACGCCGACCGAGGCGACGCACATGGAGCTCCGAGCGGCCCGAGGCGCGGGCATCGGGCCGCGGCGCGTGTTGTCGCCCCTCCGACGCATCGCTACGGTCCGCCTCCCAACGCCCCCATGAAGATCGCCATCCTCGGTTCCGGTTACGTCGGCCTCGTCGTCGGCACCTGCTTCGCCGACACCGGCAACCGCGTCACGTGCGTCGACGTCGACGACGCGAAGATCGCCCGCCTTCGTCGCGGTGACGTGCCGATCTACGAGCCAGGCCTGGAGGAGCTGCTGCAGCGCAATGTCGCCGAGGGCCGCCTGTTCTTCGGCACGGACGTCGGCGGGGCGGTCCAGGCCGCCCAGGTCGTGTTCATCGCCGTCGGCACGCCCCAGGACGAAGACGGCGCCGCGGACCTGACGCACGTTCTCGCGGTGGCCGACACGATCGGCGCCAACATGAACGACCCCAAGATCGTCGTGCTGAAGAGCACGGTGCCCGTCGGCACCAACCGCAAGGTGCGCGAGCGGATCGCCGCGAAGACGACGCAGGAGTTCTCGGTCGTGAGCAATCCCGAGTTCCTGAAGGAGGGCGCCGCGATCGACGACTTCACCAAACCCGATCGCGTCGTGGTCGGGTGCGACTCGCCGAAGGCACGCGCGATCATGGAAGAGCTGTACGCACCCTTCCTCCGCACGGGCAAACCGATGCTGATCATGGATCCTGCATCGGCCGAGATGACGAAGTACGCGGCGAACGCGATGCTCGCGACGCGCATCTCCTTCATGAACGAGATGGCGCGCATCTGCGAAGCCGTCGGCGCCGACGTCAACCAGGTGCGGAAGGGCATCGGCACCGACGCACGCATCGGCTTCCCCTTCCTCTTCGCCGGCGTCGGCTACGGCGGCTCGTGCTTCCCGAAGGACGTGCGCGCCCTCGTGTCGACCGCCAAGGAGCACGGCTACACGCCGCACATCGTGCCCGCGGTGGAGAGGGTCAACGAAGAACAGAAGGAGCTGTTGTTCGCGAAGGTGAAGAAGCACTTCGGGGACTTGAAGGGCAAGCACTTCGCGGTGTGGGGACTCGCGTTCAAGCCGAAGACCGACGACATGCGCGAGGCGCCGAGCCTCGTCCTGATCGACTCGCTGCTGAAGGCGGGCGCGACCGTCACCGGCTTCGACCCGGAGGCGAACAACGAAGCGAAGCGCATCCTCGGATCGAGGATCCGCTTCGCCGACCAGGCGCTCGAGGCCTGCACCGGCGCGGACGCACTCATCCTCGTCACCGAGTGGAGCGAGTTCCGGCACCTCGATCTCGACGAGATCAAGTCGCGCCTGAAGCAGCGCGTGCTGTTCGACGGCCGCAACATCTGGGACGGCGAACGGGTGCGGGCGCAGGGCTTCACCTACCACGGCATCGGCGTCCGCTGACGCCATCGCGTCACGTGCCGCGCTGCCGACGGACGGCGTCCAGATCCGCCGCGTCTTTTCCCGCTCCGGTCGCCTTGTCGCGAGCGCGCTGCAGGGCCTTCTTCGCCGACATCGCCTCGAGCGTCTTGTGCAGGCGCTCGGCGACGAGCGGGTCGTCGTCACCGACGTCGGCGACCGACTGCGCGGCGTGGTCGAGAACGTGGCCCGCCGCGTCGAGATCGCCCTTCTCGATCCAGGCCAGCGCGAGGTAGTTCGCCGCCTCGATCGTCTGGCTGCCCGGATCCGCCGCCTCGAGCGCGCTCTGGAACATCGGGATCGCTTCGTCGATGCGGTGCGACGACTGCATGAGCCGCGCCTGCCAGAGCCGGGCGTCCTGGGCGCGCGAACTTCCCGGCTCGACCGCCGCCGCTTTCGCATACGTCGCGAGCGCTTCGTCGATGCGCTTCTGCCGCCGCTGCATGTCCGCCGCCCCGATCAGTCCGCGCTGCGCGTAGCGGGGCGCATCCGCGGTCGCGGCGAGCAGGTAGCCCTTCTCGGCGAGCGGCAAGCTGCCCTGCTGCCGCCACAGCTCGGCCGACGTGAACGCGGCGAGCGCCGCGACGGCGGGCTCCGCCCCGAAGTCGGCGACCACCTTGTCGTACGCGGTCGCCGCCTGTTCCAGCGCCGCGGCGCGCTCGGGGCCGCGCAGCCCTCGGCAGCGGGCGGCCACCTGCTTCGCCGCCTGCAAAGCGGTGCGACCGGCGTCGCTGACCTTCGCGGCCTCGACGGCGGGTGCCGCCTTTCCGGATTCGGCGCCCTGCGCCACGAGCGCACTCATGAGCAGGATCCCGACCAGCATCGTCCCGACAGACTTCATGTGTTTCTCCTTGGTTCGTGCAATCCGTTCCTTCCGTCACGAGTCGAGGCCGTCCGCGGCGCGGACACACTCCTCGATGTCCTTCTGCACCCTGCGACGCGCGCGATGGAGCCGTGTCTTGACGCACTGCTCCGACCGGCTGCTGCGCACGGACAGTTCCGCACAGCAGAACCCCTCGTGCATGCCGAGCAGCAGCTGGCGATCGAGCGGCGACAGACGATCCAGCGCCCGCCGCAGACACGGCAGTACGCGGTGCGCCGGCACGCGGCGGCCCGCGATCGAGAACCAGGTGTCACTCGGAACACCGGTCCCCTCGGCGCCCTCCGGCACCGCCAGGGCCTGCCTCGCCGCCCGTTCGCGGCACGAGAGCGCGATCCCACGAAGCCGGATGCGGCGCGCGATCGTCTGCACGGCCGCCCAGAAGCGATCCGGGTCGCGCGCGTCGCCGGCCCAGCGGAACGCGGCCAGCGTGGCATCCTGGATCAGGTCGTCGCGGTGGGCTCGCGTCCACCGGTCGCCGAAGCGCCGCAGGAACTCGTTCGCGTGTCGGTGTGCCAGTTGCCATGTGTCCTTCCCTCGTTCCATGCCCCTCACCTCGGGGCAACGTGGTGCCGGTGTCCTCATGGCACGGCGGTGCGACATTTCCGGCGAAGGGCCGGAAAGTCCGCGCGCGGCTCAGCCGGTCGGACGGGACGGGTTCGGGCGGCGGGACGGAGCCGCCGCGAGCACGGCCTCGCGCGACGTCTGGCCCGTCAGCGCAGCGATGCGATCCATGATGAGGCGTGTCGCAGCGACGAGCCGCGAACGGCGGTCGCTCGCACCGAGGGCGTCGAGTTCGACTCGCCCGATCGGCTCGCCGAAGCGAACGGTCACACGCACCGGCCGAGGCAGCGTGCGCCCCGGGGGCAGCGCGACGTTCGCACCGACGATCCCGACGGGCACGATCGGCACGTCTTCGGCGAGCACCAGCGACACCGCGCCCGGGCTGCCGAGCATCAACTGGCCGTCGCGACTGAGACCGCCCTCGGGGAAGATGCCGACGACGCGCCCCTGCTGCAGCACGCTGCGCGCAGCGCGCAGCGCGTCACGGTTGCCCCCGTACGGCGACAGGGGAATGGCGCGGTTCCATTCGCAGAACCAACGGACGCCGGGCTGGCGGAAGACGACGTCCGTCATCAGGTAGGCGACGCGCCGCCGCACGCACGCGCCCAGCACGATCGGGTCGAGGAACGACGTGTGGTTCGCGGCGAGAACGCACGGGCCGCGCGCGGGCGGCGCCCCTTCGACCCGCAACCGCAGCCACAGTCGCAGCGCCGCACTGCAGCCGGCCCAGAAGGGCCAGAAGATGGCCTCGTTCCACCACGGCGGACGCCGCGCGAGCCGATCGGCCTCATCCCGGCCCGGCAGCTCCCGTCGGCGATGCCCGGGGTCTGCCGCGGGCCCCGTCACTCAAGTGCCCTGCTTCGCGCGCTTCGTCCACTCCGACTCGGGGAAGTCCGCCATCAGCACGCCGCGGCAGCGGCCCATGATCAGCTGGTACTCGGGCCCGCGCCATTTGTTGGCGGCGAGGATCGCGTGGTAGAGCGCCTCGGCCTGAAGGCTCGGCCATGCGTCCTTCGTCTCGAGACGGACACGCAGGAACAGGAGCAGCGACTGCTTCGCGAGGTCCTTCTTCTCCGGCGTGGCTTCGTCGAGCAGGATCTGACCGAGCCCGAGGAACGCGCCGGCGCGCGACGAAGCATCGACGCCGTCGCGCGTGGAGAGGTCGTCGTAGACCTTCCGCGCGCCCTCGACGTCCTTCTCTTCGCGCAGGCTGTTCGCGAGTTGGATGTTCGCGCGATTCTGGACGGTCGGGTTCGTTCCGCCGGCCGCCGCGACGACGGCCTGCAGGCGGCCTTGGAACTCCTTCGGGTTCTTGGCCGAGCCGCGTTCGGCCAGCACCTGGAAGAACTCGGCCTCGACCCCGAGGCCGCTCGGCCACGCGCCACCGATCGCTTCGTCCTTGTACTTCTTCGCGACGGCCGCCGCGTCCGAGGCCTTCTTGCCCCCGAAGCCCATGTAGTACTCGAATTTCTGCCGGAAGACCTCGGGCAGCACGCCCGCTTCGGGGCAGCTCTTCTGCAACTCGTCGAGCGCGCCGACCGCCGCCGACGCCTTGTCGCCGTCGAAGAACTGCGCAGCGGCGCCGACGAACCCGAACTGCGCCATGAGCAGGTCCTTCTCCGCGACCTTCTCGCGAGCCAGCGTCAACATCATGTCGGGGTCGCGCAGGCCCCGCGCATACACGTCGCGGAACTTGCCGAGTTCGACGCGCTGGATCTGATCCGTCGCGACCGATTCGTTGCCGCCGCCCTTGCTGTAGCGAAGCTGTCGCACGTCGAAGCTGACGACCTTGATGCCCGCGAGCTTGGTGCCGTTGGTCAGTTCGACCGTGTCGCCCTGGGCAACCGCTGGGCAGATGCAGGACACGAGGAAGGACGCAGCGAGAAGTCTCGACTTCATGGGCCGACGGGGTCTCTTGGGAATCGGGGGCGGGGCATCATGCCGAGCCGCGGGAGAGGACACAACGACGGGCTCCGCGGCCGGGTTCGCCCGGGATCGCAGGCGCGGCGCAAACGGTGGGTTCAGCCGGCGGCGTCGGTGCGCAGGTCGCGCACGCCTTCCCCGCGCGCCCGCACCCGCTGGCGACCTTCCCACGTCGCGGCCAGGTCGTGGCCGAGGCGGCGGACGGCGATCAGTTCGGCGACGACCGAGACGGCGATCTCTTCGTGGCTCTTGCCGCCGAGATGCGCGCCCATCGGCGTGCGCACCGTCAGAAGGAAGTCGTCCCCGATGCCGGCCGCGCGCAAGTGCTTCCACAAGAGCGCCTGCTTCGTCTTGCTGCCGATCATGCCGAGAAACCGCAGCTTCTCGCCCGCGGCGAAACGACGCCCGAGCGCTTCGAGCACGACGCCGTCTTCGCGGTGGCCGCGCGTGACGACAACGGCGTAGGAGTTCTGGCGGATCGGCATCGCGGCGACCGCGTCGGGGTACGGTCGCGCGACGGTGTCGTGCGCCTCGGGGAACCGTTCGCGCGCAGCGAAGTCCGGCCGATCGTCGACCACCGTCGTGCGGAAGCCCGCGAGAACAGCGACCTGCACGATCGCCTTGCTGACGTGGCCGCCGCCGAAGATCCACAATGCGGGCGTCGAGATCGGTTCCACGAAGATCGTCACCTCACCGCCGCACATGAGCCCCGAGTCGGGCGAATCGTCCTCGGTGAGCCGGAAGTTCAACGAACGCGGCTGTTCGTCGGCCAGCACCTGGAGGGCCGTGTCGTACACCTCGGCTTCGAGACAGCCGCCGCCGACCGTGCCGAGGAACGTGCCGTCGGCGAGCACCAGGAGGCGCATCGACGTTCGCCCCGGCGTCGAACCGCGCGTGCCGACGATCGTCGCGAGCGCGGCGGGAATGCCTTCGCGACGCAGACGCACGATCTCTTCGAAGATGTCGGGGCTCTTGGACACGCGAGGCGTGGAGGTTAGCCGACGTCGCACGCGCCGGAACCCCGGCGTGCCGATTCACCCACACGCCTCGCGCACTTCGTCCAGAGTGAGCCGTTCGAGTGCGGCCCGTCCGGCGACCGTCGCCGGCGCCCTCATCACGAGAAAGCTGTCGCGCGACGAACAGCCGTGGCATCGGCCGTAGCGCACCGCTTCCGC
>JAEUHQ010000007.1 GCA_016794565.1 Planctomycetota bacterium | reverse complement strand
ACCCGTGCCCGCCGTCAACCGAGGCGAGCGCGGTGCGCCACTACGACTTGCGGTTCGCGTTGGTCACCGCTTCATCGACCTGCTTGCGAACCGCCTCGCCGAGTTCGCGGCCGATCCACTCCTGGAAGTCGCGACTCCTGCTCGTGCCGATCATCCGGTACGTCGCGGTGAAGTCGACCTTCAGCTTCGACCAGCGGATCGCGCCGTCGGCGCGGTGCCACTGCATCGGGGCTTCGACCCGGAACTTCACTTGCTCGTCCTTGTAGAGAGGCAGCCACGCACTCGGGCGATCGCCGGTGAGCGTCACGTCGGCGTGCAGCCGGCCGTCGGCGGTCGACCAGACGCACCGGAGTTCCCTCGCGAACGCGTCGCCGGACGCTCCGGTCACGGGGCGCCCGCTGCGAGAGGGGCCGCACAGTACTTCCGGCGAGCGGAAGTTCGACCCGGCCGCCGGAGTCCGGCTCACCCGCGCGGGTCAGCCCTTCGAGCGCTTGTAGTCGATCTGCATCTCGTGCGTCATCGCCGCGCTCTTCATCGTCATCTTGAACACGCGTGAGTCGGCACCGGTGGTCGACATCTGCTCGATCGACATCGGCTGGCCGTCCATGCCGACGCACTTGCCGCTCATCACGAACGCCTTCTTCGCGGCGTCGTAGTCACCCTCGGTGCGCGTGAAGGTCGGGTTCATCGAGTCGATCCAGTACGCGACGTACTTCTTCGTGCCAGGCTCGTAGCCGGTGATGCCGTGGCCCTCGAACGGCGCCCCCATCATCGTGCCCTTGAAGTCCGACCAGTACCACTTGCCCGAGCAGATCGGCACCACCGTCTCGGTGCCCTTCTCCTCGGACGCGGGAGCGCCGGGCATCATGGTCTTCACCGTGGCGTCCCAGGTCCCGACGCCCTCGGCGAGCACCGCGAGTTCCTTCGCCTCGGGCTTCGTGAAGTGCGCCGACGCGTCGATCGGCTTCCCGCCGGCCACGCGCTTGCGCACCATCTCCATGCACTTCGTCTCCTTGCCGTCGACGACCATGTAGCAGATCTCCGTGCTCGTGTCGGCGTCGTTCCAGACGAGCACGCTGCGGAACGGACCGAACGGCGATTCCCCGGTGAACGTCCACGTCGTCTTCGCGGCGTCGTACGAACCCGTCATCGGCGACGACGCCTCGTCCTGGCTGCCGACCCACAGTCCCGTGTACGCCTTCGCCGACGGGTCGTAGCCGACCAGCCAGAGCCCCTGGCACGCCTTGCCGTCGTGTGTGCCTTCGCTCGTCGCCTTCAGCCAGAGTCCGTTGCAGAGGAGCTCGCAATGCTCGGTGCCAGTGGATTCCTGGGCCTTCTCCATGCCCGGGACGCCGGGCATCGCCTCCATCCTCATCGTGCTCTGCCAGCTGCCGACGAAGGGCTTCAGGGCGTCGTGGTGCGGGGTCTTCGGATCCGGCATCTGCATGCCGCCTGGCGCGGTCGGGCTCTTGCCGTCTTGGGCGCACAGGAAGGGAGCGGCGGCGAACGCCGCCAACAGGAGCGTCGTGGTCTTCATGTTCTCTCTCCGTGAGTCCGCGCGAGGCTGCCGAGTGCGCGACCCCGTCACGGACGGGTTGTTGTAGCGCGCCGAGGCGTCCCGAGCGCGGCCATGATCGTCGCTCCGGTCGACGAAGCACGCCGCGCCGCAGACGGCTTGCCGATCCGGAGTGAACCAGGCGACCGCTCCCGCACTCGACCGATGGGCGTCGCTCAGGACGCCGCCGTTCCCACGACGACCCGTTCGCGCACAGCGCGCAGCGACAGCACCCATTCCATGCACAACAACTCGATCGCCCGAGCCGACGGATCTCCCTCCATCGGCGCCAGCCACGACTCGGCGAGGCGACGCGCCCGATCGCGCAGACTTTCGTAGCCCGCGACGAGCGCCTCGATGCGCGCCAACGCCGCGTTCGCGGGAATGTGATTCACGACGCGCAGCGGCACTTCGACCGCCGGAACGCCGGCGACCTCGGCGACCGCCGCCCCGAGCCGACGGAACTCGGCGACGAGCCGACCGAGGAGGAAGCGCCGCAGGCGTTCGACCATCCCGAGCACCAGGCCTGCGACCAGCGCGACCTGCGCGATGCGCGACCACGGCATCAGGTCGTGCACGATCGGCAGGTGCACGTCGACGAAGCTCGCACCGCCGGCCGCGAAGTACGAGGCAGCGAGATCGTGCATCGGCGCGGCTGCAGCGTCTTCGCCGGCCTGGTTCGCGGCCACGAGTCCGGGGAACGAGCGCCGCAGCAGACGCAGGCACTCCATCACCTCCGACCGGCGCGCCGCACTGCCGCACAACACGCCGAGCGGGAACTCGAGCACGCGGCGTTCGCCGCTCGGAACGCCGCGCGCGAGGTCGATGCGCGACGGCGGCACGGTCCCCGCTCGCGCAAACGGCACCAGGTCCTGCAACGCCTCCGACTCCGCGAACGACACGACGTCGTTCTTCTCCGCGATCGCAGCTCTCACGTGCGGCGACTCGATCGACGCGAGCAGCGCCATGAAGTCGACCTCGCCCTTCCGCAGCCGTTCGATGCCGTCCTGCACCGGCGCTGGAACGAGGGTCACGCCGAGCGCAGCGAGTTCCGGGCCGCCGAGCAGCCGCTTCGCGACGGTGTGACTCGCCGAGTTCTCCGGCCCGGTCGCGATCTTCGCCCCCGCGAGCTCCGCGATGCGATCCACGTTCCCGCCGCGCGGTCCGATCAGCAGGAACGGCACGTGCACCGGGATCCGCGCGACGAGCCGCAGGCCGTCGAGGCGCGGTGCGCAACCGATCGGCACGACGCAGAACGGGGCACGACTGTCGTGCACCGCGACAACCGCTTCGGCGGGGCCGTGCGTGGTGACGCGATCGATCGACGCTCCGAGTGCTGTCGACACGCGTGCGACCTGTTCGACCGCGCGACTCGACTCCGCTTCGGGGATCCCGGTCGCGATCGTGAGATGGACGCCTTCGAGGCCGTCGCCGGTGCGGAAGCACAGGAGGACCGCGAGCAGCATTGCGGGCACGAGCGCCGCGAACGACCACCGCAACCACCGCCACCGCGGCGTGAGGCTCTTCATTCGCTCACGGGTTACGAGTCGCGCCTCGAGAAACAAGTGGCACCTTCTGCCGAGGACCGCATCCCGCCTTGCCCGCGCCGCCGCTCGCTCGGGATCACCGCGGCTCAGGTCGCGGCGCGCGACGCCGTTCTCGCTCTCGAACGCCTCGTGTGCGCATCGAGGACGCCGATCGCATCAGGGCAGCATCGACAACAGCGTCGCGGCGGGCACGACGCACGGATCGCGCCGCGTGAACGGGTCGACGGGCTCGAATGGCAGTTCGACGACGACCTGGAACGCGTGCTTGGCGCGAGTCGCGGCCTGGAAGTACGCGAGCGACGGCGACAGGTCCGTGTCCCGGTGCTTGACCTCGACGAGGAACCACGGCGCTCCGTCGCGCACGATGCAGAAGTCCACCTCCCGCTGGTTCTTGTCCCGCAGGTAGCGCAACTCGAAGCGGCCGAAGCCCAGGTCCTCCCACGCCTGCACGGCCTTCGAGAGGTGGCAGGCGACGAACGTCTCCGCGCGAGAACCGTCGTCGTCGATCCCCGACCAATCGGTCTGGTACCACTTCGGCTCCTTGCGCAGCGACTTGGTGACGTTCTTGAACCACGGTCGCACGACGAACCCGTGGTGCAGGTGGATCAGGAGTTCGCTCCAGCGCTTCGCCGTGTCGACGCTCACGTGCACGGTGTTCGCGATCTCGGAGTACGAGAGCGCCTGACCGGACCGCGCCCGCAGCAACGCCTCGAGCACCTCGAGTTGGCCGATGTCCTGAACGCGCGCCAGATCACGAACGTCCTCGCGCACCAACTGCTGGCGGCGCAGTTCGCGCCAACGGGTCCCGAACCGCGCGTCCTTCAAGAACGGCTCCGGGAAACCGCCACGCTGCAGCAACTGGCGGAACATCGGCGGGGCGAGTTCCTCCGGCGGGGCCAACAGGTCCGTGGGCACGTCCTGCCGCAGCAGTTCCCCCACGGAGAACTGGCTCATGCGGTACAGGAAGTAGCGCCCCATCAAGCTGTCACCACCGCGGCGATACACGTCGAGGCGCGCGCTCCCGGTCACCGCGATGCGCACCCGCTCGCCGAAGCCGTCGAAGAAGCCCTTCAAGAACTGCTTCCACTTGCGGTGCTTGTGCAGTTCGTCGAACACGACCAGAGGGCGCCCCGCGCGCAACCGCTCGAGTCCGAGTTCCGCGGCAACCGCCTTCGGCCCCTTCAGGATCAGCGCCCGATCGTCCTGGTCGTCCCAGTTCAGGTAGCGCGCATCGAGGTCGATCGAACGGCAGACGGTCGTCTTGCCGACCTGGCGCGGACCGGCGAGCAACGCCATCTGGCGGTGCTCGGCGA
>JAEUHQ010000079.1 GCA_016794565.1 Planctomycetota bacterium | reverse complement strand
GTGCGATCGCGACCCGAAGGTGAAGGGCATCGTGCTGACGGGCTTCGGCAAGAAGGCGTTCGTGAGCGGCGCCGACGTGAACTTCCTCGCGAAGATCGACAGTGTCGCGATGGGCGAACGCACGTCGCGCGCCTCGCAGGTCTGCGTCGACGCGGTGGCGGCGGTGCAGAAGCCGACGGTCGCGGCGCTCAACGGGCTGGCGTTCGGCGGCGGCATCGAGACCGCGATGGCGTGCGAAGCGCGCATCGCGACGAAGGGCCTGAAGGTGCTCGCCGGTCAGCCCGAAGCGAACCTCGGCATCATCCCGGGTGCGGGCGGCACCGTTCGCCTGCCGCGCCTCGTCGGCATCGAACGCGCCAACGAGATGCTGCGCACGTGCCGGCCGATCTCGTCGGAGAAGGCGCTCGCGTTCGGCCTGATCCGCGAAGAAGTCGACGGCGACCTCGTCGCGCGCGCCGTGCAGCTGGTCAACGAGATGGTGAGCGGGAAGGCGAAGCGTTCGCGCATGGACGAAGCGCCGATGCAGAACGTGCCGGCGTCGCTGCCCGCGGTCGAGATCGGTCACCTCAGCAAGAGGGTCGACGAGATCCTGCAGAAGGCGATCTTGGGCGGGGCGAAGCTGCCGCTGAAGGATGCGATCCCGTTCGAAGCGAAGTGCTTCGGCGAAGTCTGCGGCACGAAGGACATGCGCATCGGCGTCGACAACTTCGTGAAGAACGGCCCGAAGTCGAAGGCCGCGTTCGTGCACGGGTGAGCGGCAGCGTCGAAGGGATCTGCGGGCCGCATCCGTTGGGCGAACTCGGCTTCCACCAATGGATCGCGTTCGTCGGCCTGCACGAATCGCGTCACGGAGCACAGATCCGCGCCACGGCGCCGGCGCTCCGAGGCTGACGCTTCGCTCCGCACCGCGCCGCCGAAACTCACTTCTTCGCGGCGGGCGCCGTGACGGAGCGATCCGGCAGACTGCGGACCGGGTCGACCTCGCGATCGAGCGTCGTCAGTCGCAGCAACGCCAACGCCTCCCCGGCCGCACCGAGCATCAGATCGACGTTGCAGCCCTTGCTGTCCGCGGCCACGGGGCCGCCCGGCACGCTCTGGCCGTTCTTCCACTTGCGGCCGTCACCGTCGGCGATCGCGGTCTCGATCAGGTATTCACCGGCCTTCCTGGCGAACGCGGCGTGCGCCGGGTCCTTGGTGACGCGCGCCAGATCGCAGAAGAAGTCGACGACGCCGGCAACGCCGCAGCAGAGGCTCGGCGGCACATACGGTTTCGTGCCGTCGGGCGCCGCCTTCTCGGCGTTCGCCGCGTAGTCGATCGTGAACCGCGCCCCCTTCGTGGCCGCGTCGAGGTAGCGCGCTTCGCCGGTCATCGCATGCAGCAGCAGGAACAGGCGACCGGTTCCGACCGGGCCGTGGCACCAGCCGCCCATGTAGATCGGGCGACCGCGGTCGGAGTGCATCCACTTGAGACCTTCGCCGTCGACCACTGCGTTCTCGAGCAACCACTCCGCACCGTCCTTCGCGCCTTGCAGCAGCGCCGCATCGCCGGTCGCGGCGGCGACGCGAGCGAGCGCGTAGGCGACGCCGGCGGTGCCGTGGCTGAAGTTCGGCATGTGGAGCGTGCGGCCGCGCATCGTCAGGACCCACGTCGACAGTTGCCGCGCCGGGTCGGCCTTCGACGCCACGCGCACCGCATCGCGCAGGAGTCCACGGCCGACGTTGCGCGCCGCGTCGACGAAGCGCTGCTGCTCGCTCGTGAGACCGAGCTCGAGCAGGAACAGCGCGGTGCCGGCGTTGCCGTAGATGATGTCGGGGATCTCGTCCCACGAGAGCGCGCCGTCGTCGTCTCGCGCGCGCTGCAGCAGTGACTCACCGATCTCGACCGCCACGGCGAGCGCTTCGGCGTCCTTGCGCAGGACGTGACGGACGAGGAACGCCTGCCCGATGCCGGCATCGCCGGTGTAGAGCCCGGCACTGCCCATCCCGCCGTTGGACCAGGTCACCTTGTCACCGCCGTCCGTGTGGCGCGCAGCGCGGAGGCCCTTCGCGGTGCGGTCGGCGAGATCGCGCGCCGTCGCGTCGTCGAGCACCGCCGCTGCGTTCTCGAGGAAGATCAGGATCCCCGCGCCGCCGCCATAGACGATCGACTGCGGCTCCTGCTTGCTGCCCTCGCTGCCGGGGAACGCAATCGCTCCGTCGACGCCGGCGACCGGCACGGCCTGCCGCGCGATCCACGCGATCGCGCCGCGAACGGTCTCGCGATGCGGATCGGTCGTCGCCACCTCCTGCGCGACGACAAGCTGCGGAAGTGCGAGAGCGAGCAACGTTGCGAGGTGGCGCATCGGCGTGACGATAGCCAGCGCCGATACCCCGTGCCGAACTCTCGCTCCATCAGCCCTGCATGTCCTCGAAGGAGAACTGCCCGACGCGCGTGATCCATGGCTGCAAGTCGGTACCACGAAGTGTCCGCCACGGCGCGGCGGCTTCGCTCGCGCCGAACTCGCGGATCCGCTGGACGGAGAACGCATGCTGCGGGTCGTCGCTCGCCCAGCGTGCGAGCGCGTCCAGCTGATCGACCACGCCCACGTCGGGGTTGGCCGGCAGCATGCGCATCAGTTCGCCCGCGAGCGTCGGCAGGCCGACCACCACGGCGAGCAGGAACATCGGTCCGGACAGATGGCCGACCGCCTCGCTGTCGCGGGCGAACCGACCGGGTTGCTGCGCGATCAGCGCGACCTTGAGCAGGCGGTAGCTGTTGACGAAGCGCTTCGTCGCTCGCGGCGACCGGCCGATCAGCGCGGCCAGCGACTGCATCGAGCTGCGTTCGCCCTCGGCGACGCGCAGCAGATCCGGACGCATGGACGGCGGCGGAGGCGGCGGCTCGCCCTTCCCGCGACGAAGGCCGGCGGGCGCACTGTGACCGGCGCCCTGGCCGACACCCTGGCCCGCACCTGCAGCGGCGTCCGCGTCTTCGCCCGCAGCAAGATCCTCGTCGGGCTCCCCTTCCGCCGCCTCGCCGCCGGCATCCTGCGTCTGTTCCGCTTCGTCATCCCCATCGCCGTCGACAGCGCCGAAGGGCGACGCGCCCGCCGGCGCCTCCGTCAGCTTGCCGATCAGCTTCTGCGCGGACGACGTGCGGAGCGGCGGCACCCAGTACGGGACCTGGAAGATCTTCTCGAGGTAGTCGGCGGGCGTGACGAGAGCCCGAGCCTCTTCGCGCGACCCGGCGGCCGGCGCCGAGTCGTCGCCCGGCGTGTGCACGAGAAGCGCCGGATACTCGCGTGCGAGCGAGTGAGCCATCCATCGCGAATCGACCCCGACGACCACCACGAAGATCGGGAACGACACCAGCAGGTGGATCGCCTGCAGCACTTCGACGACGCGCGAGCTCGGGCAACGGTCGAGGTCGTCGATGTAGAGCACGATGCGGTTGATCCCGATGTTCTCGAACATCGCGACGAGCTCCGCCTCCTTCAGTTGGGGTCGCGCCCGGAGCAACGCGGTGCGGATCTGCTCCATCTCCGCCTTCAGGTCCTTGCGGGAGCAGTTGTGTGCACGGATCAGTTCGCCGAGCTGCTCGAAGTCGCGGCGGATCATCGCGATCAGGCCGAGATGCTTCTGGTAGTCCCCGGCAGCGAGCCGCTGCTCGATGAACTGGCGCACTGCGCGCCCGCTGACCGCGTCGACGAGCGCGCGCTCTGCCTCGCGCAGGTCGTGCTCGCGCGCAGCGACCTCGGCGGCCGCGGCTTCGACCCGCGCCTGCGCAATCGCGACGTTCTTCTCGGCTTCCGCGATCCGCGCAGCCTTCTCGGTCTCCGCCTCGCCGAGCTTGTGCTCGATCGAGGCTCGCGCAGCGCGAAGCGGGGCGAGCTCCTTGTGCACGGCGTTCGCCGTCTGCTGCAGCCAACCGATCGCCTTGCCGAGGATCGCGGCAGTGCCGACGACCGCCGTGCTGACGACCGCTGCGGCGTTGCGCAGCCACTCCGCCCAGACCGACGCGACGACGATCGTCGCGACCGCCGCGACCGCGCCGACGGCCCAGTAGAACACCCGTTGCGCGCCGGCGCGGTCCCGCAGCACGCAGTGGGCGATCGTGTGCAGGCGACCGGCCGTCGACACGGCGTCGCGCACCTGGGCGTAGAGCGTCTCGACCGAGGTCTGCGCGCCCTTCTCCACCAGTTCCAGGTCCTCCAGCGCCTTCGTCGCGCGCTCGCGCTCGTCGGTGATCTTGCCTTCGACGAACGACCACACCGAGCTGGCAACCAGCCGACTCAGC
>JAEUHQ010000033.1 GCA_016794565.1 Planctomycetota bacterium | reverse complement strand
CGCGGTCGAGTCGCTGGCCGACGGTCACGTGCACGTGATCGAGTTCTGGGCGAGCTGGTGCGGCCCGAGCCTCGCGGCGATCCCCCGCCTGTCGCGCCTGCAGCGGAAATGGCGGGACAAGGGCGTCGTCGTGATCGGCGTGACGACCGTCGACCCGAAGAACAGGCTGGACGGCGTGCGGAAGCTCGTCGAGGACATGGGCCCCGCGATCGACTACCGCATCGCCTGGGACGACGAGTCGAAGACGAAGGACACGTTCCTGATCGCGGCCGGCCAGTCGAGCCTGCCGTGCGCGTTCGTCACCGACGGCAAGGGCAAGGTCGTCTTCGTCGGCCACCCGTCGCTGCTCGACGTGCCCGTGGCGGGCGTGGTCGCGGGCACCTGGGATCCGATCGAGGGCCAGAAGCGCATCCTGACGGCGCTGCAGCGACTCGCGGCGATCCCGCGCGAACTGCAGCTCGACACCGAGGCGAGCCGGGCGCGCGTCGCCATGTTCGGCAAGGAGTTCCCGGAGTTCGCGGAGCGTGTGCGCACGATGGAGTTCCAACGGCTGCTCGCGGCGGGCAAGTTCGAGCGTGCGTACCAGCTCGGCACCAGGATCGTCGACGATGCAATCGCCGCGAAGGACGCGGAGACCCTGGACGATGTCGCGCGACCGGTCGTCGATCCCACGGCGAACGTCGGCAAGCGCGACCTGGACCTCGCGCTGCGAGCGGCCACGATCGCGGTGGAGCTGACCCGGGAACGCGACGGCCAGATGCTCGACACGCTCGCGCGCACCTGGTCGTGGCGCGGCGACCACCGTCGCGCGTTCGAGATCCAGGAGAAGGCCGTCGCGTGCGGCGGCACGCTGGAGTTCGCGACCGCGCTCGAGGACTACCGGCGGCGGATGGCGGAGTCGCGCGAGGCGAAGTGAGCGCCAGCCGAGGGCCTCAGCCGGGGCCTCAGCCGAGGTACTTGCCGATCAGCAGGTGCAGCCGGCGCCTGGCATCGGCGGTGATCTCGCTCGGATGCGTCATCACGGCGTGCTGCATGCAGCCAGCCGCACTGATCGGCGGCGACGCCGCGATGCCACGCGCGATCTCGAGCACCACCGCGCGCGCCAGATCGCCGTTCTGGCGGAGCACGGCCAGCACCGCGCTCACGTCGACGTCGGCCTCCGTCTCGTGCCAGCAGTCGTAGTCCGTCACCAGCGCGACCGTCGTGTACGCGATCTCCGCCTCGCGGGCGAGCTTCGCCTCCTGCAGGTTCGTCATCCCGATCACGCTGCCGCCCCAGCTGCGGTACAGCCGCGACTCGGCGCGTGTGCTGAACAACGGGCCTTCCATGCACACGTAGGTGCCGCCGTCGTGCGCCACCGCGCCCGCGGCCCGGGCGGCGGCAAGCGCGAGCTGGCGCAGCGGCTCCCACACCGGGTCCGCGAAGTGCGCGTGCGCGACGCAGCCGTCGCCGAAGAACGTCGACTCCTGCGTGCGGCCGCGCGTTCGATCGAGGAACTGGTCGACCAGCACGAGGTGGCCCGGTCGGATGTCTTCGCGCAGCGACCCGACGGCGGAGACACCGACGACGCAGTCCATGCCGAGCTGCTTCATCGCGTGCAGGTTCGCGCGGAACGGCAGCTCGTGCGGTGCCAGCCGGTGGCCTCGCCCGTGCCGCGGCAGGAACGCCATCTTCACGCCGGCCAGGCGCCCCGTGACGAGCAGGTCGCTCGGCGGCCCGAACGGAGTCTCGACGCGCACCTCGGCGCGCCCTTCGAGGCCGGGCAGGTCGTAGAGGCCGGAGCCGCCGATGATGCCAAGGGTCTTGTCCGTCATGGTCCTTCCTCGTCGAAGCCGGCGTCCGGCGCCCGCGAGCCGCGCGCGGGGCCGCGCATCGGACCGCGCGTCGGGCCGCGCGCCGGGCGTTCGTCGTCGTCGCGCTCGTCGGGCGAACGCGAGTACCAGCTCGGTGCGAACAGGCGCTTCACCAGCATCGTCGCGTAGGCACCGCGCGGCAGCGCGAACTCGAGCGTCGCGCGCGTGCGACCCGGGTTGAGGTCGTCGGGTTCGATGCGCACGTCCTCGACGTCTTCGGGCTTCACCAGCGCATCGCGCGGTTCTTCCTTCCAGATCATCCCGGGCACCTCGTTCTCGACGAAGTCGTTGCGCGAGAGGCCGGCGTCCTTCATCTCCTCGATCATCGCGCGGCGGAACGGCTCGCTGCCGCCGTCGCCGTCGGGGCCGAAGAGCGGCGTGCGCATGGCCTTGAGTTTCTCCTCGCGATCGGGCGCCAGGTACTTCCACGCGAGCAGGTCGCCGGCGAGCGTCGAGAGGCGGAGACGCTGCGCCGACAGGACGCCGCCGCGCAGCATGCGGCTCAGCGCGCGGTTCCACAGCAGCGACTGGTACGCGAACGCGTGGATGACGCGCAATCGCAGCGTCACGAACCGGATCGCGCCGCGGAAATCCGTCGGGTGCGCGAGCAGGTGGTCGAAGATCGGTTCGTACGCAGGGCCTCGCGCGATGCGGCGGCAGGCCTCCCAATCGCCCCAGTGCAGCTGCAACGTCTTCTTCAGCTTCACGTCGCCGCTGATCGCGACGGGCGACGGCTCGGCGATCAGTTGCTGCAACGCGCGCTCGAAGTCGCCGGCCAGCACGCTGCGCATCGGGAAGCCCTGGCCGTGGCGCACGGAGCCGAATCGCTGGTCGTCGAAGTAGTTGGGGAACCCCGTTTTCACGAGCGACGGCAGGCCGCGCCGCAGCTGCGCCGCCTGCGGCGGCCGCAGGTCGCGCACGACGATGGTGAAGGCGTTGCCGCGACTCTGCTTGCTCGTGATCGGCTGGTCCGTCGTGCCGACCGCCTGCACACGCAGGTTCGGCAGACGCAGGTCGACCGCGCGGCGTTCGATCGTGAGGAACTGCTCCGTCACCGCCTGGCGATCCTTGAGGCCCGCGTACGCGATCGCCGACCGGTCGACGTTGCAGTCGCGAGCCAGGATCGCGAGCGCCTCCGGCGTCGACATCTTCTCCTTCTGCAGCCGGTGCACGACGTAGTCGCCGCCCGGCATCTCGTGCCACTCGAGCAGCTCACGGACGCGAAAGTCCTCGGGGATCATCTTCAGCCGCACGAGTCACCTCCGCCGTTCGTTGTTGCCGAGCCGTTCGATCGCCTTCGCGAGATCGCGCGGCAACGGCGCCCTCACGTCCACCCTCGAACCGTCGACGTCGTCGCACACGATCCGCTCCGCGTGCAGGAACGTCCGCTCCACGAGCGGCTTCTCCTGCACCCCCGGCCGCAGCTTGTAGTCGTCCTTCAACTGCGACAGCAGCAGCGGTTCGCCGCCGTAGTCGCGATCGCCGACGATCGGAAGACCTTCGTGCGCGAGGTGCACACGCAACTGATGGCCGCGCCCGGTCCGCGGGTGCAGACCGAGCAGCGCATGGCGCTCGAAGCGTTCCCGTACGACGACCTCGGTCCGAGCGTCGCGGAAACCGCGCGCCGCGGTGACCGACGCGACGACCTTGCCGGGGCGGCGCGGGTCCGGCCCGAGGAATGCGTCGATCGTGAAGGCGTCCGCCGCGGGACTGCCGTGAACCACGGCGACGTACGTCTTCGCGATGCCGCCCTCGCGAAACCGTTCGTCGAAGTGTCTCGCCGCCTCGATGCCTTTGCCGAGCAGCAGGCAGCCGGAGGTGTCACGATCGAGCCGGTGCACGATGCGCAGGTCGGCGCCGGGCCGCAGGCGCTCGAGCAGGCCGTGCACACCACGATCCTCACCGCTGCGATCGGGGACCGTCGGCAGACCCGCCGGCTTGTCGACGACGAGCAGCGTCGCGGACTCGAACAGCACTTCGGGCAGGTCGGCTACGCGCGTCGGGCGCGCACGCGGCGTCACCGCCGCCTTCGCCCCCGGCATCATCACGACGTCGCCGGTGCGCAGCCGCCGGCTCGACAGGCAGACGACGCCGTTCACACACACGTCCCCGGCCGCGACCAGACGGCGCACGGCCAGCCGATCACCGCCGCACGACTGCTCGAGGAAGTCCGTCAGGGACACTCCTGCGAGCGGGCGTTCGACGACGAAGACCTGTTGCGAAGGACCGACCAAGGGGCGAGCACGATACGAACTGCGGCGCGGGGCTCAACCCCGAGCACTCGCGGTGACCCGCCCGGTGCCGGAAAACACCACGGTCCGGAGCGCCCAACTGCCGATGTCACGGCATGCGCTGTTCGGTCGTGATCCCCTGCCACGGCGGCGTCGACCTCACGCGGGCATGCATCGAGAGCCTGGTGCAGCAAGACGAACGGCCGGCCGAGATCGTGCTCGTCGACAACGCGAGCCCGGACACGACCGCGACCCTCGACGGCCTGCACGGTGTCGTGCGCGTCGTGAAGCTGCCCACGAACCGCGGCTTCGCAGGGGGCGTGAACGCGGGCATCGCAGCTGCGCGCGGCGACACCGTGCTCGTGCTGAACAACGACACGCAGGCCGCGACGAACCTGCTGGCGGAGCTGCATGCAGTGTTGGCGACCGATCCCGCGATCGCGGCCGTGGCGCCCGTCAGCAACCACGTGAAGGGTCCGGCGATGCTGCCGGTCGGTGCACGCGGCAAGGATCCGGTGGCACGTGCCCGCATGGCCGCGGAGCTCGCGGGTGAGCCGGTGCGACTGCAGGATGTCGACACGCTGGCCGGCCTGTGCCTGCTCGTGCGGCGCGCCACGTTCGCGATGGCAGGCGCGTTCGACGAACGCTTCGGCCACGGCAACTTCGAGGACGACGACTTCTGCCTGCGCCTGCGCCTTCAAGGCCATCGCCTCGTCGTCGCCCGCCGCGCGTTCCTGCATCACGAAGGACATGCGACGTTCCGTTCGCTCGGTCTCGAGATCGGAACGGAGATCCGTCGACGCCGCGCGCAGTTCGTCGCGAAGTGGCGCCACGACCCGGCTGGCCGTGCGGTGATCGCGGCGCTCGCCGGCGACGTCGCCGGCGCCGCCGGCGCGGCGCACGAAGCGGCCGCCGCGTGGCCGAAGTGGCCGGACTCGGACTGGCACGCCGCGCGCTGGTTCCGCGCGAACGGCGACCACGGAGGCGCTGCCGCCCGCTTCGGCGCGATCCTGCGCACGTGCCCTGCGCACAGCGACGCGGCGGTCGAACTCACGTGCTCATTGCTCGCAGCGGGCGACCGCTCGGGCGCGGAACGCACCGCAACGACGACGCTGCGCCGCTGCCATCTGCCGACGACACACGCTCTGCGCGTCGCCACTGCGTTCGGCGAGGACGACTACCGGCGCGGCGAGTTCGCCGGCGCGCGGCGCCGGTTCGCGGCCGCGCGGGAGCTGGCGCCGGACGACGGAGCGCTGCACAACTGGATCGGGTCGTGCGATCTCGCGACCGGCGACCTCGCGGGCGCGGAGGCGGCGTTCGCCGCGGCGGTCGCTGCCGGCTTCGCGCTCGCGCACACGAACCTCGGCATCGTGTTCGCACGGCGCGGCGATCGGCGGCGCGCCCGCGCGAGCTTCGCCCGCGCCGTCGAGGAGTCGCCCGGCGATCCCGTCGCGCGGCAGAACCTCGAAGCGATCGAGCGCGCCGTCCCGGTCTAGCGCCGCTCGGCCGGGAGCAGCACGCCGCGCCGCTCGAGTGCAACGAGCTCGGCGACGATCGCCGCGACCGGCTTCGCGGGAACCCACCCGATCGCCCGCCGCAGGCGCTCGAGGCTCGGGAGGCGGCGCGGCGGATCGACGAAACCGGCGGGGAACACGGCGTCGAACGGCACGTGCACGACGTGCGAACCGCTCCCGGCGACCGCCTTCACGAGGTGCGCGAGGTCGCGCACCGTCGTCTCGGCGCCGCTGCCGACGTTGACCACGCTGCCGCGAACGCCGGGTGCAACGGCGAGATCGACCAGCGCCCGCGCAACCTCGCCGACGTGGGCGAAGCAGCGAGTCTGCGCGCCGCTGCCGTAGACGGTGATGGCGTCGTTCGCCACGGCTTGGCGGACGAAACGCGGCAGCACCATGCCGTGATCGCCGCTCTGCCGCGGACCCACGGTATTGAACAGGCGCGCGACGACGACGGCCAGGCCCGACTGCGCCGCGTGGCCGAACGCGAGCCATTCCGCCATCGCCTTCGCGCACGCGTAGCCGCCGCGCAGGCCCTCCGTCGCGCCGGGGCGCACGGGATCGCCCTCGCGGAACGGCACGGGTCCGTCGCCGTACACTTCCGAACTCGACGTCAGCAGGACCGGGACGCGCGCCGCGGCCGCTGCGTCGAGCGTCACTTCGCAGCAGCGAAGGTTGCGCTGCATCACGTCGAGCGGCTCGTCGGCGAGGCGCCGCACACCGACGACGCCCGCGAGGTGGAATACCATGTCCGCGTCGCGGCACATCGCCCGCGCGGTGGCGGGATCCGCCGCGGACCCGACGGTGAACGAGAAGCGTGGGTGCCCCGCGATCTCGCCGAGGTTGTCGAGCGCGCCGGTCGACAGGTCGTCGACGACGTGGACGCAGTGGCCGCGACGGAGCAGTTCAGCGGCGAGGTGCGACCCGATGAAGCCGGCGCCGCCGGTCACGACGGTGCGCGCGGAACCCGCGAGCAACGGCGGCAGCTCGGGCGAAGGCAACGGCGGTCTCTGCATCGGCGAAGTGTCGGCTCGCGGCGCGGACGACGGAGCGTCGTCGACGATCGTGCCCGAGTCCACGGCCGGGCCGCCATTCTGACGGCGGCGCTACGACCGGTCCGCGCCCGTGACTATTCCCGCCCCTGCTTCTTCAGCTGTTCGAGCTGGTGCCGCAGTTCGCGCAGTTCGGCGCGCAGCGCCTCGATCTCGGCCTCGAGATCCATCTCCCCCGCCGCGGGCTTCGCCTTCGCAGGCTTGGCCGGTTTCGCGGGCATCGGCGGCGGCACGTCGTCCTTCGACATCGGAACCGGGCGGGCCCCGTCCGGCGTCAGCGCGCGCGCCGCGGCCCTCGGGGCGCCATCGTCGCGCCCGCCGAGAGTCAGCATCACCGAGCGAGTGCCCTGCTCGCCGACGACGCCGACCGCGACCTGGCGGCCGGGCACGAGCGACGACAGCACCTTGTCCAGTTCGGCGAGGCTCGCGACAGGTCGCTCCGCCACCGATGTGACGACGTCCCCCACGACGAAGCCGCTTCCGTCGGAAGGACCGGCCGGCACGATGCGATCGATCGCGAGTCCCTTGTCCGTCGCGCGCAACGCGAGGCCCAGGTACGCCTTCTTGCCAGCGGGCGAGACGGGTTCGATCGGTGCGACCTCGACCGCGGGCTTCGACGGCGCCGCCGGTCGGGTTCCCGGCTGCGGCTTCGCCGGCGCGGCGACCCCGTCGGCCGGGCGCTCTCCGAGCTTCACCACCACGACGGACTCGTCCTTGCCGCGACGGATCTTCAGGCGCACGGAGTCACCGGCTTTGGTCGCGCGGATCGCCGCGACGAAGGCATCCCGGGTCGGCGTCAGCGTGTCACCGACCGCGAGCATCACGTCGCCGGCCTGCAGCCCTGCCTTCGCCGCCGGCGAACCCGGCATTGCCTCGGCCACGACTGCCTCGTCGCGATCGGGATCCAGGTAGACGCCGAGCCAGCCGTCGGCAACCGGAGCCAGGAGGAGCAGAGGGAGGAGGCTTGCGGGGAGGATGTTCATGGTGCGTGCGACGAAGAACTCGGACGAGAGCCGCTACGCGGCGGGGCGCGCGCAACGTAGCGGATCCCCGAACATTCCAGGATCGCCAAACGCCGCCCGCGCACTTGACCGCCGCAGCGCGCCTCCCTAGAACCTCCGCCCTCGTTCGGGCCCCCTTCGTCTAGCGGCCTAGGATTCGTGATTCTCAGTCATGCGACAGGGGTTCAAATCCCCTAGGGGGTACCAGTCGCCCGGCAGGCCCGTCCTGCCGGGCGTCTCCTTCCCGCCCGAACGCCACCGCCGCACGCAGAAACGCCGCACGCAGAAACGCCGCAGGCAGAACCGGCGCAAACCCGGCGCCCTCGCCACCGGAGCCAGCCCATGGTGTGGTTGCGCCGCGAAGACCACGAAGACCGCGAACTGAGGGCCCTGTGCCCATGGGGGCTGCCCAGTCGCAGCTCGGGAGGCCGCCGTCTCCCCGAAGCCGAGGACCCGCTGCGGACCGCGTTCCAGCGCGACCGGGACCGCATCCTGCACGCGACGGCGTTCCGACGGCTGCAGCACAAGACGCAGGTCATGGCGGCGTTCGAGGGCGACCACTTCCGCAGTCGGATGACCCACTCGCTCGAGGTCGCCCAGATGGCGCGCAGCGTGGCCCGCGCTCTCCGCTGCAACGACGACCTCGCCGAGGCGATCGCCCTCGCGCACGACCTGGGCCACCCGCCGTTCGGCCACGTCGGCGAAGAAGCCCTCGACGAGGCGATGCACGGCCACGGCGGCTTCCGCCACAACGCGCAGGGAGCCCGCATCGTCGATCGGCTCGAGGACCGCTACGGGCACGGCCTCGGCCTGAACCTGACCCTCGCCGTGCGGCGAAGCCTGTTGAAGGGGCGCATTCCGGACGGCTTCCCGCTGAGCCCCGACCTGGAGTCGCGGTCGCCCGTGCCGGTGGAGGCGAACCTGGTCGACCTGTGCGACAAGGTGGCCTACCTGAGCCACGACGTCGACGACGGGCTGCGGGCGGGTCTGTTCACCGAACACGAAGCCGCGGAACTGCGCCTGTGGCAGCAGGCGCGCTCTGCCGCGGGCAGTGACAACCGACAGCGTGTGGTCAGCGAAGTCGCATCCCTGCTGCTGCACGACCTCGTCGAGAGCGCGGACCGTGCGTTGACCGGGGCAGCGCCCGGTGGGCCACCGCCGCGCCTGCAGCATGGTCCGTCGATGGCGGTCGCTGCCAACGAACTGCTCGAGTTCCTGCGGTCGCGCTACTACCGCGCACCGCGGGTGCTCGAAGTGATGCGCGACGGCGCGGCACGGATCGGCCGCCTCTTCGCCGCGCTGCTGCAGGACCCCGCGCGCCTCCCGGACGGCGCCCGCCGCCGGGTGGATCAGGACGGACTCCCCCGGGTCGTGTGCGACCACATCGCCGGCATGACCGATCGCTACCTGCTGAAGGCGACGAACTGAAGGGACGCGACGGCGCGCGGCGCGAAGAGCAGCGCGGGTCCGGACGACCCGGACCCGCGTGCGTGTGGTTACCCCGCAGGGATTTGAACCCCGACAAACAGGACCAGAACCTGTTGTGCTACCGTTACACCACGGGGCAGCAAAGACGATGCAAACCGCGAACTGAAAAGATCTTCGAGCAGGAAGCGGCCACCTGGCCGATCCCGCCCCCGGGACTGAGGCAACCGGCGCGGGGTGGTTACCCCGCCTGGACTCGAACCAGGAACCAACAGGACCAAAACCTGCTGTGCTACCGATTACACCACGGGGTATCGGGCGCGGGAATGTAGCAACTGAGGGCGCGAAGTCTACGACTTCCTGACCCCGCGCGGCGTGCGCCGGATCAGCCTTCGGCGACCTGCCCACGCAGCTCGGCGGCGCGCCGCGCCCGGCCGATCGCGAGGACCAGTTGCTGCACGTCGGGCGGCTTCGGCAGGACATCGATGCCGACCGCGAACAACGGCGCCGCTCCGCCGACGTCGTGGTAACCCGACAGGAACACGATCGGCAGACCGGGCCGACGCGCGCGGAGCGCGTCGACGAGTTCGTTGCCTTGAAGCCCCGGCATGATCAGGTCGCTCACCACGAAGTCGACCGCCAGATCGCCGTCGAGCATCGCCACCGCCGCGTTGCCGTGGTCCGCCTTGGTGACTTCGCAGCCCAAAGACGTCAGCATGCGGGCCAAGGCTTCGCGAACCGCGTCGTGGTCCTCGATCAGGAGTGCCGCTCCCGAGAGGCGCCGCTCGACCGCCGAATCGACGTCACCGGCGGGTGCGGCCGGGCCGTGGGAGGCGCACGACAACGTGATGGAGATCGAAGTCCCCTTGCCCGGCGCGCTGTCGATCACGAGTGCACCGCCGAGACTCTCCACGATGCCGTAGCACGTGGACAGTCCGAGGCCGCTGTTCGTCGCTCGGTGCTTCGTGCTGAAGAACGGTTCGCAGGCGCGATCTCGGACTTCCGGAGTCATTCCGACGCCGTCGTCGACGACTCGCAGCACGCAGGCCGGCGGGTCGGACCGGCGCATCTGGAGTTCGATGCGCAACACGCCTCCGTTCGGCATCGCGTCGCGCGCGTTGACGCCGAGGTTCAACAGCACCTGTTCCAGCTGCGCGCGATCGGCGAAGACGAACACACCCTCGGCATCGGCGGCGATCTCGAGGCGGATGTTGTCCGGGAGGAGACGCCGCAGGAGGTCCGCGCCGCTGCGCACGATCGCACCGAGATCGAGGACCTCTCCGGCGACCGCCTGCCGGCGCGCGAACGTCAACAGTTGATGCGTGAGGCTGCGCCCGCGACGGGATGCATCGACGATCGCACCGAGCAGATCGCGCCGGTCTCCGTCACCGTCCTGGCCCTCGCGCGACAAGAGCAGTTCGCTCGAGCCCAGCACGACGGTGAGCAGGTTGTTGAAGTCGTGTGCGATGCCGCCCGCGAGCTTGCCGACGCTCTCCATGCGCTGCAGTTGGTCGACCTGGCGCTGCAAGGCTTCGCGCGCCCTTGCGTCCGCTTCGATCTGCGCGACCGCGGAGCGGAGTTCGGACGTACGCTCGTCGACCCTGTGCTCCAGCTCGCGCCGCGCGACCTGGAGGCCGGCTTCTGCGCTGCGTCGAAGCTCGACTTCGCTCTCGAGTTCTGCAGTCCGCGCGGCGACCGCGTGCTGCAGAGCGCGGTTGCGACGCTTGTGGCCGACGGACGCGAACGCACCGATCAGGAAGGCACAGCCGAGTCCGAAGGCCCCCGCCAGGAACCACCCGACGGGCGTCTCGTACCATTCGGGAGCAACGCGGAATTCGAGCACCGCCGGCTCACCCCAGGCACCGCTCGTACCGCGCGCCTGCACTTCGAAGCGATGCTGCCCCGGTCGGAGCCCGGTCAGCAGGGCCTCGCGGCGATTGCCGGCGAGGGTCCACTCCGCCCCCTCGCCGCCGACCCGATACCGGAACACCACGAACTCCGCGTAGTCGAAGGACGGCGCGGTGTAGACCACGCGAACCTGGCGATTCGAGGGCGCCAGCTGCCCGACGCCACGGCAGTCCGAGTCCAGGACCACCGCAGGAACGTCGTACGCCTGGGAATCGAGCGCGGCGCTGCGCAGCCGCACGACGTCGTCGACGTTGCAGAACAACCACGACCCGTCGCTCAGCCGGCACGAACTGGAGGCCTTGTAGCCGTTTCCTTCCGCGCGAACGCCGGGAGGCGGCACGAAGTACTTCCACGCGGCCGCCGGCGCATGACCTTCCGCGACCGTGCGCAGTTCGGCCAGCGAGGTCGCGAACAGGCCGGCGTTGGTGTTGACGAGCAGGTGGCCGTCGCCGATCTGCAGCTGGCAGATCGCGTCGCACGGCAACCCCTCGCGCGAGGCGATCCGCTGCACGACACCGCCGACGACCCGCGCGAGGCCTCCGCCGTAGGTTGCGATCCACATCGCGCCGTCGTCGTCGAGAACCAGACCGCGCACCTCGCCGGACGCGAGTTCCCTGCCTGCACGCAACGTGCGCCAAGCGCGCCCGCCATCGGTCGACCAGGCCACTCCCTGGGAGCCGCCGATGCCCAACGTGCCCTGCGAGTGGACGAGGCCGTACACGGCACCGATCGCGGGCGCCGCGACGGGTTCCAGGGTGCCGCCGCGCAGCGCCGCGACGTCGCCGCCGGCGAAGCCCAACAGGATCTCGTCGTCGCCGGTCTCATGGATGGCAGTGACCGTCGAGTCCGGTGCCCCCGACCCGCGCCACAAGGTCATCTTCGATCCATCGCGACGGACGCGGTGCACCGCGGCTCGTTCGCCGATCCACAGGCCGCCGTCGCGCGACGGTGCAATGGCAAACGCGTCCTCGCGCAACGGAATCACGAACCTCTCGCGCCCCTTCTCGTCGAGGCACGCCGCCTGGAGCCCCGCGACGACGAAGCAGCCCCCGTCGGAGCCCGGCGCCACGAGCGTCGCACGCGGACGGCCGAGGCTGGTCAGCTCCGACGGCCAGCACTGCATCAGGCCGCCCCCGTCCGTACCCACGAGCAGGTGACCGCGGCGCAGGGACTGGATGCAGGCGCCGCCCGGGCACGCGGTGACCGTGGTCGTCACGAACCGACCGTCGTCCGCGATCGACGCCGCGTAGACGCCCTGGGAATCGGTGAAGAGCAGACCGAGGTCCTGGGACCACACGACATCGCGCACCGTCCGGGAGCCCGAGGCCGGATAGCAGTGCACGAGTTCGTCGCCGACGAGGCGCAGGAGCCCGGCCCTCCCCCCGCACCACACTTGGCCGCTGCCGTCGAGCGCAACGGCGCGGAGGCGATCGGCGGGCCATTGCCGAAAGCCCACTGCCGTGCGACTCCAGAGGCCCGTGTCGGCAGCGGCCCAGACCGTGCCGTCGGCGGCACAAACCACATCGGAGACCGCCGGCGGATCCTCCGCCTGCAGGAGATCCAGACGATCGCCTCGCACCACTCCGAGACCGTGCGTCGTGCCGACCCACAGGACCCCGTTCGCGTCCTCCACGATGGACTGCGCCGACGTCTCGGTCGCGCGATTCGACGGCACCGGCACGAACTTCCCGTCGCGGTGCACGACGAGGCCGTGGTTCTCGGTGCCGATCCACAGGGCGCCCGCGCGATCCACGCACAGCGCGAGAATACGGTTCGTCATCAGGGTCGGGTGGGTCGCGACGGTGCACGTCCGCATCCGCTCGCCGTCGAACTGGACGAGCCCGCCGTACGTGCCGAGCCAGACCATGCGCGAACGGTCCTGTGCGATCGCGGTCACCGAGTTCTGCGGCAGCCCACGCTCCACGGTCCACCAGGCCGTCGACCAGGCCATCGGCGGCGACGGCGCCGCACCACCCGGAGCCTGGGCGGCGGCGAACGTCGCTGACAAGAGCAGGCTCGTGACGAGGGCTCGCATGGGACCGGGAGGCAATCCGGTGGGGCCGAGCGATGGTAGGAACGGCGCCGCCCTGCACAAGTCCGCATCACGACCCGTCCCGCGGGCCTCCCGGCAACTTCGCCGCGTGACCTTGGCGGCGCGCGGTGAAGCGCTCCTTGTGCGCATGCAACGCCGCGGCAGCGGTCGCCTGCAGGTCGGCCCCGTTCTGCACCGAGGCCTCGAGGTCCTTCAGGAGGCCGTCGTGCAGACCGTAGACCCAGCCGTGCACGACGAGGGACTGGCCCCGTGACCACGCGTCCTGCACCACGGTCGTCTGGCAGATGTTGACGACCTGCTCCAGCACGTTGAGCTCGCAGAGAGCGTCGAGCCGCTGCTCCGCCGGCAGCGACTCGAGCCACGGCCAGTGCCGGTGTCGCACGTCCTGCACGTGGCGCAGCCAGTTGTCGACGAGCCCCACGCGCAGATCGCCGAGCGCTGCGCGAACACCGCCGCAGCCGTAGTGGCCGACGACGATGACGTGCTTCACCTTCAGCTGGTCGATGGCGAACTGCAGCACCGAGAGGCAGTTCAGGTCGCTGTGCACGACGACATTCGCGACGTTGCGGTGCACGAAGACATCGCCCGGGAGCAGGCCGGTGATCTGGTTCGCCGGCACGCGGCTGTCCGCGCAGCCGATCCACAGGTAGTGCGGCTCCTGTTGTTCCATCAGCCGCTGGAAGAACGACGGGTCGCGCGCGACGGTCTGCGCCGCCCAACGCCGGTTGTTCTCGAACAGCTCGGTCAGCGAGAGGTTCATGCGCGACAGTGTCGCGGCCGCGCCGGCCGGCCGCCACGGTGCCTCGCGGCGATTCGGCCCCGAATCACCGCTGCGCGCTCCGCGCCTTTCACTGCTTTCACGGCCGGCCCCTTGTCGGGTCCGCGTCCCTCCCCTTACGGTTCCGTTCGACGCGCGGAGGAAAAGGAAGGCCTCTAGCGCGGAAGGCCCTCTTTGATCGACACGCGTGCGCTCGTGGGAATCCTGGACTCCATCCTCGAGGGGATCCAGGTGATCGGCCGCGACTGGCGGTATCTGCACGTCAACGACGTCGCGGCGCGCCACGGCCGCACGACGAAGGAGCTGCTGATCGGCCGCCCGATCACCGCGTGCTATCCCGGCATCGACCGGACTCCGGTCTGGGACGTCATGCTGCGCGCGATGACGGACCGCACGTCGCAGCTGCTCGAGAACGAGTTCGTCTTCCCCGACGGCTCGCGCGGGCACTTCGAGCTGCGCATCCATCCCGTGCCGCAAGGCATCTGCATCCTGTCGATCGACGTCACGGCGCGCAAGGAAGCCGAAGAGGCGCGTCGTCGCGCCGAGAACCTGCTGCACCACGCGCAGCGCATGGAAGCCATCGGCCGCCTCGCATCCGGCGTCGCCCACGACTTCAACAACCTCCTGACCGTCATCCTGAGCCAGAGCGAGATCGCCGCCGCGCGTGCGACCGGACCGGTGACGGCCGACATCGACACGATCGCCTCCGCGGCGACCACGGCCGCCGGCATGACACGGCAACTTCTCGCCTACACGCGACAAGCCCCGATCAACCGCGGCGTCGTCGACCTCGGCGTCGTCCTCGATGGCCTGCGCACGATCCTCGAGCGCTCGATCGACCAACGCATCGAGCTCGTCGTGGACACCAGCCGGAAGGTGCCTCCTGTCGACGCGGACCGGTCGCAGGTCGAACAGATCGTGATGAACCTCGTGCTGAACGCACGCGACGCGATCACGGGCCGAGGCTGCATCACGATCGCCCTCGACGAAGCGGATCTCGACGCTTCGCATCTCGTTGCGAACTCCTGCACCCGCCCCGGCCCCCACTCGGTGCTCGTCGTGCGCGACACCGGCACCGGCATGGACGCAGCGACGCAGGCCCGCATGTTCGAGCCGTTCTTCACCACGAAGCCGGAAGGACGCGGAACCGGCCTCGGGCTCGCGACGGTCTACGGCAACGTGCAGCAGCACGGCGGCGCGATCCGCGTGCACAGTGTGGTCGGCACGGGGACGACGTTCGAAGTCTTCCTGCCCTGCGCTCGCCAGCCAGCGGTCGAACGCTCGCCGCGCCACAACACCCGCGTCGGTCCGGCGGGACCGGCGACCATCCTCGTCGTCGACGACACGGCGCAGGTCGGCCAGCTGATCCGCATGATGCTCGCGGAGAACCACCACGTGGTGATGCTCGCGACCAGCGCCGAGGAAGCGCTGCACCTGTGGAAGAAGAACCGCCACGCGATCGACCTCGTGATCACCGACTCCCGGATGCCAGGCATGTCCGGCCACGAGCTCGTGCGGCGATTGCGCCGGGAGGATCCGCACCTGCCCGTCGTGTGCACGTCCGCGCACGCCCCGTCCGACTTGCGGGGGGCCCCCGAACCCGACGGAAGCGTCGCGTTCCTCGAGAAGCCGTTCACGCGGGCGTCGCTCGCGGCCGTGGTGGCGGCCGCTCTCGGCCACCCGCCCCGGGATGCCCCGCCGATTCGGAAGTAAGGTCCCGCCGCGTTGGGGGGTACTGCAGCGCGGAGGACCAGCGTCCCCCCCCACCTCGCCCCGGACAAGCCTCGAACCCTCCCCGTCCCCCGCTGGAATGGCCGCGCCCGACCCGTTCTCCTCGACCCTCGACCTCGCGTTCGAAGTCTGCCCGAGCGCGATGCTGCTCGTCGCCGAGGACGGCACCATCGCGAAAGCCAACGCGCGGGCCGCCGAACTTTTCGGCTACGCGGACGGCGAACTGCTGGGCCGATCGATCGATGCGCTGCTGCCCTCCTCGGTGCGCGACCGGCACCCTCGCTTCATGGTCGAGTACTTCGCCGCTCCCGAAGTGCGGGCCATGGGTGCGGGCCGCGATCTCACGGGCGTGCGCCGCGACGGGACCGAGGTGCCGATCGAGATCGGCCTCAACCCGGTGACGACGCCCGCAGGCCGGTTCGCGATCGCGTTCGTGATCGACATCCGCCACCGCAAGGAACTGGAGACCAGCCTTCGCCTCGCCGAGCGCCATCAACGCCAGATCGTCGAGGGTGCACCGAACGCGATGATCATGGTCGACACCCGCGGGCACATCGTGAGCGTGAACGCGCAGGCGGAGTCCCTGTTCGGTTACCGCCGCGACGACCTGCTGGGGCGTTCCATCGAAACCCTGGTTCCCGAACGTTTCCGGGCCCGGCACTCCGGCGAACGCGCGAGCTACGCGGCGAACCCGGTACCCCGCCCCATGGGCGCGGGCCGCGACCTCTACGGCCTGCGCGCCGACGGCACCGAGGTCCCGATCGAGATCGGCCTCAACCCCCTCGAGACCGGGCAGGGCACGTTCGTGCTCGCCGCGATCATCGACATCACGGATCGCAAGCGGCACGAGAGCGTGCTGCGCACGTCGCTGGCGCAGAAGGAGACCCTGTTGCGCGAGATCCACCACCGCGTGAAGAACAACATGCAGGTGGTCTCGAGCGTCCTCAGCCTGCAGGCCGCGAAGATCCCGACTCCCGAGTACCGGGCGATGCTGATCGAGTGCCAGCGCCGCGTGCGAACGATGGCTCTGATCCACGAGAAGCTCTACGGCGGCGGGACGGCGACGATCGACTGCAGCGCGTACGTGCGCGACCTCGCGCAGATGGCCTTCTCGAGCTATTCGGCGGCGCGCAGCGCCGTCGAGTTGTCGTTCGACCTGGACAGCACCGTCTTCGACGCGCAGACCGCGATCCCGGTGGGGCTCATCGTGCACGAACTGGTGACCAACGCGATGAAGCACGCGTTCGCCGGCGGCGCCGCCGGGCGCCTCCACGTCGCGTTCCACCGCACCAGCGACGGCCACGGCTGCCTCACCGTCGCGGACGACGGCGCGGGAATGCCCCCGACCGTTGCCGCGACGCGCGACGGCGGCCTCGGGCTCGGGATGGTGAACAGTCTCGCCCGGCAGCTCGACGGCACCGTGACCCACGAGAACACCCCCGGCGCGACCTTCCGCGTCCGCTTCCGCCTGCCATGAAATCGCCAACGAAACGACGTCGAGGACTCCTCGAGGCCACCCCATGACCACCGCACGCATCATGATCGTCGAGGACGAGGGTCTGGTCGCCGACGACCTGACCGCCTGCATCCGCGGGTTCGGCTACGAGGTCGTCGGGGTCGCGGACACTGTCGCCGCCGCGCGGCAGCTCGCCGAAGCGACGAAGCCGGACCTCGCCCTGCTCGACATCCAGCTGAAGGGGGAGGCGGACGGCATCCACCTCGCGCACGACCTCCGGAAGCAGCAGATCGGCTTCGTCTACCTCACCGCCCACTCGGACACGCGAACACTCGAACGGGCGCAGGTCACCGAGCCGCTCGGCTACGTGCTGAAGCCGTTCGGCGCCCGCGACATGCTGCCGGTCCTGCAGACGGCGCTCTACCGGCACACTTCGGAGAAGCAGCTGCGGTCGATGGAGCGGTGGCTCTCCACGACCCTGCGCAGCATCGGCGACGGCGTGCTGGTCACCGATCTGGAGGGGCGCGTGACGTTCGCCAACCGCGTGGCCGAGAACATCCTCGGCATGACGCGGCACGAGATCGTGGGGCGTGAGTTCGCCGACGTTCTCCAGTTGCTCGAGCCCGACGGGACCACCGCCGACATCGACGTGGCGGCGCGCGCGATCCGGCAGAAGGCGACCGTGGTCATCGAACCCGGCACCGACCTTCAGCGCCGGGACGGCACGCGGATCGGGATCGACGACTGCGCGGCACCGGTGTTCGCCGACGACGGCCTCGTCACCGGCGCGGTCGTCGTGTTCCGCGACGTCACCGAACGGCGCGGGGTCGAACGGAAGCGCCGCGAGGCGGACATGCGCATGCTCGAGGCGGAGAAGATGGAGAGCATCGCGGTGCTCGCCAGCGGGCTCGCCCACGACCTCGGCAACGTGCTGATGGCCATACTCGGCAACGTCGCGTTGTGCCGCCACGCCGGCACGGACGGCACCGAGCAGCCGCTCCGGGAAGTCGAGAGCGGCGCACGAGCAGCAGTCGAGCTGTGCCGCCGCATGTTGACGGGAGTGGGCAGCGCGCCGCTCGTCGCGACCCCGGTCGAAATCGGCCCGGTGCTCGACCAGTGCGCCCGGCGCGAACGGGCGCTCGCCGGGGACAGCGTGGAGTTCCATGTCCGCCTCGAACACCCCGACCTCCGCGTGCAGGGCGACGAGCTGCAGCTGAAGCAGGTCGTGGCCAACCTGCTGCGCAACGCCGCCGAAGCAGTCGCCGGACGCCGCGGCCACGTCGTGTTGCGCGCCGGCGCGCTGCGCCTGCCCAACCGCGTCCTGCACGACGAGGGCACCACGGCGGATCTCGCTCCGGGCGACTACGTCTGGATCGAGGTGAACGACGACGGCCCCGGCATCCCGGCCGATGTGAAGGCGCGCCTGTTCGAGCCGCGCTTCACGACCAAGGCCACCGGACACGGTCTCGGACTCGCGAACGTGCACGCGATCGTGCGGCGACACCACGGGTCGATCACCGTGGAGAGCGAGCCGGGTCTGGGTTCCCTGTTCCGGATCTTCCTGCCGGCCGCGCCGGACCCGGCCGGTACGCCGCCCGAAGGCTCGTCAACGGAGAACCACACCGGGACCATTCTCGTCGTCGACGACGACTCGGTGGTCCGCCAGGTCACGGCGCGACTGCTCGCGACGCGGAAGTGGCGCTGCGTCGAAGCGGACTCGGGCGCCGCCGCCCTCGACCTGCTCGCGTCGGGAGTGAAGGTGGACGGCCTCGTACTCGACATGCAGATGCCGGGCAGATCGGGAGCGGAGACGCTGCGCGAGATCCGCAAGACGCGCCCGACGCTGCCCGTGGTCCTGGTGAGCGGCCTCGGAACGACGCCGCCCGACGAGGACGACCCGTACACGACCTGCCTCACGAAGCCGTTCCTCGTCGAAGAACTTCTCGCCGCGCTCCGACGCGTGCGCGGCTGACGCACGTCCCGACTACTCGTCGGCCAGCGCCGCCGGACCGCGGGCCCGGACGGCGTCGAGGGTCCGCCGCGCGGTCGCCGCGACCTCGGGTTCGCGAGCACCGCGCAGCGCCGCCTCGTTCTCGAGGCACACCATCACGTCCTCCGCGAGACCGTTCGCAGCGAACTCCTTGCGCGCCCGGCACCAGGCGTCCGCAGCGCCTTCGGGGTCGTCGAGCAGCCAGTTCGCGATCGCGAGGTTGCCGAGAGCGCCCGCACGATCGCTCCACCGCGCCTCGCTCTCGAGCGCGCGCCGCAGCAGTTCGCGAGCGACCGCCGGCCGCTCCTCCGCGAGGTCGATCGCGCCGAGTTGCGCCAGACCCGCGGCCCGCGCAACCGGGTCGTCCGACTCGACCGTCACCGACAGCACCGCGCGCGCGTCGCCCGTTCGACCGAGGAGGGCGAGCGCCTTCGCCTGCCCGACCTGGGCGAGTCCGCGGACCGGCGGCGCCCCCCCGGCGCGATCCACGCGACGGAATGCCACCAGCGCCGCCATCGCCTCGCCCCGTCGGAAGTGCATGCGCGCTGTCATCGTGTCGACGAGATCATCGCCGGGACTCGCGCCGAACCATGCGACGTCCGGCGCACCGAGGGCTGCGCGGGCGGCCTCCGCGACGTTCGCGGGCCACGACAAGTCGCCCCGCGTCGCGGTGGCGCGCTGCCACGCCAAAGGCGCCGCGAGTTCCCCGTTCGCCACGGTCGCGGCCGCGAGGCGCTCGACCGCCGCGCTCCACACCGAGCCATCGGGTCGCGTTGTGTGCCACACGAGACCGACCTGCGCGGCGAGCACCGGGCTCGGGCCGCGGAGTTCGTCGATCGCGGCCGCGAAACGGGCGGTCGCCTCGTCGGCGCGGTCGCCCGCCCGCGCGAGCGCGAACGCATGCCACGCGAGAGCCATCCCGCGCACCGGTCCGGCCGGCGCCAGTCGCACTGCGCCGGCGGCGTTCGACACGGCGTCGTCGATGTCGCCGCGTTCGAGCGCCGCGACGAAGTTGCGACGCGCCGTGCCGATCGCATCGAACGTGTCCGGATGCGCAGCACGTTCCCGAACGACCTGCGACCAGGCAGTCGTCGAGCCTGGCAACGCCGTTGCGACGGCCTGCTGGCCGGCGAAGTCCGTCGACCGACCGAGCACCAGCGCGGCGGCCGCTTCTTCGGCGAACCGCGCGGCGGTGCCTCGCGCCACGAAAGCGGCATCGCCACGGAGCGAGTTCGCGATGGCGCCCGTGAGCACGTCGCCGTCGCGCGCGACCACCGCCGCAGGCAACAGCGAATCCACGGCGACGATGCGCGGGGGCGGTGACGACGCGCAGGCGCCGAGCCACGCAGCGACCAGGATTGCGCACCAAGAGCGCGTCATCGCGGCTCCTTCGCATCCCGCTGCGGCATACCGTGTACGCGGAACGCCGGGCGCGTCGCATCGTCGAACACACGATCGCCGGCCGACTGCCGAATCCCGCCCGGCGCCTCGCGCTCGAGAGCTTCGACGTCAACGCCGAGGCGGCGGAGAACCGACGTCGAACGATCGACCTGCTCTGCCGGCGTGCCGATCACGTACGGCTTCACGACGATCACGATCTCGCGACGGAACTCCTCCTTGCCTTCCCGCCGGAACAGGATCCCGAGCAGCGGGATGTCGCCGAGCAACGGCACCTTGTCGACGCGGTCGGACTTGCCGGTCTCGACGAGACCACCGAAGGCGACGGCGAGGTCGCTCTTGGCGACGATCGTGCCGCTCACCGTCTGCGAGCTCACGATGTTCACCGCCTGCGAGACGAAGCCGTCGCCAGACGGGATCAGCACGGTCGCGGTCGCATCGACGTTCGACTGCTCCTGGACGATCTTGAGGTTCACCGTGCGGTCCGCATTGATGCTGGGCGTCATCAACAACGTGGTCCCGACCGGCCGGAACTCGATGCCCGTGGTCCCGGACGCCGTCGTCGTGGTCGACTCGTTCTGGTTCGTCGCACCTCCGACGAAGCTGCGGTTGATCGGCACCTCCTGGCCCACGAACAGACGCGACACCTCGTTGTTCGCCGTGAGCAGGATCGGCGTCGCGAGGGTCCGCACACGGTTGTCGCGCTGCAGCATCTGCATGCGGGCGCCGAAACGCGCATCCACGTACTGGAACAGCAGGTCACCGGTTCGGATGCCGGTGCCGCCAGGCCCGAGCACGCCCGCCGCCGGCGGCTGGATCGCTCCCGTCGTCATCTGCCCGGCGGTCGTGCCGTCCGCCCACTGGTACTCGAAGAACGACTCGAAGCCGTCGAGATTGTCGATCGACAACACCCGCACCTCGAGCAGGACCAGCGCGGTCGGCACGTCGAGGCTGGCGACGAGCTTGCGGATCTGATCGAGAGCGCCGACGTCGGCGGTCCGCACGACGACCTTGTTCTGTCTCGGCGCCACGGTCAGGTGGATCGGCGCGCGGTAGCGCTGCGCAACCTCCTTCGCGACGGCGTCCTTCGCGGAGTCCCCGCCCGTCGCCTCGAGCCGCGACAGCAGCGCTTCGATGCGCTGGATCTGCGCTGGGTTCCACTGCTCGCGCTGGGCGTTCTCGCGGATCGGGAACTGGTTGCCGTACCCGTTCGGTACACCGCCGCCGAACGTGTCGTCGCCGAACGCACCGCTCCCGAAGCCGGCGCCGAATCCGCTGCCGAAACCCGAACCGAAGCGGGACCGGGAGCCGAACGACGAACCGACGAGTCCATTGCCGTTCACGCTCTGTCCGAAGCCCTGCTGCCTGCCGTCGAACAGGTCGAAGCGCGAGAGTCGGTCGGCGAGCTCCTGCAGCGAATCGTCCTGTATCGACACGCTGCGCACCGTGACACGATCGCCGTACAGCTCACGCACGGCGCGGCCGACGTCGAACACGTTCGGGTAGTGCAGCGTGAACGACTCCGTCCGCTCCTCCTGCAGCTCGGACAGGTCTCGCTGGTACTCGGCAGACGTCGCGATGCGCACGACGCCTGTCTCGGGGTCGGCGCGCCACCACAACTGATGGCCTTCGCAGATCACCCGGATGGCGACCAGCGGCTCGACCCGGGACAGGTACGCCGAGACCGGGATCGCGGCCGCACTCGCCGACACTGCGATGTTGAGACCCGACGCGTCCGCGAGCAGACGGCACGCCTGTTCGAGAGACATGCCACGGAAGTCGACGCGCGCGAGGCGATCCTGCGTCGACTCGACCGGCGTGCCGAGTTCGACCACAGTGGGCGTCGTCGACGCCTCGTCGCGCAACACGAGTTCGCGCCCGTCGAGGCGCTCGACCTTCACCGTTCGCCCGCCGTAGACGAACGAACCGCCGCGCGTCGCCTGCACCTGCACTCCGTCGATGTCGACGACGACCGTGATCCGTTCGGGATCCGCCGCGACGACCGCCTTGACCACACCGCGCGGCAACGGCAGCGGTGCGCCCGACTGCGCCGGGTCCTGACCGCGGGACATTGCATTGCGCAGCGCCTGGTCCGGCACGGTCGGATCGCGCAGCGGCGGTCGCGCCTTCGGCTGCTGGACGGGCGGGGTCGCGCCCGGGAGCGGACGGGGAAACGGCTCCTGGTCCTGCGCCGAGAGGAGAGGGGCAAGCGAGAGCAGGAAGAGCACCCTCATGCGCGCCCCACACCGGTGATCGAGTAGATGGCCATGAAGAACGCGAAGTAGACGAAGCCGACGATCGAACCGATCACGATCAGCAGGACAGGCTCGACCAGGGTGCCGAGACGGCGCACGAGATCGCGCAGCGTCTCGTCGTGGTGTTGCGCGACGCCGTCGAGCACTTCGTCGAGGGCGCCGGTGGTCTCGCCGACCGAGATCATCTCGTTCACGAGAGGCGAGAACGCGCGTTCGTCCGCGAGGGACTCGGCGAGCGCCGATCCCTGCACGACGCGCTCGCGCGCGCGCCCGACCCGGTGGCGAACGAGGTGCAATGCGAGCAGCGGCTGCACGACCGTGAGCGCCGAAGTGAGACGGACACCGCTCGCGAGCAGCAGCGAGGTGTTGTGCGCGAACGCCGACACCGAAGCGAGCGCGAGGATGCGCCCGACGATCGGAACGCGCAGCAGCGCGGCTTCGATCCCGCGGCGGCCGCGTGGCGTCGCCCACACCAGCACGAACGCGGCGATCAGGCCGAGCAGTACCAGGATGCCGGTGAAGAGATGCGCGTGGACCCCGTTCGCGATGTCGACGAGCAACTGCGTCGACGGCGGGAGCTGGCGACCGAGCCCCGCGAGGAACTTCGCGAGCTTCGGCACGACGCTGATCACGAGAAACGCGACAGTCGCGATCGCGAGCACCACGACGATCGCCGGATACGCGAGCGCTGTAACGACCTGCGTGCGGGTCTGGCGCCGGCGCGCCATTGCCTCCGCCGCCCGAGCGAGCACATGGTCGAGATTACCGGAGCGTTCGCCGACGTCGACCAGGCTGCACGTGAGGCGCGAGAAGCACCTCTGCCGCGCCAACGCCTCGGCCAGAGTTCCGCCGCCGCGCACGTCCTCGCCCACCGCGCGCCAGATGCGCGACGACGGCCCGGTGCCCTGATCGGCGAGGACGCGGAGTGCGCCGAGCAGCGTGATGCCCGTCCGGAGCATGAACGACAGCTGCCGCAGCTGCATCTCGAGATCGATCGGCCGGGGCCCGAAGACGTGGATCGGCCGGCGGTACCAGGGCCGCTTCGCTGCGTCCCGGACGACGACCGGCAGGAGCCCTTCGCCGCGGAGCGCCACGGCGACGTCGCGGTCGGTGAGCCCGTCGCGGCGCCCCTTGCGCGTCCGCCCCTGTTCGTCGCGCGCGATCCAGGCGAAGGTCGGCATCGGCGTCAGGTCGCGATGGCCTCACGGACGAGCGGGAACGTCGTCGTGCCGTTCCGCAGCTTCGTGATCGCGTCGTCGAGCAGATCGGCGCGGCCGGTGGCACGCCACGCCTCGCGAACCGCAGCTTCGCCCCCACCGCGTCGAACGCCCTCAGCGATGGCCTCGTCGACGGGCAACAACTCGAAGAGACCGGTGCGTCCGCGATAACCCGAGCCGGCGCAGCAGACACAGCCGGCCGCGACGCGCACCTCCATGCCGCCGATCCCCGGACGCTTCAGCAACGACGCGTCGTCCTCGGACAACCGTGCCGGCGCCGCACACGCGGGACACAACCGCCGAACGAGGCGCTGCGCCATCACCAGCCGCAGCGTCGACGCGAGCAGGTACGGCTCGACGCCCATGTCCACGAGGCGCGTGATCGTGCTCGGTGCGTCGTTCGTGTGCAGCGTCGCGAGCACGAGGTGACCGGTGAGCGCCGCCTTGATCGCGATGTCCGCGGTCTCGAGGTCCCGGATCTCGCCGATCATGATGACGTCCGGGTCGTGACGCATGATCGAACGCAGCGCGGTCGCGAAGGAGACCTTGCGGTTCGCGTCCACTTCGACCTGGCTGATGCCCGGGAAGTCGTACTCGACCGGCTCCTGAACGGCGATCACGTTGACCGAGCGCGTCGACACGATCGTCCGCAGCATCGCGAAGAGCGTCGTCGTCTTGCCGCATCCCGTCGGCCCGGTCGCGACGATCAGGCCGTGCGGCCTCGCGAGCTGGTGGCGCGCGAGTTCGAGATCGGCGGGCAGGAACCCGAGGTTGTCGAGAGTCAGCGACTCGACGTCGATCGCCAGCAGGCGCAGCGTCGCGCGTTCGCCGTGGTTCGTCGGCAGCGTCGCGACACGAACGTCGACGCGCCGACCGGGCGCGAACTCGTGCGTGAACCGCCCGTCCTGCGGCGCCCTCTTCTCGGCGATGTCCATCCCTGCGAGCACCTTGATGCGGCTCAGGAGTTCGGGCTGCAGGTCGCGCGGGACGCGACGATACGTCTCGAGTTCGCCGTCGACGCGCAGCTTGACGACGATGCCGTCCCGCTCCGGGCAGACGTGCACGTCCGATGCGCGCCGCAACCACGCCGCGTGCAGGAGCTCGTTGCACAAAGCGACCGGATCGTCGCTCGCGCCTTCCACGACCACGCGCTGTTCGCCGTAGACCGAACGGAGCGCGCGCAGCAGCTGCTCGGGGTCGACGACCTGCGGTCGCAGCGGCTTGTCGAACGAATGAGCGATCGCCTGCAACGACGCGGTGTCGGAGAGGTCCGCGCACGCGACGACGACGCAGCCGTCGAGTTCGCACAGCGGCAGCACCTGGCGACGCATCGCCTGCGCGGCGGGGACACGGAGCGCGCACCGCGGATCGGGCCGCACACCGTCGAGGTCGAGCCGGATGGGCGTCGGATTCCGCTCCCCGTCGAACTGGATGCCGAGGCGCACGCCGTCGTCGGCCGGCAGCGCCCAGGCGACACGACCGCGCCGGCGCTGCACTTCGCCGCCGATGTCGATCGCGAGGGACACCGCTTCGCCGTCCATCCACGCGAATTGCAGCGCGGAGCCCCGATCCCGCGCGCCGAGACCGCTCGGCGACACGTCGAACACGTCGAGCGAACGCTCCTCTCCGTTGCCGATGCGTTGCACGACCGCGCGACCGCGCAGCGCGGGCACCCATCGCGAGGCGCGTCGCGCCTCGGCGCCGGAACGCACACGCGGCGAATGCGCGCTCACGGCGGACCTCCGCCGAGCGAAGCGCGCGGCGCGCCAACGCTCAGCCGACGACGAGCGTCCACTCGAGGGCTCCCGCGGCCTCGCGCCGCATGCGCAGTTCGAAGACGTGACACGGCAGGGGCCCCCGCTGCAGATCCTCGATCGCCCCGAGCACGTCGAGGTACGCGCCGGACAGGCGCAGCGACCACGCCGGCAACCGCGTCGCATCGGCCACGGCGAACGCTCGCGCGACGACGGGAGGCAGGTCGATCTCGGTGCGCTCTTCGTCGATGAGGTCGAGGCGGCGCGCGACGAGCGCGGACGTCACCTGCGCTCGCCACTCGGCGCGCTCGGTGGCCGGAACGACCCTGTTCGCCGCCGGCTCGGGCAACGGTTGCGCCGCCGCGGCCGTCGCGAGCCGGGCCCGCAGCGCGGCGACACGTGCCTGCGCGTCCGCGAGGTGTCGGGCGGTCGGCTGCTCCCGCGCGACCTCCGCCTGCCGACGGCGCGTGTCCGCGAGCGCCACCCGCAACGGCTCCGAGCTCCAGAGCCAGACGGCCGCCGCAACCAGCGCTGCCGGAGCTAGCACGAGGCACACGATGACCACCGTCGAACGGCGCCGCCTCATTTCGCGGCCTCCGGGCGCGGCGACGCCGACAGGACCACGGGCACGAACTCGATCGAGAAGTCGAACAGGGCTGCCTCGTCGGGCGGCAGCACCTGGCGGTTGCCGGGCAACACCGAGTAGCCGATGCGGCCCAGGGGCTTCACGAGCGCACTGGTCCATCGATCCACCGCGCCGGCCTCCGGCGTGCGACCCCGCACTGCACAGCGGCGGAACCCGAGTGTGCACTCGTCCAGCACGACGCCGTCCGGCCGCTCGGCCGCGAGCGCCTCGAGCATCGTCGTGAGCGCGGTCGGTGTCCACCGCGACACGGTCGGTGCAGCGGCGGCCTGCGGCGTCCTGAGCGCGGCGAGCTGCTGTTCGAGCCGATCTCCTTCGACCTCCACGGCGCGCAGCCGATCGATCGGAACGCGGGCGACGGCCAGTTCCCTGGTCGCGGCGAACACATCGGCCTGCACGCCGAATCGATCCAGCAGACCCGCAGCGACGACCGCGCCGACCGCGATGGCGCCCAGCAGGACGCGACGGTGACGGACCGACGGACTCGGTGGCGGTTCGAGAACCACACCGCGGTCCGCGTCGATGGCGACCTGGGCCCACCGCGCGAGCCAGTTCGTCGCGACGGCGTCGTCGACGAGGTCGAAACGCCTGGCGCCTGCCAGCTCCGGTGCGCTCGCGCCGACGACGAGATGCTCGCTGCATCCCTCGTCCTGGTCGGCCATCCGCGTCCCGCGCCCCGCCTCGATGGTCTCGACCTCGGCGCCGTGCCCGCGGATCCGCGCGCGCAAGGCGCCCCAGTCCTCGCGGCGGACGAACGGCCCGTCGCCGGCCAGCGACGCCGGAAGCGCCGCGGGGTGCGCCACGCCGAACAGTTCGCCGCCGCCGCGTTCGATCGCTTCGTGCAGTGCCGTGAACTCGCCGCGGCTCGCCTGGCACACCAGGAACGTCCGCTCGTCGCCGCGCCGCCACCACTCGGTCGCCGTGTCGCCGGTGAGACCCGAGAAGCTCTGCGCCTCGAGCGCGACCGCGGAGCGCATCGCGCGACGATCGAGTCCGGCGACCGCACGCGGCGGCAGGTCGATCGACTGCAGGAAGACCTCGTCGCTGAGCACGAACACCGATCCGGACAGGCGCCGCGACGCAACGAGCGTTTCGATCACGTCGGCGGCGTCGCGACGGCCGCGCTCGATCCGGATCATCCGCTCGGCGACCGCACGGCCGCGTCGCCATCGCAGATCCGCGCGGAGGACGAAGGCATCGAGCAGTGCGAGAATGGTGGTCGGGCGAGACATCGTCGGATCAGGGCAGGTCGAGCACGATCGGCGGCAGGCCGCCCGCTTCGACGACGACGGGTTGGATGCGGCTCGTGGCGGGCACCGGCACGAACGGGTCGTTCGGGTCGGCCGGCGCCGCCGCAGCATAGGCGCGCAGGATCTTCGGTCCGATCGCGACGCCGGTCACGACGAATGTCGCCTGCCCGCCAGCCGGGATGGTCTGCGGCGGCGGCTGCGCGAGCGTCTGCACGACTCCGTCCGCCGGTCCGTAGATCCGGATCGACGCGTTCGTCACGCCGGCCGTCGATCGCACGATCACCACCAGGTCGCCCGAGTACCGAGGCGCGACGGTTTCGACCGGGTCGGTGTTCGCGAACACCGTGGCGAGGTCGCGGTCGTTGCCTGCACTCGGCGTCGCCCCATCGGGCACGCCGTCGGCGCCCGACGAGCGAACGATCTCGATGCCCGTCCCGACCGGTGCGTCGCTCCCGTCGGCGCGGAGGAGGCGGAAGGCGCGGCGCCAGCCGTCGCGCAGCTGCGCGGTGCCGATCGGCGTGTTCACGTAGGGCCCGCGCCATCCGGCGGGCAGCCGGACCTCGACGTCACCGGCAGGCGTCTGCACGCCGAAGAGAGCGATCGTCCACGTCGCGGGCGACGACAGCGTGCCGTCGGTTCCGCGCCAGAGTTCCTGCAGCCCGGTCTCGGCAGCAGTGCCGCGCATGACGGGCAGACGGCCGACGTCGGCGACGAACCCGGTGACGTACGGCGTGCCCGTCGCGTCCTGCCGATCCGGAGCGCCGAGCACGGCCGTCTCGATCGCGGCGAGCGAACGCAGCGTCGCGTCCTGCTGTCCCTGCTCGAGCAACCCCGCGGTCGCGACACTCGCCGTCGCCGCGAGCAACCCGAGAACGAACAGCACGACCAGCAGCTCGACGAGTGTGAGCCCGCACTCCCGCCCCGTGCGTGTCGTGCGCTTCATGGGCGAAGGTCGGCGACCCGGAGGTAGAGCACGAGATCGTCGCCGCACTGAGTCATCGCCGGATAGCCGGAGTCATCGGGCGTCTGGATCACACCGTCCTGGCCCGCCGCGACGAGCCGTGCGTAGCGCCGTTCTTCGTCGCTCCACGCCGGATCGAGGTCGAGCACCGGGACCTGAAGGACGATCGGCTGCCCCCAGCCGTCGAGCACCGTCCAGTCGAGCGGCGAACCCCAGCGCGTCCATGCCGGATCCAGTTCGCGGCCGGCTCCGAACACTTCGCGCGGAACGGTCACGTACGGCCCGTTCCATCCGGCCAGCGTGGTGCCGCCGATCAGATCCGACAGACTCGCGATCCGAGCCGCGGCAATCGGCTCGGTCGTCGTGTTGCGCGGGAGATCGCCGACGTCGCGCAGGAACGAACGGGCGCCGACGAGCTCGCTGTTCCCGCCGACGATCGCGTCGCGGATCGCCTGCATCGAAGCGCGCGTCGCGGTGTCGCGCCCTTCGGCCGAGATCTCGCCCCCGGCGAGCACGGCGACGCCGAGCAGCGTCGCCATCATCACGAGCACGACGAGGAGTTCGACGAGCGTGAATCCCCGCGCGTCGCCGGGCTCCGTACGAGACACCGCCTCGCCGCCCCACGCCGGAGCGCGGAGCGACGAGGCTCGACGGTCCGGCGCGAAGCCGGACAGCGGTGCCGCACGGGTCACGGTGTTCCGTCTTCCGGCGATCAGCCCTGGCGGCCGCCGTTCGGCAGCGACTGGTTGAACTGCAGGATGGTGTAGTCCGAGGTGCGACCGTAGCAGTCGCTCACGCCGAGCAGGGTCGGGCGCTCGCCGCTCTCGTAGACTTTGAAGAACGCGACGTAGCGCCCGTAGTAGGTGCCTTCGTCACCGGGGTAGACCGGCGCGCTCAGCATCGTCGTCGGGACGAGGCGGCAGCCCTGACCGATACCGACGGCGACGATCTGCGTGCCCGTCTCCGGCACCCAGTCCCACGTGCCGGCGGTCGTGCCAGGGACGAGCTCCGCGGGGGCGATGCCGCGCAGGAGCAGGTACTTGCCCGACGTCGTCGCGAGGCCGGTCGTGATGCCGGCGCCGGCCGTCTGGTTGACGACTGCCGCGGTCAGCGTGCCGCCGCCGGGCAGCGCGCGCCGGAGCGTGCCGCTGTTGTTGCTGTTCTGGATGCCGGCGTTCGTCGTCCAGTCGTAGACCTCGTGGTCGTAGACATACTCGAAGCCGCCGCGACCGAACGAAGCGCGCTGGTTGCTCGAGAGCGTGCCGACCGTCAGCGAGTTGACCAGCGCCGGGTTGCTGGTCGTCATGCCGCTGATCTGCTGGCCCGTGGCGTCGTACTTCGGCGCATAGAGGCCGTCCGGCGTGCCGTCCGACGTGCCCGGCGTCGCGGGAGTCGAGTTGGGGTTGGTCGAGTTGCCCAGCGTCGAAGTGTCGACGAGCAGCGAGTCGCAGCCCTGCGGGAACCTCTTCTGCAGCACGAAGAACTGCTGCAGGTTGTTCGCGAGGTCCTGCTGCGTCTTCGCGGACGCGGCCATGTCCGTGCTGCGGCCGAGTGCCGCGACGGACGGGATCACGAGGCCGGACACAGCAGCGATGATGACGAGGACGACGATCAGTTCGACGAGCGTGAAGCCGGGCGACGAGGACGAAGGGGAAGGGGATTCGCGGCGCATGAGAGGAGAGTTCGGTTTGGAAGGGTGATCGGGAGGCTGCCCGGGTGGCAAAGTCCGTACCCGCGTGACTCGCTGCTGACCGCACGGGGTTCGCGCCCTCGTCCGAACCGCCGAATGGAGCTCGAATCCGACGGGGCGCGGGCCGTTGGGACGTGATTCCCGAAGCGTCAGCGGTGGGACGAGGCGGGCGCGGGCCCCCTGCCGATGGTCGCTCTTTGTTCGCCCGCGACCGCGCCGCGGTCAGGAAAGTGACCATGCAGGCGCAGTCGGCTCACCGCAGAGCGCGCGCCCCCGTCCGCCGTCAGCGGCAGCGTTCGAGGGCGAGCAGTGCGTAGCAGGTGCACAGCATCGGGTCGCCCTCCATCCACCGTCCGTTCGCGCCGTTCGTCCAGCTCCCGTCCGCCGCCTGCATGGACTCGAGCTGCCGGCGCAGCGCCTTCCGCCAGTCGACGGGGCGGTCGCCGACGTCCACCGTCGCGACGTGCATGGTGTCGAGCGCCTGTGCCATCAGGAGGTAGTAGTAGAAGAGCCCCTGGAACCGCGCACGATCGCCGGCCGCCGGATCGACGCCTGGATTGTGCTCCAGCGTCCAGTTGGCGCGGATCCACTCCACCGCCGCGCGCACCCGCGTGTCCGACGCCGGAACGCCTGCGAGCGTGTAGGCCTTCAACAACGCGTACGTCATCGAACCGTAGCTGCGTGGCTCGACCGATCCGTCCGGCCGCGCGACGTAGCCGGCCGACGAGTTGCCCGGGTAGTACATCGCGCCGCCGTCGTCGCCCGGCCGCGCGACGACGATCGCGCCATTCGCTTCGGGGTCGGCGACCTCTCCGGACCAGTCGTTGTGGCTGCGCAGGTTCTGCGTGCGCTGCAGGAACACGATCGCCTTGGCAAACGCCTCGTCTGCCGCGGGCAGTCCCGTGTCCACGAGCCCCTGCAGTGCGAACTGCAGGTTGCTGAGGTCGCCGCGCTGCGATCCCCCGTAGCCGATCGACCCGTAGTCGCGATCGCTGCGGTCGTATCCGCCGCGCTCCACGTTCTGGAAAGCCAGCAGCGCGCGCTGCGCCTTCGCGAGTGCCGGCCCGGCCGCGGCGTCACCCCAGCGCTTCAACGCGCCCACGACGACGCACGTCGTGTAGTTCTGCAGCGACTCGCCGAACGAACCGTCTTCGTTCTGCATTCCGAGCAGCGAGCGGCAGCCGTCCTCGATCGCCGCGCGCTCTTCGGCCGAGCGCGCCGAGGACGGCTTCGTCTGCAGTGCCATCAGGCCGAAGCCCGTCAGCGGCAGGCCCCGCGCGCCGCCACCGCCGAACTGGCCGCCCTTCTGTTTGCCGAGCAACCACGCGAATCCGCGGTCCTGTGCCGGCGACGTCGCGGCCGCATCGTGTTCGTCGAGGCGGCGATTCGCGCACTGGCAAACGACGAGATGCAGGAGCACACCAGCGGCCTCGGCAGGCGCGAATCCGGCCCCGGCCTTGCCGAGTTCCTTCGCCCGCTTCGCGGCGGCCGCGCCGACGTCCTGCGGGAACATGCCCGGAGCGGACTTCGCGACGACGGCCTCGACCATGCCGGCGAACCCGTCCAGCGCGACGTCGCCGAGCGAACGCCTCGCCCGCGCGATGTCGTCCTTGCGCCCCGTCGGGTCGACGGCGGCGAACGCGTCCGCGACCATCGTCGTCGTCGCGACATCGACGAAGGATCCGTTCGCGTCGCGTGCCGCGATCAGCTGCGCGAGCGACGGACGGAGGAGCGGGCCGTCGCTCACGTGGTAGAAGCGGTGGCAGTGCCCCATCGCGCAGAGGATCTGCGCGGTCGCGAGCACGGACTCGCCGCCGAGCGGCGCCCAGCCGGCTCCACCGGCGCGCGCCTTCGCGTCGACGGACAAGCGCGCGATCAGCGCGTCGATCTCGGAACGGAACACGCTCCCCGGCTTCCTGGCCGCCGTCTCCTGCGCCGTCGCGACGACGGTGAGCACGAAGGTGGCGGCGAGGCGAGCGAACGAACGCACGATGTTCATGGCGGTCATCAGAAGAGCACCGGGGCGACGCTGTTCGTCAGCCACCACTCGCCGGTCGGAGGCAGCACGAGGTTCTGCAGGTGGATCTGCTCGCCGACGAGAGCCGCGTCGTCGGGGATCGGCAGCGCGAGGTCGAGGTACCCGTCGGCGTCGACGACGTCAGGCCAGGCGCCGAGCGTCATCGTGCTCGCATCGACGTACAGCGTCCCGACGGAGCCGAGCGGCACGTATGCCGGCGCCGAACCGAGCAGCCGGATCAGGAGGCTGCCCGACGGCGCCGACTGGTGCATGCGCAGCGTGTTGCCGAGGTTGATCGCCTGCGTGAACTCGGGGAAGCGGCCCGTGTAGGTGAACGATCCCTGCACCGAGTACACGGAGTAGTGCGTCGCCGTGCGCAGCGTTCCGATGGAACTCGCGGTGTCGAAAGCGATCGGCGGCGCAGCCAACGGCTCGACCCACCACTCCCCCGACGGCTGGCCGAAGCCGTAGCCGAACACGCCGTCGTGGGCCATCACGGTGTGCCGCGAGATCTTGAAGTTCATCGGGCCCTGGCCCGCGACCGTCGCCCATCGATCGAGTCGCGCGTCGAAGACATGCAGCACGTCGCCCGTCGGACCGTCGATCGACAGGAATGTCGATCCGGTGACGGGCGCGGAGAACGCAGCCGACACGACGGGCTGCGGCCGCCAGTTGCCGTGGCGTGCGGACAGTGCCTGGAACCCGTTCGGTTCGTGCAGCACGACGGCGTCGCGAACCACGGTCGCGGTGACTCCTGCAACCCCCGCCGGAGCCGCGATCCACGTGTTGAGGAACGGGCTGTACGCATGCCCCGTCGTGCCCGTCGTCAGCCACGCCGCAGCGTCGTTCGTCGTCGCGGTGAAGTTGCCAGGGAGCGGCGGACCGAACGTGCCCGTGATGGCGGAGAACGGCGTCACCTGACCGGCTTCGCGCACCAGCGTGAAGTGGTACTCGTGCACGAACAAGGGGCTCGTCGCGGGCAGGGCGACGAAGTCGCCGCGGCCCGAGCCGTAGCAGACCGCGAAGGGACCGTCGACGAACGCGGCGACACCCTCGGCGCCGCTCACCGAGACGATGGGCGCCGTCGCGGTGTAGGTGGCGAACCTGCCGCGCAGGCCCGAGTACGCCCAGACCCGGTTGCCGAGCCACGCCATCGCGTACTCGTTCTGTTGCAGCGTGTTCACTCCCACGGGGACCGCCCGTTCGACCCAGCGGTTCTGCTGCGCCGAGAACGCGCGGAACGTGCCGGGGCTGTGCGCAGTGCCGACCTCGGCCTCGCCGACGACGAGGAGCGTCACTCCGGGCTCGCTGCGCGCCGGCACGAACGTGCCGTGATGCGCACTGAGCGCGAGCACTTCTTCGCCGTCGTCGACGAGGCCGATGAGGCGGTTCGCGACCATCGTCGGGTTCGGCGCATGCAGCGCGTGCGACGTCCAGTGGCCGTGGAACGCGCCGAAACCGTGGATCGTGAGGCCGTCGGCCACGAGCGTCACCCACGCGGAACTCGCCGGACCACTGACGACGACCGCGGTGTCGGACACTTCGAGGGTGTCGACCACACCGGTGTGGCTCGCGAACGCGTGCAGCGTGCCGCCATTGCGCACGATGCAGTAGTCGTTCGCCTGGAACAGCGTCGCGGTGTCCTTTGCCGGCACCTGCACCCACTTCTTCGTGATGCCGGAGTAGAGCCAGTACTCGGTAGCCGTGCGAAACGTCACGGTCGTGCCGATCGCGTTGAACGACGTCGCGCCCACTGGCAGCGCGATGGTGGTCCAGGTGGACGGCTCCTGTGCGAACGCGGGGCCGACGACGACGGCGCCGGCCAGGAGGAATGCGGAGGCTCGGAACGTACGGAACATGCTTGCTTCGGTCGGTGTGGAGAAAGGGGGCAGAGCCGGGCACGGCCGACGGCTTCGCGTCGCGCGCTCGCTGAACGTGCGACGCGGACGTGCGCACGAGGCGGCCGGTCCGCAACGCCCATGCCGTCCGATGTCGGCCTTGGCGTGCGCCCTTCCGCCGCGAGTCCGCACGACCTGCCTTCGAGGGCCACGCCGCATGCGCCGGCCCGGCCCGCGTGAACCCGCGACCCCGTGCGCGAGTTCTTCCGGGACCCGATGGAACACGAACCGTCCGCGGCCGCGGCGACGGTGGGCAATCCTTGACCACTCACACGACCCCGGCGCACCACCACGTTGCATCTCATGGGCCTGCGGCCACACTGCGGCGCCGGTTCTCCATGACGTTCCATCGCCTGTCCTGGCGCGTCGGCCTGCCGTTCGTGCTGCTCGTGCTGGTCGAGACGCTGGCGCTCGCCGCGTACTCGAGCGCGCAGATGGAGGGCGAAGAGCGGGACCGCCTCGTGCGGGTCGCCGCGACGAACGCCGACGTGGTGGTCCGTAGCAGCCTGCAGGGCACCGAGTCGCTCGCACGGCAGATGGAGAGTGTCAGCGGATACGCGACGTTCTTCCGCTCGAACGGCCGGCTCGAGCCCGCGCTGCCTAAGCGGTTGGCGGCAGTCCCGGTGTCGGACGTGCCAGCAGACGGCGTCCCGCGCCGCTGCGGTGCCTTCGACGTCGTTGCGGTCCCCGCCGAAGGCAAGCCGGACATCGTGATGGTCGGCGAGCGCAGGAGCTACTGGCTCGACTCGCGTGTTCTCGGCGTTCTCGCCGCGTTCCTGTTGCTCGCGATCCTCACGGCATGGCTCGTGGTGCGGAGCCTCGTGCATCCGCTGCGGCACCTCGCAGCGCGTCTGCCGGAGATCGAACGCCCGGGCCCGATCGATCTGCCCGCGGCCCTGCGCAACGACGAGCTCGGCGACGTCGCGAGATCGTTCCTGCGCACGCGGCAGGCGCTGCACGAAGAGCAGGAGGCGCGCCAGCGCGCCGAGAAACTCGCGGTGCTCGGCCGCATGACCGCCGCCCTCGCGCACGAAGTGCAGAACCCCGTCGCCGCGATCCGGATGCACGCGCAGCTGTGGCAGCGCGGTCAGAACGACGGCACCGCGACGACCATCGAGCACGAGGCGTCGCGCATCGAGAGTCTGCTGAACCAGTGGCTGTTCCTCACACGCCCCGAGCCACCAGCCATGGCGCCGACCGATGTCGGCGCGCTGCTTGCAGTCGTCGTCGCGATGCACCGCCCGAGGGCCGACCACGCCGCCGTCCAGATCCGTCTCGACATCGGGCCCGACCTCCGGACGCTGGCCGACGGACGCCGGCTCGACCAGGTGTTCCGCAACCTGCTGCTCAACGCGCTGCAGGCGATGCCGGGCGGCGGGATCCTCACGATCGAGGCGCGGCGCGACCGCGACGGCATCCGGATCGAGTTCCAGGACAGCGGCGCCGGATTCTCGGCGGCAGCACTCGCGCGCTTCGCGGAGTTCTTCTTCAGCGAACGCGAGGGCGGCATGGGCATCGGTCTCAGCGTCGCGAGCGAGATCGTGAAGGCCCACGGCGGGGCGCTGCAGGCGACCAATGGCGAGAACGGCGGCGCTGTCGTGACGGTGGTGATCCCGGCGACCGAAGCCAACGCGACGACCGACGTCGCAACGACCGGCTCATGAGCGCGATCCTGATCATCGAGGACGAAGCAGCGCTGGCGAACGCCATCGCGATCCTGGTCCGCGGACTCGGCCACACCGCGTCGACGGCGGCGTCGGCGACGCTCGGCCTCGCGAACCTGCGTTCGTCGCGCCCCGACCTGGTTGTTCTCGACATCGGCCTGCCGGACCAGAGCGGACTCAAGACGCTGGCCAGCATCCGTGCCCACGACGCGACGATCCCGGTGCTGATCGTCACTGCGCACGGCAACCTGCAGAACGCCGTCGAAGCGAGGAAGGGCGGCGCCGCGGGCTACCTCGTGAAGCCGCTCGATCTCGCGGAACTCGAACGTTCGATCCAGGGGCTGCTCCAGTCCGCCGCCGCGCCGGCCGCGAGAACGACCGCCGCCACCACTCCACCGGCGACCGGCGGCGGAGCGGCACCGTTGCTGATCGGTTCGTCGGCCGCGATGCAGCCCGCGTTCGCGAACATCGCGCACGCGTCGGCCGCGGACGCACCGGTGCTGATCACGGGCCCCACCGGCATCGGCAAATCGCTCACCGCGCGCGTGATCCACCTGCACAGCGCGAGGCACCAGAGCCCCTTCGTCACCCTGTCGTGCGCGAGCCTGCCCGAGAGCCTGCTGGAAGCCGAGCTCTTCGGTCACGAGAAGGGAGCGTTCACCGGAGCCACCACCTCGCGCCAGGGTCACATCGAACGCGCCGCGGGCGGCACGCTCTTCCTCGACGAGATCGGCGAGATCCCGATGTCGGTGCAGGTGAAGCTGCTGCGCTTCGTCGAGGACAAGACCTTCACCCGCGTCGGCGGCCGCGAGGACCTGCGCGTCGACCTGCGCATCATCGCCGCGACCAACCAGGACCTCGTCGCGGCCGTCGCGGCGAAGCGCTTCCGCGAGGACCTCTTCTACCGGTTGCGCGTGCTCGAAGTGAAACTGCCGCCCCTGGCGGACCGACCGAGCGACATCCCGGGGATCGCGTCGTACCTGCTCGCCGGCATCACGCGCGGGCGCCGCCTTGCCTTGTCCCGCGACGCACTGCGCATGCTCCAGCAGCACGACTGGCCGGGCAACGTGCGCGAGCTCCGCAACGTGCTCGAGCGTGCAGCGGCGATGTGCCAGGGCGACCTGATCCTGCCGACGCACCTGCCGGCAGAGCTGCGCGCCGAACCGCTCTCCCGGACCGTCGCGAACTTCCCGGCGCTCGACGCCGCGCTCCAGGGCTGGATCGACGACCGCCTGCAGCGCGAGACGAACTACGACGCGCTGCTCGAAGAACTCGAGAGCCGCCTGCTCGGCCTCCTGCTGCCGCGGTACGACTACAAGCCGACGCACCTCGCGCGTGCTCTCGACATCAACCGGGCAACGCTGCGCAAGCGACTTCGCGAACGCGACGAACCCAACCGCCCCTCCGACTGATCCCGAACCACCGGACCCCCGAGGCAAGACATGACTCCGTTCCTCCGCATCGCAGCGGTTTCGTTGGCGACGCTGCTCGCCACGGCCCTCACCGCCCAGTCTCCCGCGGCCGCATGGTCGGACGCCCAGGAGAAGGCGTTCGCGTTCCTGTGGAAGCAGCAGAAGGACGGCGTCTTCTCCGTGAAGATGGGGCAGAAGTCGTTCCCCGATCCCGGCTTCACGGCACTCGCGCTGGCGGCGCTGCAGGGCAAGCCGGTCGACAAACGCAGCGACGAAGAGAAGAAGGCGATCGACGCCGGCTGCCGCTGGCTCGTGTCCGGGCAGAACGACGACGGTTCGTTCGGGCAGAGAGTGCAGAACTACACGACCTGCGCCGTCGTAATGGCGCTCGCCCGCTGGCAGGACGACGCGAAGAAGCCGGCGCTCGGCAAGGCACAGAAGTACGTGCTCGCGATCCAGAACTGCGAGACGAACGGCAGCTCCCCTGCCGACCTCGAGTACGGCGGCGTCGGCTACGGCAGCAAGGGCGAGCGCTCCGACCTCAGCAACCTGCAGTTCGCCGTCAGCGCGCTGCGCGACACCGGACTCGACGCGAAGGACGAAGCGTTCGCGCGGGCCATCGTCTTCCTGCAGCGCACGCAGAACCTCAAGTCGGTCAACGACCAGTCCGGCAAGCTGAAGATCAAGGGCACCGACGGCGGCGCCGCGACGATGACCGCCGGCGACGACGGCGGCGCGATCTACTACCCGGGCGATTCCCCGGCCGGCTACGTCGACCTGCCCGACGGCACGCGCACGCCGCGCAGCTACGGCTCGATGACCTACGCGCTGCTGAAGACCTACACGCTGTGTGGCGTCGACGCGAAGGACCCGCGTGTGCAGGCCGCGGTGAAGTGGATCGGCGCCAACTGGACCGTCGCCGAGAACCCTGGCGCCGATCCGAAGCTCGGCGAAGAGGCGAAGTACCAGGGCCTCTACTACTACTACCTGCTCGTCGCGCAGGCGCTCGAGGCCGCGAAGATCGACCGCATCACCGCGACCCGCGACAGCAAGTCCGCCGACGTCGACTGGCGCGCGGACCTGAGGAAGCAGCTCGAGTCGATGCAGCGGCCGGACGGCTCGTGGGTCAACGACCGCAGCAGCCGCTGGTACGAGAACCTGGACCTCCTCTGCACGTGCTACGCGATGCTCGCCCTCGAGCACTGCCGCTGACGCGGCCCGCGCTGGTCACTGCAGCGACACGAGCGACCCTGCGGAGAAGGTGAACCAGCCCTCGCCCGAGAGAGGCGGCACGCTCAGCGCCGCACCCTGCACGTAGAAGGAGAGCGTCTGCACGGCGGGCGGCAGCGCCAGCGCGGTCGGACCGGGCGCCACCGCGAGGAACGCGTCGGGCAGCAGGTTCAGCGCGCACGAGAACCCGAAGTCGGGCAGGGGAATCGTCGCGGCCTGCGCGCCGAACATGAGGATGCGCAGGGGCACCGAGGCGCCGCAGCCCTCGAACGCGACGACTTCGACGTCGAGTGCGCAGTTCGCGACGTCGAGCGAGACGTCGACGAAGGCCGGCAGCGCGACGACCGCGCACATGCCCGTCGATGCGAAGTTGCAGCTCTCGCCGACCGACTGGGTCGAGACGCTGGTGAACAGGCACTGCGCGGGCGCAGCGCCGATGACGGAGAGAGCGGCGAGGAGTGTCGTGGTCTTCATGTCGCGGGTTCCTTCGTGTGGACGCACTTCTATTCGCGGGCGCGCTCGTCGCCACCGTCCGAGGATCTTCACCGCCTTGCCGAGTGCCCGGGCAGTACGCCACGAGCCCCGAGTGGCCCGGGCAGGGCAAGGTTCCCGCGGTTGCAGCATGCGACCAACGGCCGTGGTACCAGCGCCCACGACCCCGGAGACCCGCGATGACCCGCCCACGAACCCTGCTGCTCTCTCTCCTCCTGCCCCTCACCACCGCGCTGCATGCGCAAGACCCGGCGCTCGAAGCAAAGCGCCTGCGCAAGGAAGCGGACGCCGCCGTGCAGTCGGGTGACTTCACGACCGCCGCGGCCAGCTTCCGCAAGCTGACGGAGGCGACGCCGGACGACGCGGGCGCGTGGCTGATGCTCGGCTACAGCCTGCACGCCGCGGGCAAGCTCGACGAAGCGCTGCCGATCCACGAGAAGGCCGCGGGCATGGCCGGCGCGGCGCCGGTCGCCGCCTACAACGCCGCGTGCGTGCACGCGCTGCAGCATCGACCCGACGAGGCGTTCGTGTGGCTGGAGAAGGCCGCCGCCGGCGGATTCAGCGACGGCAAGCAGCTCTCGTCCGACACGGATCTCGATTCGCTGCGCAAGGACGATCGCTTCGCGAAGGTCGCGAAGGTGGTCGAAGCCAACGCGGCCAAGGCGATGACCGCGTTCGCCGTCGCCTCGGAACGGCGCGGCGCCCGCGTCGCGTGGTTCGGTCGCCAGGGTTCCCCCGGCCAGATCGGGCTCGACTACACGCCGGTGCCGTGGAACGACGAGTACGCGGACTTGGTCGCGAGCGGCAGGCTGAAGAACAAGAAGTGGCGCCTCGGCGGCGACTTCTGGACCACCCTCGACACGTCGATGGACGTCGTGTTCGGGACGACCACCGTGCCGGCGGGCTACTACTACCTGACGCTCGAGCAGCGGGACGGCGACGCCTACGTGCTCGCGCTGCACGACGCCGCGACGGCGAAGAAACAGAAGCTCGACCCGGTCTTCGCCGGGAACCTGAAAGGCGGCATCGAGGTGGCGCTCGCCCACGCAACCCTGACCGAGAAGGCCGCGCGGCTCGAGATCGACATCGCGCTGACGCCCGGCTCGCAGACGGCCGGCGCACTCAGCATCCGCTTCGGCACGCACGAACTGTCCGCACCGATGCAGATGAAGGTCGAGTGATCGCCGGATGGCGTCGCGCAGCACGCGGCACACGCGTTGCTCGGTGGCGGACTGCTCGCGCCCGACCGTGAAGACGACGCTGCCGCGACGGACCGCTTGGCCGACCGGAGAGGGGTCGGCCGGGGCGGCGGTCCGTGGGCCGGATCCTCGTTCTCCAGAGTCGGCTTGCGTCGCCGACCGGAACGGCGCGAGCACCTTCCTCCCCGGATGCCCGGATCCCGCGGACAAGGCGCACCCACGCAGAAACCGCCGCCGGTCAGACGGTGCCCGCGCGGATCGCCCGGAACACCGCCTCGGGCACGGCGGGGCAGCCGAGTTCGACGATGCCAGAGCCGCGGAACGCCGCCACGGCCGAGCGCAGCGCTTCGCGCACCGCGATCGCGAGCATGAACGGCGGCTCGCCGACCGCCTTGCTGCCGAACACGGCGCCGGGCTCGCTCGCGCGCGGCAGGAGGTCGACGACGAAACGTTCGGGGCACTCACCGACGCCCGGCAGCTTGTAGGTCGACGCGCCGCGCGAACGCAGTGCACCGTCGTCGCCGTACACCACGTGCTCGCTCGTGAGCCAGCCGGCTCCCTGCACGAACCCGCCCTCGATCTGGCCACGATCGACGATCTCGGCCAGCGAATCGCCGACATCGTGCAGGATGTCCACCGCGAGCAGCCGGTGCATTCCGGTGAAGCCGTCGACCTCGACTTCGGCGACCGCCGCGCCGTACGCGTAGTAACGGAACGGCTCGCCGCGCCCGGCGTGCGGATCCCAGTGGATCCCCGGCGTCGCGTAGTGACCGGTGGCGAACAGGGGGATCCGCTGCACGTACGCGGCCTCGGCGACCGCCCCGAACGGCAGCTCGCGTCCGCCGCCTCGCACGACGCCGTCCGCGAACACCACCTCCTGCGCCGCGCACCGCAGGCTCGCCGCAGCGACGATCCCGAGCCGTTCCCTGATCGCCGCGCACGCACGCCGCGCCGCCTCGCCGTTCAGATCCGTACCACTGGACGCTGCGGTCGCCGAGGTGTTCGGCACCTTGTCGGTGCGCGTCGGCATCGTGCGCACGGCAGCCGCCGCCACGCCGAGTTCGCGCGCGACGATCGCGGCGACCTTCGTGTGCAATCCCTGCCCCATCTCGGTGCCGCCGTGGTTCACCTGCACGCTGCCGTCCCGATAGACGAGGACCAGCGCGCCGGCCTGGTTCAGGAACGTCGTCGTGAACGAGATGCCGAACTTCACCGGCGTCATCGCGAGCCCGCGCTTCCGGTGCGGATGCGACGCGTTCCATGCGTGCGCTTCGCGCCGTCGCCGTTCGAACGAACTCGACTCGGCCAGCGTCCGCCAGATGCGCTCGATGCAGTCCGCGGAGCGCACCTCCTGGCCGTAGTGCGTGCGGTCGCCGGGCCGGTAGAAGTTGCGTTCGCGCACCGTCTCCGGCGGCACACCGAGCGTTCGCGCGACGCGGTCGATCACCTCCTCGATCACGACCATCGCCTGCGGTCCGCCGAAGCCGCGCATCGCCGTGTTCGACGGCAGGTGCGTGCGCACGACACGACCGCGGACCCGAAGGTGCTCGATGCGGTAACAGTTGTCGACGTGGAAGAGCGCGCGGCCGAGGATCGCGGCACTGAGGTCCAGGCTGTGGCCGCCGTCGCTCCACAGCTGCACGTCGAGCGCATGCAACGTGCCGTCGGCGCCGAACGCGACGCGGAAGCGGGCCAGGAACGGGTGGCGCTTGCCCGTGATCGTGAGGTCGCGCCGCCGGTCGAGCCGCACGACCACCGGCCGCCCGGTCACCTGGCAGCCGAGCGCCGCGATCGCCGCGAACGCGTTCGCCTGCGACTCCTTGCCGCCGAACGCGCCGCCCATGCGCAGCGATTCGCAGACGACGCGGTGCGCCGGCAGGCCGAGCACGTGCGCGACGGTCGACTGCGTCTCGGTCGGATGCTGCGTGCTGCTGTGCACCACGTAGCCGCCAGTCGCGTCCCGGTGCGCCCACGCACATTGCGTCTCGAGGTAGAAGTGCTCCTGCCCGCCGACCTGCAGTTCGCCGCGCAGTTCGCGGTCGCCGCGGGCGAACGCCGCGTCGACGTCGCCCGTCGCGATCGTCTGTTCGTCGGTCAGGAAGGACCCAGCGGCGATGCCCGCTTCGATCGAGAGGATCGCCGGCAGCGGCTCGCATTCGACGCGCACGACCGCCGCGGCCCGTCGCGCATGTTCCTCGCTGTCGGCGAGCACCCAGCACACCGGCTGCCCGTGGTGGCTCACCTCGTCGGGGAAGAGCGGCTCGTCGTGGCGCACCGGTCCGATCACACCCTGCCCGGTCACGTGCGCGCCGGTCAGGACGCAGGCGACTCCGGGCATCGCGTGTGCGGCGGTCGCGTCGATCGCGCGGATCCTGCCGTGTGCGTGGCCCGACTGCACCGGCCACGCGTGCAGCAGCGGACCGGATCGCAGCGCCTCGTCGTGCACGTACAGGGCCTCGCCCGTGGCGTGCTGCACCGCACACTCGTGGCGGGGACCGTTCACGGCGCCACCTCGTGCCACAACTTCGCCAGCAGTTCGGCCACCATCGCCGCGCGGTAGCCGGCGCTCGCACGCACGTCGCCGATCGGCGCGAACGCGCCCGCCGCCGCGGCACGGCAGTCGCGCAACGACGCGGCGTCCATTCGCCGTCCGACGAGCAGCGCTTCCGCCGCGGTCGCGCGCACCGGTGTCGCCGCGACGCCGCCGTACGCGAAACGTGCCCGCGCGACGACGCCGCCGTCGAACCACACCGCGAAGGCGCCGCTCACGCTGCTGATGTCGTCGAGTTCGCGCTTGCTGACCTTGAAGAAGCGACCCGCGCCTGGGGGCGAGTTCGGGATGCGCACCGCGGCGAGCAGTTCGTCGGCCGCGAGCGCCGAACGCCGGTGGCCCGTGAACCACTCGGACACCGGCACGCGGCGGCGGCCCCGCACGCTCGCGACGTCGAGTGTCGCGTCGAGCGCGAGCAGCACCGGCGCCGCATCGCCGACCGGTGACGCCGTGCAGAGGTTGCCGCCGATCGTCGCGCGAGCGCGGATCAGCGGCGATGCGAACAGCGGGATCAGCTGCGCGAAGAGCGGGACCCGCGATCCGAGCTGCGCTTCGATCGCTTCCCACGTCGTACAAGCGCCGATCACGAACTCGGCGCCCTGCTCGTCGATCCCCGACAGCTCCGGGATCGCACCGAGCGACAGCCAGCGCTCACGATGTCGGCCGTCCTGGTTCCGTTCCACCACGAGGTCAGTGCCACCGGCGAGCAGCGCCGCGTCGGGATGCGCCGCGCGTGCCGCGAGCGCCTCGGCCAGCGTCGCCGGCCGGGCATAGGACGCACCGCCGGCTTCGAACCGAACGGCCGTCACCGGCGGCGCCGGTCGCTCCAGCCGTGCGGCGTGCGGATCGCCGGCCGCCACCTCGGACACCGACTCCGCCGCGGCGAGGATCGCGCGATACCCGGTGCATCGGCAGAGGTTGCCGGCGATCGCCGACCGCGCATCGGGCCTCGGCCGTGCGTAGTGGCGCGCAAACAGGGTCATCACGAAGCCCGGCGTGCAGTACCCGCACTGCGAGCCGCCGTGCTCCACCATCGCCCGCTGCACCGGGTGCAGTTCGCCGTTGGCGAGGCCGCGCAGCCCTTCGACCGTCCACACCTCGGCCCCGGCGACTTCGGGAAGGAGCACGAGGCAGCTGTTCACGACCTGGTAGCGACTGCGCGCATCGCCGTCGGCGACCACACACGCCACCGCGCACGCGCCGCACTCGCCCTCGGCACATGCTTCCTTCGTCCCGGTCCGCCCGCTGCCGCGCAGGAAGTGCAACAGCGTCGTGTTCGGATCGACTCCGGCCCCGTCGACGCGTTCGCCGTTCAGCGTGAACGCGATCCCTTCGCTCACGACGGGCTCCGGGCGAGCAGCACCACGCCGGCGAGCGAGCACAGCGCGCCCGCGATTCGCGTCGCGGAGAGCGGAATGCCGCCGGCGAAGTGGTCCCAGAGAGCGCTCGTCAGCATCTGCGCGCCGACCAGCGCTACGAAGGTCGACAGCGCGCCGATTCGCTGCACCGACCACGGCAGTCCGAGCACGATCAGGAAGCCGACCACTCCGGGCACCACCCACCACGCGCGGAACGCCGACACATCGGGCGACCAGCGCATCACGCCGTCGGCCGCCCCGCGGGTCGCGCACCAAGCCGCGAACGCGAACGCGCAGCCCGCGGCGATCGCCATGTTGAGCGCGGTCGCCGCCGCGAGCCCCGAGTTCGCCGCGATCTGGCGGTTCAGGGTCGCCTGCAGCACGGCCGCGATGCCGAGCACGAACGGGACCACGAAGTCGACCTGCATCGCCGCATCATCGCGAGCCTTCCGGCCGCGAGCCAGCGCGGAGCGATCACTCCAGGGCGACGCCGCGCCGCTTCAGCGCCTGCGACAATGCGAGGAGCGCCCGCACCAGGAGCTGGCGCACCGCGGCTTCACTGCGCCCCATCGACTCCGCGATCACCGCGTGCGGCAGCTGCACGATCCGCGCAAGCGTGATCACCTCGCGATGTTCTTCGTCGAGCTCCGCGAGCGACGCCGCCAGCGCCTCCGCCGTCTCGCGCCCGATCGCATCCACGCTCGGCGTCAGGTAGCTGGCCACCCGCGGCAGGTCGTCGTCGATCTCCGCTTCCCGACCGACATCCCTCTTCTCGCGGCCGTGGAAACGCTGCTTGTCGCGGATCTTGTTGAGCGCCGACGTGAAGAGCCAGTCGCGGAACCGCTCCTCGCCGCGAAACTCGAACGCGGGGGCGGCAGCCAGGAGTTCGCGGCACACGGACTGCACGACGTCCATCGACGCCTCGCGGGCGCGCACGCGATCGCCAAGACGCAGCCGCACATAGGCGTGCAAGCGCGGCTGGTAGCGCTCGATCAACCGCTCGACCGCGCCGCGGTCTCCCGCGCGCGCCGCATCGAACAGTTCGTGGTCGTCGGGATCCACGGTCGGCATCCTAGTGCCGTGAACCCGAAGTCACCTTGCGTTTCGCGGGCCGGCTCGGTGGATCAACGGCCTCGCGGCGCGATTTCGTCGCGCAGCGCTCGCCCATCGCGCCACGCCTGCTCGTTCCACTGGTCGGCGAGGGTCCGTTCACGGACCTGTTCGAGGCGCGGCAGCACGGCGGCGAGCATCGCGGACGCGCCGGTCGCATCGGCGTCGGCGCTCAGCTCCGCGATGCGTACTCCGGCGACGCCCCACGGCACGACGAACCAGGGGTCCGTCGGGTCCTTCTCGACGTCGGCGTCGAGCGAACGCTTCACCAGCCGGTACTCCTCGAGCGCGCGGGCGCGGTACCCGGCCGCGGCGGTTTCGTCCTGCGCGTCGTCGTGTGCGCACTTCCACGCGAGGCGCAGGCAGTCCGCGGCGTGGAGGCGGCCGTACCACGTCTTCCGCGCCGCGAGCACGGCGTCGGCCGCCGCGGCGCACGCGCGGTAGTCGGAACGCAACGCGGCAAGACGGGCCGAGAGCCATCCGGTCTCGACCGCGCGCTTGCCGTGCTCCTTCGGATCCGTCGCAACGACCGCGGATGCCTTCCCGAGCCATGCAGTTGCAGGGCCGACGCGCCCGTGGTCGAAATGCCAGCGCGACAGACTCACGTACGCGCCGATCAGCAGGTCTGTCTCGCGACCGCCACACGGCGGTTCGACGGCCAGCGCCGACTCGACGTCTGGCCAGTACCGGTCTCCGCCACTCGGAGCGCGTGCGTCGGCGATCGACGCGCGCAGGCACGCGAAGCGCCAACGACGCTCGGAAGGGCCGTCGCCGCTCGCCTGCTTCTCCAACGCCGCCGCCCGCTCGACCACTTCCCAGGCCTCGGTCAGCACACCCCGATCGAAGCGATCCAGCAGCGTCAGCGCGAACTCCTCCATCAGCAGCGCCTGCTCGAGCGCACCGCTCACGGCGGGGAAACGCAGGGTCGATTCGTCGCAGATCGCGATCGCCTCCCGGTACGAAGCCACCGAGTCCGCGAAGTCACCGGCGTAGTTCTGGGCGTAGCCGAGCGCACGCAGGGCCCGCGCATGCACGACCCGCGGCAGGAGGCGCTGCGGCTGCGCCTCCTGCCAGCTCACGACGGCGGCGAGGGCCGCGCGGTAGTGTTCGATGGTGCTGCGGCGCTCGCCGCCCTGGAACGCGACGTCCGCGCGCAGCGAATTCACGCGACACGTGAGGTGGAGCCTGTCGGCCTCGACGAGAGGCAGTCGCGCCGCTGCCTGTTGCAGGACGGCATCGCTCTCCGCGAGTCGCTTGTCGACGGCGAGCGCCGATCCCAGTTCGCACGCCGACTGCACGTACTCGCACGCCACATCCGCTGCCGGCGCGACCGCGACGAGGCCGTCCAGCACACGCAGGCTCTCGCGCAGCGACGTCTCCCGTTCGTCGCCGACAACAGGCGCCTTCGCCGCGGCGCTGCGCAGCGCGACCGCATATGGGATGCCGAAGCGACCGGGCATGGCTTGCGCACTCGCGGCGAGGTGCACGATCGCGGCGCGGAACGCGGTCCGCGCCCCTTCGACCTTCCCCAGCAGGGAACACGCCGCCCCTGCCTCGCCGAGGCCCTGCCCCAGGAGCCCTCGAATCTCCTGGTTCGCCGGTTCCCGCTGCCACAGCGCTTCGGCCTCCTGCACCAGCATCGACGCGGTCGCGCCGGCCTTCTCGGCGTCGCCGAGCAGTACCTGGACACGTGCGAGCCGCAGCAGCACGGAGCAACGGTTCGCGCGCAGCTTCGGGTCGCTCGGTCGCTCGACCAGGAAGCGATCGTAGAACGACAGCGCGTCCTGCAGCATGGCCTTGCGCGTCGCGTCGCCCGCCGGCGCCTCGCGCACACTCGGATCGTTCGCACGTTCGAACAGGCGCTCGACCGCCTCGGTGGCCGTGGCGAACGCCGACTCGGCCTGCGACCGCGCGACAACGATCTCGGCATCGGCGGAGCTGCGCAGCGACACGTAGAGCCCGGCTCCGCCCGCAGCAACGATCGCCGCACCCGCGAATGCCACGACGAGGGAGCGGTGCCGACGCACGAAGCGACGCAGTCGGTAGGTCGTCGACGGCGGTCCCGCGCGCACCGGCTCGGCGCGCCGGTGGCGCTCGAGATCCTCGACGAGCTCCAGCGCGGACGCGTAGCGCAGGGACCGGTCGCGATGCAGGCACTTCAGCACGATCCAGTCGAGATCGCCGCGCAGCCGGCTCGCGAGGCGCCTCGGCTGCGTCGACCGGTCGCGCGCGATCGCCGTGGCCACGTCCGACGTGCCGGAAACACGCGTGCTCGGGCGCGCCGGATCGGTGTCCGTCGCCGCTGCACCGATGGTCCACGGCAACTGACCGCAGAGCAGTTCGTACAGCATCACACCGAGGCTGAACACGTCGGCGCGTGCATCGACGTCGTCCGACGCGCCCTTCTGCTGCTCCGGACTCATGTAGCCCGGCGTGCCGACCACTCGCCCGGCCTCCGTGTCGAACGAACGCGCGACACGACTCGACTGCAGCACCTTCGCGATCCCGAAGTCGATCACCTTCGGTCGCGGCCGCCCGTCGATCTCCACCACCAGCACGTTCGCCGGCTTCAGGTCGCGGTGCACGATGCCCCGTTCGTGTGCATGCTGCACGCCGCGGCACAACTCGCAGAACAACTCGATGCGGGCATCGACCGTCAGATGGTGTTCGTCGCAGTGGCGGTCGATCGGCAGACCGTCGATCGCGTCCATCACGAAGAACGGGCGGCCGTCCGGCAGCGTGCCCGCGTCGAAAACCTGCGCGATCGCCGGATGCTGGAGTGACGCGATGAGCTGCCGTTCCGCGGCGAAGCGCAGCAGCGTCGTCTTGTCGCCCGCACCCGCGCGCAACACCTTCACCGCGACGTTCCGCCGCACGGGTTCGCGTTGCTCGCACAGGAACACCTCCCCGAACGCGCCGTCGCCGAGGCGCCGGATCACGCGGTACGGGCCGAACTGCGTCAGCTCGGCGGCGACGACACCACTTCCGCCGTAGCCGTCGGCGAGCAGGCGCTCGACTCCCGCGAAGTCGACGAACATGCGCTGCAATCGCGCCGCGTGCCCGGGATGCGCGCGACAGAGTGCAGCGAGCGCCGCGTCGCGATCCGCGGGCTCGCCGGCCAGAGCTTCCGCCGCCGCCGCCATCAGTTCGTGCGGCAGCCGTTCGCCGGAGTCGGGCGGTTCGTCGGGCAGCATGGCGGCGGGAGTGTAGTCACGGAGGCACGCGCGCGGCAGTGCAGGCACGACCGCGATGTCGCGAGCACGAGGACGACGACGCGCGCCCGATTTCGAGCGTCACGGCGCCGCCGACGCGTCGTTCCCCGCGGCCGAGGAACCCATGTCGACCGGAAACGCACTCGTCGTCGCAGCTCTCGCATCCTTCGGACTGCCACTCACCGCGCAGTGCGCGACCGGGTGGTCGTCGGGCGGCGCGCAGCCACAGCTCTCCGGCTGGGGCACGTGCTCGACGCTCTGGGATCCGGACGGGGCGGGGCCGGCGGTCACGCGGCTCGTGGTCGGCGGCGAGTACCTGAAGGGGGGCTCCGCGGGCATCGATCGCATGGTGATGACGTGGGACGGGACTCGGTGGGAATCGCTCGGGTCGGGGCCCGGCACGGCGCCCGTCGGTACGGCATTGGTCAACGCGGTCACGGTGTGGAACGGGCTTCTCGTCGCCGGCGGCACCTTCACGGGCGGCGGCATGGACCACATCGCCCTGTGGGACGGCGCCGCGTGGCAGGGCCTCGGAGCGGGGTTCCCCGTCAGCGTGCAACAGCTGCTCACGTGGAACAACGTACTCGTCGCCATCAGCCAGAGCGGCGGCGTGCCCGTCATCAGGACGTGGGACGGCGTCACGTGGACCTCGCTGCCGCAACCGCCAGCGCTGATGTTCCCCCACGCCGCGGTCACGTACCAGGGTCTGCTCTGCGTCGCCGGCGCCGAGAACACGCCGACCCAGGGCGTGCTCGAACGGTGGAACGGCACTTCCTGGATGCCGACGATCGTCGCCCAGACCTCGATCGAATGCCTCGCGGTGTGGTCGAGCCTGGCCGTCGGCGGCGCGGACAAGCTCTACGCGGGCGGTCTGTTCCAGACGATCGGCGGCACCGCGTGCTCGAACATCGCCGTGACGTCGGGTGGCACCACGTTCTCGTGGAGTCCCGTCGTCGCCGCCGGCCTGCCGGCACGGTGCGATCGCCTGCACGTCCGGCGCGTCGGGCTCTCCGGCACGGCGATCGTCGCCCGCATCAACAGTACGACGACGCCGGTGCTTCAGCTCTCGGGCGGCTCCTTCGTCGCGATGGGCAACGCGCCGCTCTCGTCACTCGCGTACTACAACAGCGCCTACCACGGCACGACCTTCGACACTGCGACCGACGACGACTCGCTGCTGCGCTACGACGGCGCGCAGTGGGCACCCGTGCGCGGTGACGGCCTGATCGGCGACGTGCACGCGCTGTGCCCCATGGGCGACGACATGATCGTCGGCGGCACGTTCACGATCTCCGGAACGACGACGGCCCACGTCGCGCGGTGGGACGGCACCGTCTTCACGCCGCTCGGCCCGGGCGTCGTCGGTACCAGCGTCGACGCGCTGCTGCGCCTGCCGAACGGCGACGTCGTCGCCGGCGGCCTCTTCCTGCAGGCCGGCGCCACGGCGCTGAACCACATCGGGCGATGGAACGGCAGCTCCTGGTCCTCCTTCGGCTCCGGCATGAGCCAGCCGGTGCTCGCTCTGTGCCGCATGCCGAACGGGGACCTGATCGCCGGCGGGAAGTTCACGACCGCGGGCGGTGTTCCTTGTTCCCATGTCGCACGCTGGGACGGTGCCGCCTGGTCGCCGCTCGGCCTCGGTACCACCGGGGACGTGACGGCGCTCGCGGTGCGCAGCGACGGGACGCTGTTCGCGGGCGGTTCGTTCACGACGGCTGGGACCGCGACGTGCAATCGCGTCGCGCAGTGGAACGGCAGCGCGTGGCTGCAGGTCGGTGCGGGCACGAACGACACGGTGAACGCACTCGCGGCGCGGCCGAACGGCGACGTGATCGCGGTCGGCGCGTTCACCAGCGCCGGCGGTCTGCCCGCGGCCCGGTGCGCGCGCTGGAACGGCGTGTCCTGGGCGTCGATGGGTGCCGTCAGCACCACCAACCGGCCGGTGTACGCCGTGTGCACGCTGCCGAACGGCGACGTCGTCGGCGGCCGTTCCTTCGACCAGGCGGCCGCGTCCGGCGGCGACGACCTCGCGCGGTGGAACGGCGCGGCGTGGAGCAGCTTCGACGGCGACCTGGAGGAGTATTTCCCTTCGTACCCGGTCGCGATCCGGGCACTCGCGCAGCGGGCCGACGGTGCGCTCATCGTGGGCGGCACGTTCAGCATCGCGGACGGGCAGACGAGCAAGAGCCTCGCGGTGCTGTCGTCGACCTGCCCCGCGACGGCGGAGCCGTACGGTGCGGGATGCAGCAGCAGCGCCGGTCTCCTCACGTTGTCGATCGACTCACTGCCCTGGATCGCATCGACGTTCCGCACCACGACGACCGGCGTCGCCGCGAATTCGCTGTGCCTCGGTCTGATCGGCTTCACGCAGCTGTCGATACCGCTCGACACGATCCTCGGCGAAGGCCAGCCCGGCTGCTCGCTGCTGACGACTCCCGACATCCTGAGCGTGCTGACTCCGGGTCCCGGCACGGCCACGTCGCAGTTCGCGTTCAACAGCGACCCGTCGCTGATTGGCGTGCCGTTCTTCCAGCAGACGGTCCCGTTCGAGTTCGACCTCGTCGGTGCGATCACCGCGATCCGCGGTTCGAACGCGCTCGCACTGGTGATCGGCACGTTTTGAGGTCGCGCGTCACGACGGTTCCGCCGTGTCGTTCCCTGCGGCGAGGTCCTCGATGCGCCCACTCTCCTGCCTGCTCTCGCTGCTCGCCTGGTTGCCGTTCCACACCGTCGCGAGGGGCCAATGCCAGCTCGATTGGGAATCGGCGAACGCCCGGCCCGACCTCGGCGGCAACGGCCTGTGCTCGACGTCGTGGGATCCCGACGGCGCCGGACCCGCGATCGCGCGCCTCGTCGTCGGCGGCAATGCCCTGGTCGGCGGAACCTCGACGCAGGCCGGCAAGGTCGCGACGTTCGACGGAACACGATGGACCACGCTCGGCACCGGCCCCGGCACGGCGGGCGAAGTCCGGGCCCTCACCGTCTGGAACGGGCAGTTGATCGCGGGCGGCACCTTCACTGGCGGCGGGACGGACCGCATCGCCGCATGGAACGGCACGTCGTGGCAGCCGCTCGGCGCCGGCGCCCCCACCGTGGTCACGGCGCTCACCGTGTGGAACAGCCTGCTCGTCGCCGTGGGCTATTTCACCACGCCCGCGCTGGCCAGCGTCCGCACCTGGGACGGCAGCTCGTGGACGACGCTGCCGAATCCGCCGAACCTGCAGTTCGCGCTGGCCACGATCTCCTACCAGGGATCGCTGTGCGTCGGCGGCTACCGGGTGACCGGCTCCCAGGGCCTCGGCGTCTTCGAGCGATGGAACGGTTCGACCTGGGCGACCTCGGTGACGGCGACGGACAGTGCGAACCAGTTCGGCAAGATCACGTGCTTCTCCGTGCGCGGAAGCCTCGCGGTCGGCGGCACCGACACGCTGTACGCCGGCGGCACCTTCACCTCGATCGGCGGCGTCACCGCGGTCGCACTCGCTTCGACGACCGGCGGCACGTCGTTCAACTGGTCCGCCGTCGGCTCGAACCTCGCTTCCGGGTGCGTCGCGGTGCACGCGCGCCCCGTCGGCCTCACGGGCTACACCGTCACCGCTGCGTTCACGGGCGGAGGCAACCTCGTCCGCCAGTGAGCAACTCCGCCGCATGGACCACCCTCGGGGTCACGAGCAGCACGCCGAGCGCGCTGACGTTCTACGGCGGCAGCTACCGGGCCATGCGCCTCGCCCCCGCGGCCTGCATGCGCTGGGACGGCACGGCCTGGGTGCCCACGGTCGGCCCGGGCCCCGTCGGCGAGGTACGGGCGCTCGCGCGCAGCGGCGACGACATCCTCGTCGGTGGCGCGTTCACGTCGACGACCACGACCGCGCCGCTGAACCGCATCGCACGATGGGACGGCACCACCTTCGAGGCGCTCGACACGGGAGTCACCGGCACCAGCGTCGACGCGCTCGTGCTGCGTGCGAACGGCGAGTTGATCGCCGGCGGCCTGTTCACGATGGCGGGCAGCACCAGTGCAGCGAACATCGCGCGCTGGAACGGCAGCGCCTGGTCGGCGCTCGGCGCCGGCACCAACGGCCAGGTGCTGGCCCTGTGCGAACTGCCGAACGGCGACGCGATCGCCGGCGGCTCGTTCACGACGGCCGGTGGCGTCGCGTGCAACCGCATCGCGCGCTGGAACGGCAGTGCGTGGTCCCCGCTGAACTTCGGCTTCAACGCCGACGTGCGCGCCCTCGCGGTCAAGAACGACGGGACACTGTATGCCGCGGGCGCCTTCACGGCCGCCGGCGCGTCGTCGTGCAGCCGCATCGCCCGCTGGGACGGCTTCGTGTGGCAACCGCTCGGCAGTGGCACGAACGGCGACGTGCACGCC
>JAEUHQ010000022.1 GCA_016794565.1 Planctomycetota bacterium | reverse complement strand
CTCCGGCTCCTTCACGATGTGGTTCGACCCCGGCTTCGCCGGGTTCTCGTACTACCTGCAGGCTGCCGTCTTCGACCCGGGCGTCCCGACGAACCTGTCGTTGTCGAACGCGGTCTACGTGCGCATCGGCTCGTAGCGGGTCTCACAAGGGCCACAGCGCTCTGCCGCCGTCGACGCCAGCAGCCAATACAGCCACGGTCGCACGGCCCGAAGATGTGCTGATCGAGCCGGCGCTGCGAAGCCGCGCGGGAAGCCATCGCCTCGAACAGATCTCCCGACTTCGCCGGTGCCATTGCATCCCGCGCCACGCCCAGAGGATTTGCTGGTCGAGCGGTCGCGGCTTGCCGCGAACGGCGAGATCCCCGGATCCCTCGCCACGAACAGTTCTCGCGCCTCAGGCGCGAGAAACTGGTCGGGGCGAGAGGATTTGAACCTCCGACCTTTGCGTCCCGAACGCAACGCTCTACCAAGCTGAGCCACGCCCCGACCTGCGACACCTTCGCCCGCGGCAAGCCGCGAACCGGGAATCGAGCGCGGCACGGTAGCCACCGCCCGAACGCCGGTCAAGCGCGCGCCATGAACATCGCGCACGCCGGCGCCACACCACCGACCGCGCATCCTGCGACCTCGCCGGTGCGTCGCCCACGACGCGCTGCTAAGGTCCGGACCGGCGCGCTCGTCTCGCGCCGCCGCGACGCGGACCGGCGCATGCGCTTCCACCTCCTGATCCCCGAAGTCCGCGAACTCCTGCAGGAGGGACGGAACGACGACCTGCTCCTGGTGCTGCAGGAGATGCACCCGACGGACGCGGCATCGATCCTGAACGGTCTCGAGACCGACGAGATCGCGAAGGTGCTGACCCTGCTGCCTCCGGACCAGGAGCGCGACGTTTTCGGCTATCTCGAACCCGAGGTCCAGGAGTGCTACGTCGCCGGCGCCGGCCGCGATCGGGTGAAGAACGTGCTCCAGACGATGCTGAGCGACGACCGCGCCGCTTTCCTCGAACGGCTCGAGCCGCGCGTCCGCGACCAGCTCATCCCGATGCTGCCCGCCGCCGCACGCGAAGACCTGCTGCGCCGCGGCACGTTCCGCGACGACCAGGTCGGCGCGTTCCTGAGCACCGACTACGCCGTCCTGAACCCGCTGCTGACCGCGCGCAGCGCGATCGCCGAACTGCGCCGTCAGGCGCCCAGCAAGGAAACGATCTACTACAGCTACGTCGTCGACCGCTTCGGCAAACTGCTCGGCTTCGTGTCGCTGCGCGACCTGATCCTCGCCAACGAGACCACTCCGGTCGGCGAGATCATGAAGACCGACCTCGTGTCGATTTCGGCGGAGGCCGACCAGGAGAAGGCCGCGCGCATCATCCGCGACTACGACCTCATCGCGTTGCCCGTCGTCGACACGTCGGGCCGCCTCGTCGGCATCGTCACGCACGACGACGCAGTCGACATCGTCGAAGAAGAGGCGCGCGAGGACTTCGAGAAGATGGCGGGCGTCACGGGCACGAGCGAGAGCGAGGATTTCCTCGACGAGCCCGTGCTCCGCCAGGTGCAGCGCCGCGCCCCCGTGATCGCACTGCTCGCCCTGTTCTGGCTCGTCACCGCGACGATCATCCGCGGCTTCGAGAGCATGCTGAAGGACCACGCGCTGCTCGTCGCGACGATGCCGATGGTGATGGCGATCGGCGGCATGGTCGGCAGTCAGGCGAGCACGCTCATCATCCGGGCGCTCGCCGCGCAGGAACGTTCGATCGGTTTCCGCCGCCTGATGGGCAAGGAAGTGCTGGTCAGCCTCGGCCTCGCGAGCGTGCTCGCCGTCATCGCCCTCGGCAATGCGATCTTCCTGCAGTGGGTCGGCGACGAACCCGCTGGCTTCGGCGAAACACTTCGCACCGCGTCCGTGATCGGCATCGCGATGGCCGCCGACGTGGTGTTCGCGGCGATCCTCGGCGCCGGCGTCCCCCACCTCGTGAAGTGGATGCGCGTCGACCCGGCGATGATCAGCACGCCTGCCGTCACCGCGCTGACCGACCTCACCGGCGCGTCGATCTACCTGATGCTCGTCACTGCGCTGCTGTGAGCGCGGACGAACGCGCCGCGAGCCAGCCGGCCGCGCGCACGAGCACCTTCGCGTCCGGCGCACGCGCCGAATCGTCGATCGTCGAGGCGGCAGGACAGAGCATGTGGCCGAGGCCGGGCAGTTCCCACAGCGTCGCGTCCTTGCCTTCGCGCTTCAGCGCCTCCTCCAGCACTCGACCGGCGCGCAGGGGCGTGCTCGCGTCGTTCGTGCCCTGGAGGATCAGCACGGGAACGGCGATGTGCGCGGCCTGCTCGGTGCACGTCGGCAGCGTGCGCCCCTCCGCGTAGATCCAGACGTTCCCCTGCTTCGAGAACGCGAAGTCGAGCATGCGCTCGACGTTGGCGCGGACTTCGGTGTCGGGGTCGAGGCGGCCGTCGCCGTTCGCGTCGAGCAGCGGCGAAACCGCGGGCTTCGGCGTGCGCGCCGACGCGGGATCCGCGAAGAACGAGGCGCCGAGCTTCGCGACCATGCCGCCGTGGCCGTTCAGCGCGGCGGCGAGGCTCTCCGACGTGACCCCACTGCCGTCGGGCAGCGACGCGTACGGCAGCCCGACGTCGAGGATCCACCCGCGCACCATCTCGCGCCACGGCAGCCCGACCGGGCCCTGCAGCACGAGGCCACGCACGTCCTGGCGCTTCGTCGCGAGCTCCGCGGCGATCGCGGTGCCTTCGCTCCAACCCCACACGAACATGCGCGACCGGTCGCACACCGGCAGAGCGGCCAGCGAGTCGAGCACACGTCCGGCGTCGACGGCGAACACCGGCGTCGACTGCTCGCGCCAGAAGCGCGCGTCGAACCGGCCGGGTCCCTTCACGAAGCGCTTGTGGTACCGCACCACGGCGAAGCCGCGGGCGGCAAGCGCGTCGGCGATCGACGCGAACATCTTGGTCGGGCCGTCGGGACCCGACAGCGTGACGTCCATGTCGTGCGGACCATTGCCGTGCACGAGGAGCACGACCGGCCACGGCCCTCGCCCGTGCGCACCGGCCGGATCCGGATGAACGACCTCCGCAGCGCTCGTCCAGCCGCCGAGGTCGACGGCGAACGGCGCTCGCACGACGGGCGAAATCGGGACCTCGGCGGCGGCGGGCGGCGGGGCCGCGCACGCGACGGCGAAGGACAGGATCGTCAGAAGCCGCACGAGGGACTGCATCGGCGCATGCTCGCCGGAGGCACGCCGGGAAGCTACTTCGCCGCGCGCGCGAGGAGTTCGCTCGCGAGGTCTCCGGGGTTCGCCTTCGGGTCGTAGTTGCACGCGAGCGCGACGACGGCGTCGCCGTCGAGCAGCCGGTAGTACATCGTCACCACGCCGAGCACGCCGCCGCTGTGCAATACACACTCGCCCGCGGGCAGCCGCCGCCGCTCCCACCCGAGCGCGTAGTCGTTCTTGGCGACCGTGTAGAGCTCCTTCTTCGCCCTCGCGGAGAGGACCTTCGTCCCGCGCAGTGCGCGGTCCCATGCGAGCATGTCGCGCACGGTCGCGACCGCACCGCCGCACCCGCGGTAGCCCCAGTTGAGTTCGTTGCCGTACGCGAACCGGAAGTCCGCCGGCCGGTCGGCGAAGCCCTTGCCGCGGTCGATCTTCGGCACCCGCGCCAGATCGAGGCCCTTCCACCCGATCATGCACGCGTCGGTCATGCCCGCGGGACGGAACAGTTCGGTGACGCAGTACTCCTCGAACGTCTGGCCCGACAGGCGCTCGACCAGCGCGGCGGCGAGCGCGTAGCCGCTGTTGCTGTAGTCGTGCTTCTCGCCGGGCTTGCTCGTCATCGGTCGCGACAGCACGAGCTTCTCGAGCGCCGGCCGACTCCTCGAGTCGAAGTCCCACTCGCTCTTGAAGCCGGACTCGATGCCCGACGTGTGGTTCAGCAGATGGCGCACGGTGACGCCCTTCTTGTCGGCGGGCACGTCGGGGAAGTGCTTGCCGAGCGGATCGTCGAGCGACAGCTTCTTCTTGTCCTGGAGCCGCAGCAGCGCCGCCGCGGTGAACTGCTTCGTCACCGACGCCCAGTCCCACAGCGAGTCGGTGCGCATCGGGAGACTCGCTGCCGCATCGTGCATGCCGTAGCCCTTCTCGAGCAGCACCTTGCCATCGCGCGCGACGATCACGACGCCGCTGAACCCGCCCGCGGCGCGGTCGAACGCGAGAACGCGCTCGTCGAGGTCCTTGCCGACCTCGCCCTCGACGACCGGACCGCCGGCGGCAACGGCCTTCTTCTGCGCCGCGAGCGGCGCACCGAGAACGACGGAGATCGCGGCAGAGACCGCGACGCGGCCCGATCGCCGCCGAAACGACTGGTTCGACATCATCAGAGCCTCCGCACGTAAACGAACAGGCGGGCGGGCTCGTTCGAGAAGCAGTAGCCGCCGAGTTCGTCGAGGTCGGATGCGTGGTCGGCGTCCCGGTGGACGCGCGCGACGTTCGTGTCGAGCGACAGCTTCCCGGGAGCGCGCGGCAGGTCGACGACGAGATCGCCGTCCGCGTCCGTCGCGCCGAGCGGCACCGCATCCGCGAACACGGCGATCCCCGCCGCGGGGTAGTAGTTGGTGATGTCGAGCGCCGAGACCACCGCCGAGAACCCCGGGGCCGCGACGACTCTCACTTCCGTGCGCGGGCCGTCGCGCGGCACGACGCGGCCGGTCGCAGTCCGCACCGCCGCACCGGCGAGGCGCCACGTGAACGGCTGCCCGGTCGGAACCTCGACCGTGCGCACATCGGCGTCCCCGTCGACGCGGGACTGCCAGCCGTTCTCGCCGCGCAGGAACAGCGACCACCCGCGCATGGCGCGGCCCTCGCCGTCGACGACGCGCAGGTCCACCGCCTGCATCGGCAGGCGGTCGCGGATGCGGAAGTCGACGTGCGCGGCCGGCGGCGTCACGCGAACCACGCCGGGCGAGCTGCCGCACGGCAGGAACGTCTCGAGCACGAGGTCGCATTCGACGAGCGGGACTTCGGCGAACGACCACGACGCGACGGCCCGGCCGTCGACCTGCCGCCACTCCAGGCCGGCGTTGCGCCAGATGCTGGCGTCGACGCGGCTCTTCAGGATGACCGTGCAGCAGGTGAACGGGACACCGCTGTCGGTGGTGACGGTGCCCTCGATCGCGCCGCCGATGCGTCGCGTGACGACGGTCGCGTCGTGCTCGCAGGCGCGCCCGGCCGGCACGTCCACCGAACGCCGCCACGACTCGATCGCCTCCCCGTTCACCTCCAGGCTCGCGGGTCCCGGGAGCACGTGCGAGATCCGGTAGCGGCCCTGCGCGTCGGTGCAGGCCACCGCGGTGTCCACACGTTCCGCCCCGAGGCGGGCGACGGTGACTTCGAGACCGCTGCACGGCGCCCCCGTCGTGTCCCGAACGACCCCGTGCACGACCCCGGCCTGCGCGAGCACGATCGCAATCGGCGATGGCGCGACCCCGACGAGGCGCGGCACCGCCGCGGAGCCGTACCACAAGCCGTCGTCGGTGCCGAGTTGCAACAGACAGCCCGCCTCGGACCGCGACGGCTCGGCGCGGAAGCGGCACCAGAAGATGCCGGGCTCGCCGGGCACTTCGCGGAGCGGCGCGGTCGACAGGGCGCGCGCCCGGACCCGCGCGAGGTCGTGCTGGTCGCGCGGGAGCAGCGTGGCCAGAACGCCCGCGGGCCGCTCACCGGCCGGCAGCGTCGTGGCGACGAACCAGGTCGGCCCGACCGACGTCGTCACGTCGAGGGAACCGTCGCGAACGAACTGCGCGAGCGGCACCCACTCGTCGACAGCGGCAGAGCGTTCGACGCACCATCGGGCCTCCGCGGCGAACGCGCGCGAGCTGCGAAAGCAGCCGTCGCGATCCGCGACCAGATCCTCGCGCCCTTCGGCGTCGCGCAGCGACACGGCACAGAACGGCACGGGCTGCCCGGTCGCTTCGTGCCGAACGGAGCCGCGCAGCGGGGCACCACCACGGCGGTCTGGCACAGGCGTGCGTTCGACGGCTGCCGCGGGATCACCCGGCTCCGAGCGCAGGTGCGCACCCGCGTCGGCAACGACGATCGACGGCGCCGTCGCGAGCGCCTGCTGCGCCGACGCCGGACCGACGTCCGGCACGAAGGGCACGCACACCGCCGTCGCGACGAGCATCGCCGCGGCGACGGCCCCCCACTTCGTCGCGAACGCCGCGCTCGCGGCCGCCGTCGCGCCGACGGCCGCCGGAACCCACGGTGTACCGAGCAGCGGCGCGAACAGCGCCCGCATGCCCGCATCGCCGCCGGCGCGGGCGCGCACGTCGCTGCGCAGCATCTCGAGAGCGCGGTGAAGGCGCGTCTTGACGGTCGCCGCTGGCAAACCCAGTTCGGCGGCGATCTCGGCGACCGATCGCTGCGCGTAGTAGCGAAGGTGCAGCGCGCGGCGGTAGTCCTTCGGCAGCGCTGCGAGCGCCCGCGACAGGACCTCGATCCCGAACGGGTCGCCGCGGTCGTCCTCGGCGCGCCCGCGCGCCGACTCCCGTTCCCGGTCGAGCCGCGCCCGTTCTTCGAGGCGACGGTCGCGGAAGACGTTGCGGATCACGGTCGCGAGCCACGCCCGCAGCGACGCGACACCCTGCGGCGGCCGGCGCAGGACGCGCACGAACGTCTCCTGCACGAGGTCGTCCGCCGTCGCGGCATCCGCAACGAGGCGCCGCGCGATCGAGCGCAGGAAACCGGCGTGGTCGACGAGGCTGGTTGCCGGATCGAAAGGGCGGACGTCGGTCATTCGCGGTGCCCGGGACGAAGCCGACCGCCGTCCCGGTTTCACGAAGTGACCGAATCGCAGCGTCCGGGGGAAGCCCCTCGCCCGGACCGGCCGCCCCCCGGGTCATTTCACCCGGTGCACCTGCTCCACGCTCAGTTCGTCGGTCTCGCCGTGGCAGACGGCACAAGCTTCGGCGCCCGACGGGCTGGTGTTCGCGTCGATGTGCGCGATCGCCGGCGACGTCGTGTGGCAGGCGCTGCAGGCCGAGCGCCACGCCCGGGTCGGCCAGGTCTGGTCCGGGTGACTGCGTTCGTCCGGCAGCTTCCACGCAGTGTTCGCGCCGTGGCACTTCGCACAGTCCTGCACCCCGCCCGGCATGCCCGGGAAGACCGGCTGGTGCAACGAGTGGAGCAGGTTGCGGAACTCGATCGAGAAGTCGTAGCTGCCGGTAGTCGGGTTCTCGTACTTCACCGCGCCCTGCGCGCCGGCGGTCCCGTGGCAACTGAGGCACGCCTCCACGCTGCGGCGGCTGCCGCCGTGGAACTGCAGGCTGTCGTGGCAGCCGTAGCACGCGGCCGGATCGATGCGGCTCACGGTCTCCACCGTCGTCGCGGAGCCGAACAGGAGCTTCGTCCCCGTCGACCCGGCGCCCTCGGTGTAGCTGGTGCTCTCGCCCGAACGCGTCACCACGATGCTGCGCGCGCCGTGCAGGTCGAGCACATAGGTCCCGGCCAGCACCGGCAGGCCGGTGAAGTCGCCCCAGTCCTCGCCGTTCGTCGGCGTGTCCCCGAGAGCGCCCGGGTACTCGGCGGGCACCACGAAGTCCGCGGTGTAGCTCGCGAGGATCTCGCCGGCGCCGATCTCGCTCGTCTCGGTGACGACACCCGTGGTCGCATCGACCGAGTAGAGGCTCGAGGCGACGGACGCCAGGGTCACTTCGGTCACCGAGGCACCCGCCACGTGCGGATGCAACAGGTTCGGCTTGTAGGTCTGGCGGTAGTACGAGCTGAACCAGAGCCGGTTGCCTTCGACGTACTGGATCTTCATGAACTCGCGCACGCCCGGCGCCGCGTCGTCGATCACGATCGTGTCGTCCTTCGCGAAGCCCGTGCTCGACGCGACGTCGACGTAGTTCTGACGGATCGTCGAAGCGGCCGCGAGGGTCGTCGACGACGACGTCCCGGTCACCCGCACGAGCGTGGTCGCGGCGTTGGTCACGTTCCAGATCGGCGCCCGGCCCGTGGCGAAGGAGTCGAGGCTGCCGCCCGACGTGCCGATCGACTCGTAGTAGATCTGCTCCGGCAGGCGGAACGTGTAGGGCCCGTTGCCGATGAACGCGTTCTGCGCGACGCGCTGGTAGTTCATCAGCTGCGGATTGTTCGAGGGCCCCGACAGGATGGCCTCGATGCGGCTGAGCGAGCTGGCTGCGATCGCGGCGCCGGCGTCGTTCTCGACGCGGAACGTGATCTCGATCTTCTCACCCGCCTCGAAGCGACCGTTCGCCGTGCCCCCGACGTCGTTCACCGAGGTGACGACGAAGTTGACGCCGGAGACGACGTTCGGGTCGACGAGCGGATGGCGATGCGCATCCTTCACGTCGAGCGCGGTGCCCTCGATCCGGTGGCACTCCGTGCACGCCGCGTTGTCGCGCTGCACGGGCATCGTCTGGCCGTTGGCGGTGTACGGGTACTCGGGGTTCCAGTCGTCGTGGCACGACCGGCATGCCGCGATCGTCGGCTGCGACCAGATCAGGTCACCCTGCGCCGGCGCCGCGATCGGGCCGCTGCCGTCCGGGTCACCGTGGCACTTCTCGCACTCCGACGGGCCCTGGCGCATCGTGTTCTCGCGCGACTGCAGCGTCGAGGACAACGCCGTGAAGCCGACGTCGCGCGGCATCGGCGTGTAGAAGCTCGGCCACGCGGGCCAGGTGATCGTCGAGAAGTTCGTGGCGACGTCGCCGAACCCGACGAGCTGGTACGGGGTCGCGGGCGCGTCGTACTTGCGCGTGCCGTTCGGGTTCGTCGCGACCCCGAGCACCGAGGGCAGGTGCTTGCCGGAGTGGATCCGGTGGATCATCACCTTGAAGTCGATCGTGGCGCCCGGCGTACCGCCGGCGACCGACGCGATGTTCCGGTCCTCGGCGCCCGCAGTGTGGCAGAGCAGGCAGTTGCCGATGTTGTTGCGATTGTCGCCATGCGCCCGCAACTGCGTGTGGCACTGGTTGCAGTGCGCCAGCGTCACGACCTCGCGCGGGGCGAGCGTCGTGGCCCCGCCGAGCAGGAAGTCCGACGTCGCGTTGCCGGGATCGCGGTAGACCACGTGGTCGATCGTGTAGTCCTTCCGCAGCTCGATGCCGACGGTGTAGGTGCCCGCGACGAGCGCGCTGCCCGTCATCTCGCCGTCGGTCAGCGCCGTCGTGTCGTTCAGCGGGGCGAGGTACGTCGCGGGGATCGGCACCGCGAACTCGTAGGTGTACTGGCCCAGTGCGCGCTTCGTCGAACGGGTCAGCACGTCGGCCTGCGACGCGATGACGCGCTGGTACGACGTCGTCGGACCGGACACCATGATCGCGCCGCGCGCCATCGTCGACAGCTCGAGCGGGCTCCCGTTGTCGGCCCGCACCGTGAAGTCCACGCGAAGACGATCCCCGATGTCGCCGCGACCGACGCCAGCGCGGCCGTGCACGGCATCGATCGTCACGACGACGCCGGGCAGCACGTCGTTGGTGCCGACGGTCGGTTCGGAAGCCGTTCCGATCGGCGACGAGTTGCTGCCGTTGCACGCGGCGACGGCGAGCAACGCGGGCAGCATCCACGCTCGGATGCTGCGTGAACGGGGAGCAGGGTTCTGCGGGTTCGACATGGCAGGCTCACGGGGTTTCGCAGCCACCGACGGGGCGGCCGCACGGAAGAGAGGAGGATTGCGAGGACGGCGTGGGCGTCACCGATGGCACGCGGTGCAGACGTGGCCGCCATCCGGGTGCGGCAGGCGCACGCCGTTGCCGTGGCAGGTGCGGCAGTTCATGGACGGCACGTGGTTCGCCGGCAGCGGGGTCGTGACGTGCTCGGCGGCCTCGGGATGGCACACGGCGCAGCTCTGCTCCTGCAGCGGGAAGTGGCAGCCGGTGCAGTGGCGCTCGAGCGGGGCACCGAAGCCACCACGGTGACTCAGTGGCCGCGTCACGGAATGGCACTGCTGGCAGGAGTCCTGCGTGTGGCACACCGCGCAGCGGCCGCGGTCGATCGACGCCATGAGCCCGTGCGTGCGCACGCGGAACGTGTTGTCGTGGCTCCGCGGCGCCTCGCGCTGATGGCAGCCGTTGCAGCCGCTCGCCTGCTCGTGGCAGAGCGAGCAGCGATCGGGGCTCGCCTCCGAGCCGGACCGCACACGTTCGCCGTGACCACGCAGCCAGTCCGCGCCGTGCGAGTCGGGGCGCCAGTCGCGCCCGATCGTGCGATGGCAGGCGCTGCAGTCGTTCGCGACGCCGCGGCTCGCGTGGCACTCCATGCAGTCCGACTTCTTCGCGAGCGGTGCGAGCGGCACTTCGGTCTCGTCGGCGACGTCCGCGTGGCAGCTCGTGCAGAGGAGCCCGCCCGCCGTCGCGTGCGCCCGATGCGAGAACACGACGTCGGACGTCCGGCCGGACACCGCCACGCGGCGATAGCGGCCTTCCGGGCCGAAGAACGCGGCGAGCCGACGCTCCACGGGTTTCCCGGCGTCGAACCGTTCGTGGCAGGGTGCGCACAGTTCCGGCGGCGGCGTGCCCGGATCGTCGTCGGTCCGAACGTCGCCGTGGCAGAACGTGCACGCGAGTTCGTTGTCGACGACGTGCACCCGGTGCGGGAACGACGGCTCCGCCCGCCGCGCCGGCATCACGAAGCACGCGGCGACCGCGCAGGCGAGCAGCATGCCGGCCCACGCAAGGCGCGAACGGACGAGACGGATCAGAACGTCCATGTGACTCCCACTCGGAACAGGTGGAACTCGTCATCGTCGTCACGTTCGACCTCGTACGCCGCGTCGAGCAGCGCGTACCCCGCGCGGCGCTGGACACGGACATACCAGGACCGCACGTGGAGCCGCTCCCGCCCTTCGAACAGGTCGTAGCGGAACAAGTCGTAGGCGCTGCCGAGCACAGTGCGTAGGTCGCGGTCCGGGCGCCACGTCAGGTCGCCGGTGACGGTGCGGAACTCCTCTCCGCTCGAATCCCAGAGGCTCCCGGACACCGAGGCCGAGAGGCCGGGCACGAACAGGTCGTCCCACGACGCGAACGCCCGGTAGTGCTCGAACTCGCGGTTGAAGGCGCGTTCGTCGGCCCCGTCCCGGAGCCAGCGCACATCGGCGCCGATGCCAACCGACACGTGCTCCGTCGCGTCGACGTCCAGCGTCGTCTCGAGCTGCCGGTACGGCGCGTAGTCGAAGCCGATGTCGAAGAACGGATCGATCTCGGTCACCTCCTGCCTCTGCGTCGACAGGAGTTCGCGCCACGTCACGGAGAATCGCGGACCACCAGGCAGCGCATCGGGCAACGGGCCGTTCGCGCCGACCACGAGATCGCGCGGCGAACCATCCCGCCACGTGTGCAGGCCGTGCAGCTGCACTTCGCCGACGGACTGCCACCACCGTGCGCCGAGCAGAGTGTCTTCGCGATCGACGGCGAGGTACTCGTCGCGCAGGTTCATCGCGTCGGCACGGACACGACCGCCTCTCCACGGCACGAGGCCCCCTGCGACTCCGACGACGCTGTCGCCGTGCGGGCTCGCTTCGAACTGGTGCACGGGCACGCCGCCGTACGCCGACACCCAGAGCTGGGTCGACCCGCCCCACCGCTGCGAATCCGCGCGCACCCCGTCGAAGGTGACGATCGTCGGGGTCTCGTCGAGATCCTGGCGGCCGAACCGCAGGAGCGCGAGGCCGAGCGAACGGTGCACGTCGATGTGCGCCGCGTAGAGTCGCGCGTCGAACTCGTCGCCGAAGCTCTGGTCGAGCCCGGCGAACGGATCGTCCGTCCGGCGACCGTCCGCGTCCCAGAAAGCCCGGGTGCGCACGTGCGCCGTCCACATGTCGCGTTCTTCGTCCCCGAGGTCCGCGTCGAGGCGCGCGACGACGTCCTGATCGGTGGCGCCGGCGCCGTGCCGCGCGCGGTAGCGAAGCGCGAACGATCCCGCGAACCGCTGCGCGTCGGACGGCGGCGGTGCCATCACGCGGGGCGGCGCGTCGGGGGTCGTGAGCTTCTGCAGCGACTTCGCCGCGGTGTCGCTCGGGTCCTGCGGCGGCGGCGGCCGATTCTCCGGGTCCTGCGGCGGCGCCGTCGTCGGCAACGCCTCCGCGGGCGGTACCGGAGGCGGCCCGGCTGGCGGCGTGCCTTGCGGCCCGGGCTCCAGCCCGAGTTTCTTGCGCAGGATCTCGGCGGCTTCGCGCACCGGGTCCTTGGGCTCGGACGGCGGCGGCTTCCCCTCGCCCGCCTTCGGCTCCGCGGGCTTCCCTTCACCCGGTTTTGCTTCGCCCTGCTTCGCTTCGCCCTGCTTCGGTTCCGCCGCGGGCGGCGGCGTCTGCCCCGGCAACGCTCCCGAGAGCAGTGACGCCGCCGCGAGCAGCGCGATGGTGCGCCACCGCCGGCGTTCGGTCGTTGCAGGACGAGCGCCCATCGCGATTCAGCGTTTCAGACCGAAGGCGTCGAGAACGGCCGGGCTCTCTTCGTTCTCGCTGAGCACGACGTGGCATCGATCGCAGCTGCCGTCGCGCACCGGCACGCCGTTCTCCTGCAGGGCCGGGCCGAAGATGGAGTGCCCGTCGCTCGCGCGGTGCTGGCCGTCGTGGCAGCGAAAGCACCCGGCGTGCGTCGCGAGGTCGGGGTAGGCGCCCCATCCGAGCTTGCGGTCCGGCCACACGTTGCGCTGCCAGATGCGGGCCACCTCGGCGGCGGCGGCATCGACGCGTTCCTGCACGGCGGCGGACGCGCCGTCCTTGCCGAACGCATCGCGAAGGTGACCCCGGATGCCGTCGTTCGCGTTCGCCCGGGTCCACGGCGCCTCGAGCGCGGCCTGTGCACGCTGCTTCAGGAACGGCAGGTCGCGCGGCAACAGCGCATTCGCGAACGCGACGTCGAGCGCCTCGCCCGGCGACTCGAACGCGTGCGCCGAGCGGTTGTGGCAGTCGTTGCAGTCCATGCGCCGGAGCTCGCCCTCGGGCCGCGGCTCCGCGGGAACGCCGGGCGCGGTGTACACGCGTCGTGTGCCGTCGGTGCGCACGACGCGCAGCCACGGGATGCGGGTGCGCTGCGGGTCCGCGGCGACGTACTCGACCGTCGCGTCGGGATGCACGTGCCAGTGGATCCCGACCGACGCGCCGTCGGGCCGGGTACCGCCCGTGCGCATGAGCAGCACGTTCGTGTAGCCGCTCACCTTCTCGTCGGCGCGGAAGTGCGACTTCACCTTCAGCTTCGTGCCGAGGTACTTCTCCGGCCAGTGGCAGTGCTCGCACGTCTTCTCGGCGGGCACGAGGCCGTGCACGGGCGTCGGGATCGGCCGGCGGTAGTCGTCGAAGAGCACGCCGAGCAGCTGCTTCGTGCCGTTCCACTTCGACGCGACGAAACCCTGCGCACCCGGCGCCACGTGGCACGCGACGCAGTCGACACGCTGGTGCGGCGAGCGCTGGTAGGCGACGTACTCGGGCTCCATCACCGAGTGGCACGCCTTCCCGCAGAACTCCACCGAGCCCATGTAGTGCACGCCGCCGTAGCCGATCGTGCCCACCGCCGCGAAGTTCACGGCAGTCAACACGACGACGGCGCGCGCGAGCTGCATCGGCCGGTCGCTGAGCGTGGCCACGCGCTCAGCGAGACGGCGGCGGTAGACGAAGAGCCCCAGCGGCACGAGCACGAGACCCGCCACGAACACGAGCGGCACGACGATCGTCGACATCAGGCCGACGTACGGACCGGCCCACGCGCCGCCCATCGTGTGCATCACCGCGAACGTCGCGAAGGCGAACACGGCCAGCGTCATCAGGGCCATGCCCGAAGAGGTGATCCAGTTCGAACGCAACAGGCGGTGCAGGCGCCCGAAGGTGCCGGCTGACGGGGGGCTGGCCATCCCTCATCTCCTACCGCGGGAGCGACGCTGCGACCATGGGCCGTGGAGCCCGGCCCCGCCGGCGCAGCGCCGGCAGCGCGTGAAGGCATGGCTGCCGCGGTGTGAAGGACCGCCGCACGGCGCCCGTACCGCGTGGGCAGGGCCACTCTCAGTTCACGGCACTAGGAGCCGGGCAGCAGCAGCAGGCGCAACGTCGCTCCTTCGCGGCCGGGCCGGAACGTTCCGTCCGCGTCGACATCGGCGGGAACGTGCGTGTCACCGCGGATCGACCCGGCGCCGGGCGGGATGCCGAGTCGCGCCGGACGACCCGCGACATCGATCCACACGCGACCGGCGGCGTCGGTGGTGCCCACGGCCGCACCGTCGGCGAACAGCGGCACCCCCGCGACGGGGCGGAAGTTCCGGGCGTCGTCGCAGACGACCAGCGCGGAGAAGCCCTCGCGGCCGTCGATCTCGACGACGTTCGCCGCGCCGACCGCGGGCGTCGCATCGCCGCGGCCGAGGCGCCGTGCGTCGCCCGCGGCGATCCACGAGACGCGCTCCCCGACCGGCAGCTTCAGCGTGAACCCGGTCCCGTCCGCACGGTCGACCCGCTGCTGCCAGCCCGCATCTCCCGCGAGGAACAACGACCACGCGCCCACCGCGGTCCCGGCGGTGCGGAACGTCACGGGCACGAGGGCAGGCCGGTCGTTCACGTGGAAGCGGATGCCGACGGAAGGGGGCATGACCGACACCGAACGCAGGGAGACGGCACACGGCGCTCCGGGACGCAGCGTCACTTCGCACGGCACGGCCGGCACGTTCTCGAATGCCCACCGCATCTCGAACCTGCCGTCGACCTCGGTCCAGCGCACGAACGCTTCGCGCCAGACGCTCGCGTCGTCGCGGCTCGACAGCACCACGCCGCACGACTCGAACGGCCGGCCGCTCTCCGTGGTGATCGTGCCGGACACCCAGCCGGCGATCGGCCGCGACGCGAGCGCGATGTCGCGTTCGCTCGTGACGCCGCCGCGGACCAGCACTCCCATGCGCGCCGCATCGACGTCCTCGGTGGCGACTTCGAGCACCGCCGGCCCCGGCATCACGAACGAGAACTCGTAGCGACCGTCGTCGTCCGTGCGCGCGTCGAGCCGCTGGAGCCCGACGCCTTCCCCCTGCGCCAGCGCCACCGGATAGTTGGGACGCGGCCTGCCGCCGCGCACGCGCACGACACCGCGCACGGCACCCGGCGCCGACAACGGCACGACGACCGGCTCGCGCTGTACTCCCTGCACCTGCCGGACCGAGGCGCGACCGCACCAGGAGCCGCGGCGCGCGGACAGCACGAGGTGCGCGGGCAGGTCGTCCACCACCGAGGACGGCGGCAGACGGCACCAGTACTCCCCCGCTGTCGCCGGGTCCTCGCGCAGTTCCGCCTTCTCTTCCATCCGGCTCCGCGCGGCCCCCGTCACCGTCTCCTCGGGGCGCGCCAGCATCACCATGACATCCGCCAGCTGCACACCCTCGGGCAGCTGCGCGGTGACGAAGTACGTCGGGCCGGTCGCCAGTGCGATCTCGACGCGGGCGCGCTCGATCCCGGGAGCAAGCGGTTGCCAGGGCGCTTGCTGGCCACGATCGGCCTCGTCGGCGGCATCCGATCTCGTCCAGGGCAGGAGCTGCGGCGAGCGCTGTCGGCGCACGAACGGATCCCAGGTCCGAAGTTCGCAGTCCGCGGCGAACGACCGACGCGTCGCGAAGGCGCCGTCCCGGTCGGTCGACACCTCCTCTTCCCCGACGCGATCGCGGACCGCGACGCGCACGAAGGGCACACCCTCTCCGTCCGCGACGTGCACGATCCGACCGCGGACCTGGCCGTCGATCTCCGCGCCGGCGACCCGTTCCTCCATTGCATTCGCTTCGGGCCCTCGCCCCTCGGCCTGCCGACGAGCCGGCGCGAGCTCGTGGATCGGCATCGGCGGTGCGCCCGGCGGCGTCGGCGAACCGGCCGAGGCCGCGAGCCACAGTGCGAACGCGACGGCGAGGAACGCCGCCGCGACGATCCCGACGAGGTGCTTGCTCGCGCGCCGACCGCCGCTCACTGCCAGAAGTAGTGCCACTTGGACTCGAGCTTGACGGTCGTGCCCGGCGCGATCTCGACGGTCCAGCGATACTCGCCGAAGCCGTTCCGGCGGAACCACCAGTTCGGCCAGCTCCACCAGCCC
>JAEUHQ010000165.1 GCA_016794565.1 Planctomycetota bacterium | reverse complement strand
GCCACGAACTGCCGCGTCGTCCCGAGTGCGATCGACGGCAGGGCCGGCGTCACGCCGATCGCCACCAGACGCGCGGCGGTCACCGTCACCGTCACCGACGCGACGATCCCCCGCACGGGGTCGACGGCACGAACGACGGCCCGGCCCACGCTCACTCCGACGACACACCCGCGCCGAGCCGGGTCGCCGACGACCTGCAGCACACCGGGCGTCGCGCTGATCCACTGCACGTCGTCCGTCGCATCCCGCGCAGCTCCGTCGACGGCGACGTGCACCGCGAACATCTCGAGTTCGTCGCCGCACGCGACCGTCGGGAAGGCGGGGCGGATCGACAACGCGCCCGGGTCTTCCGCGCGCCGACCCTGGTGGCACGCACCGGCCAGGATGCCGAGCAAGGGCACCATGGCCAGGAAGAGCCACCGAGGGATCATCGCATGCGATTGTCGTCCCCCGCCCGCGTGCCCTTGAGCCCTACGCGCACATGCTCGTAGGGGTCATCCCATCGGGACGACGCACTACGGGTTTTTCCCGACCAGCGACCACCAGCGCGGGGCAGAAGCGCGTCAGCGAGGCGGCGGCCCTGCATCGATCCACGCCCCGATCAGGTCGACGCCGGCGGAATCGACGACGGACGATGCGAGCGGCGGCATGCCGAACACGTCGCGCCGCGCGATGCGCGACCAGAGCTCGCTCGCCGTGTGCACGCCAACACTCACGCGGACACCGCTGCCCGCCGGCACACCGGTCACGACCGCGACGCCGAGCACGTTCATCGAAGCGCTCGCGACCGGGAAACGCAGATCCAGGTCCACCGGCGTCGGACCGCCCGGTCGATGGCAATGCGCGCAGTTGACGTCGAGATACGCCCGCGCCCGATCGTCGAGCGGTGCCGCGACGTCGCGCGGATCCGTGCGGGCCGCGTGGCTCGCAGGCGCCCCGATCGCCGTCGTGAACAGCCCGATGTGGCTCCACGTGCGAAGCTGATTCGCCGTGCGGAGCGGGTACGCGAACGAGCGCTGCAGCTGCGCTGCGGTGACGCCGAGCACGTGACCCGCAGCCGCCGTGTGGCACGAGGCGCACTCTGCACGAGCCGGCACGTGCCACGACTCCTGCCGCGTGCCGGTCGGCTCCACGATCGTCACGTCGAAGTCCTCGCCGCCGGCACCTGCGAGCACCGCATCGTCGCCGCCGGCGTTCCAGCGGTACGAATAGCCCTGCCACCCCGACTCGTGCCGCAGCAGCACGCGCGTCTCGAGGCGCTGCACGACTCCCGGCGACGTGGTGATCTCGAAGTGCTTCACGAGCGCAGTGCCGACCGGGAAGCCGAACGCACCCTCGGCCGCGAACTGCATCCGCGAAGCACCAGGCAGTGCGAGCCAGCGGCGCCGCGCAGCGCCATCGGCCCACGCCTCCGCGTTGACGGCGTACTCGAGGACTCCGTCCGTCGCTCGCAGCGTCGCGACGTCGGCGAACAACCCGGTCTCCGACAACGAAGCGGGCATCTGCGTGACCGGCGCCTGCGGTGCCGGCGCGAACCTGCGGATGCGGCCGTCGAAACAACACAGGTGCAGTTCGCCGGACGCGTCCTCGCCGAAGGCGGCCGGGTTGGCCGTCTGCGCGATCGTGCTGTTCTGCACTGCCTGCACGCCGTCGTGGACCAGGGCCTGCACGATGCCGCTGACGAAGTCCGCGTACACGTACGCACCGACGAGCGCCGGCACGGCGGCGCCGCGATACACGTATCCGCCCGTGATGCTGGCGCCGATGTCACGACCGTAGGAGTGGACCGGCGCGACGAAGTCGCTCGCGGGCAGTGCGGCCGGGTTCACGTTCGAACGGAACCCTTCGTAGACGCGCCAGCCGTGGTTCGCGCCGCGCTCCACGATGTCGATCTCTTCCTCCGCGCCCTGCCCGACGTCGCCGAGCCAGAGAGTGCCGTTCGCCCGGTCGAAGCTCATCCGCCACGGATTGCGCAGGCCGTAGGCCCAGATCTCGCCGCGAGCGCCGGCCGTCCCCACGAACGGGTTGTCGGCGGGGATCGATCCGTCGGGCTCGAGGCGCAGCACCTTGCCGAGCAAGTTCGTCAGCGACTGCGCATTGTCGAACGGATCGTTCGCGTTGCCGCCGTCGCCGCTCGACACGTACAGCTTGCCATCGGGACCGAACGCGAGGCAGCCGCCGTTGTGGTTCGAGAACGGCTGCGGGATCTCCATCAGCACGACTTCGCTCGCCGGGTCCGCCGCGTCGGGATCACCCGCCGACACGTGGAACCGCGACAGCACGGACCGCCGTGGCGTGCCGCGCGTGTAGTAGACGTAGAAGAAGCCGTTCGTCGCGAAGTCCGGGTGGCAGGCGAACCCGAGCAGCCCTTCTTCGCCGCCGAACTGGACCACCGGGCGGATGTCGAGGAACACCCTCGTGACGGTGACGGCTGGATCGTTCGCGAACACGCGGATGCGGCCCGGCTGCTCGACCACGAACACACGGCCACTGCCGTCGGGCGCAGCAGCGAACGCAACGGGGCGGTCGAACACGAGCGCCGGGAACGCGACTTCGAGCTGCACGGGCGACGGCTGCGGCAGACCGGTCGGCAACGGCAGCGGCGGTACGATGACGCGCGCGGCGATGCCCACGTCGTCGGGCGACGACGAACCGCCGCCTCCCGAACACCCCGTGAGGAGTGCGAGCGCAGTCGCGGCGATCGATCCGGCATGACGACGTGAGGTCTCCATGACTCGCCGCAGAGAGTATCGACCCGCACCGCACACCGCCGGGCGCTCCGCCGCCGCACCCGCACTCTCGGCACGCTCGGCGTCGCGCTGGCACGGACCGTTCGCGAGAACGCCCCGATCCGCGACCGCCGCTCCAGTCGTGCGCGACGACGGAACGGGCACTCGTACGGCGCGTATCCTCGCCGCCATGCCGATCCGTCGCCGAAAGCCCGCCCGCTCGCGCCCGTGGTTCGATCTGCTGCCGCTCGCGGTCGTGATGCTGCCGCTGGTGCATGCCGCCCTGCGGCCGCCCCAGTCCTGAATCGAGGACGACTTGTTCGGCACCCGTGCGGTGTACGACGTGCAACGCCTCGCCTACGCCGCCGCCGACTTCGCGTCCGAGCGGGGCCGCTGGCCGACGACGGCCGAGCTCCTCGCTTCGGACGCCACGCTGCCGCGCCGCGACCGTTGGGGACACGAGTTCCGTTTCGACGCATCGAACGATCGGTTCGTCGCCACGACCGCCGGCATCGACGGCGAGTTCGGCACCTGCGACGACGTGCGCTCCGATCCGATGCGACCCGAATCGGCGCTGCCGAAGGGCACGGCGATCCCGGGACGCTGAGCACCGGGCCGTGGCGGGTTGCATGCGCGGCGAACGCCGCCACACTCTCCGCGCCCTCTCCCCGTCCTCCACCTCATCCCGTGCCCGCCTCCATCCTCCCGCGCGCGACCACAGCGCTGCTGCTGGTCCTCTCTCTCTCAGCCCAGGACGAAGCGAAGCCGCTCGCCGCGTTCGCGAAGGCGTTCGCAGCCGCCGCGAAGGGCAAGGCGCCGCCGCCGGCCGCCGAGCGCCAGGCGGCACTCGACGGAACGAAGGGCATCGATTCGCCGAGGGCGACCGAGGTCTTCGTCGCCGGATGGCTCGATCTCGACGCCGACATCGCGACGAACGACGCGCAGCGCACCGCGGTGAACGAGGAGATCGCGAAGCTGATCAAAGGCCAGGAGTCGGCCCCGACGCGCACACTGCCGAAGGACGCCCTGGATCGACTCAAAGAGGTGCAGAAGGAGAGCGCCGAACTCGGCGATCGCATCGCCGACCTGCGCAAGTTGCAGAGCGCCGTCGGGGACCGCATCGCGGTGGCCGCGCGGCGCGACAGCCTGCTGTGGCTGCTGCAGCGGGTGTGCTCGCAGAAGCGCCCTGCGCCGCTCAAGCTGGCGGCAGCGCGCGCTCTCGGTGCGGGTGCCGTCGACGTGATGGACGAACTCGTCGCGACGCTCTCGCGCACGAAGGACCCGACCGACCAGATCGTGCTGCTCGACGCGTTCGCCGGAGCCGGCCACGCGGCGCAAGCGTTCGCGACTCCCGTGCTCGCGCTGCTGCAGAGCCCGGAGGACGCGGTCGCCGAACGTGCTGCACTGGCGCTCGCGAAGATCGCGACGCCCGAGGCCATCGCACCGATGATCACCCTTCTCGAGCGGGCGACGGGCCAGATGAAGATGCGCGTCGCCTCGGCTCTCGAAGTGCTGACCAGCCAGCAGTTCGGCTCGAACGTCGGCAGCTGGCAGGCTTGGTGGAAGGCCGAGGGCGCCGGGTTCGTCGCCGGCGGCAAGCCGCTCGGCGGGGGCACGCCGAGCCACCGCAAGGACACGGACAAGTTCTACTACTTCGGCATCCCGCAGGGAGACAGCTCGTCGATCCTCTACGTGATCGACTGCTCGGGCTCGATGAAGGAGAAGGTGAAGGTCGAGACCGGCGCCGCGAAGACCGAAGGCGGTGCGGAGACGTCGCGTCTCGAAGCGTGCAAGGCCGAACTGTCGAAGGCGCTCGGCCTGCTGCGACCGGAGCAGAAGTTCGCGATCCTCTGGTACAACGACCAGCCGCACTGGTGGGAGAAGAAGCTGCAGCCGGCCGCGAAGGACGTCGTCGTGCGCGCGCAGGCCTTCGTGAAGGGACTCTCGCCGTCGTCCAGCACCAACATCCACGACTCGATGCAGCAGGGCTTCAGCCTCGTCGGCCGCGGCGCGAAGGACAAGTACTACGGCCTCGAGCTGGACACGATCTTCCTGCTCACCGACGGGTCGCCGACGAAGCCCGACGGCCAGCTCGACTCCACCGACAAGATCCTGATCGCCGTTCGCGAGTGGAACGCGCTGAAGCGCGTGACGATCCACTGCATCGCGATCGGCAAGGACCTGAACGCCGAGTTCCTTCGGCGCCTCGCGGACGAGAACGGCGGCGAGTTCAAGCAGTACTGAGCCATCCGCGCCACGCGGGGCGACGCACGACGACCGCGCGAGTCCGGCCCCGCTGCGACAGCGGCGTGAACGAGGCTCACTTCTTCTTCGGCTTGTCGCCTGTGAGCCCCCACCGCTCGACGAGGAACGCCCACGTGTTGGTGCCGAACCGTGCGTCGCGGTAGTCGAGGCCGGCGCCTTCGTTGACGTTCATCAGGTCGACCGGGTCGTCGGTGACGTGACCGAGTCCCGCGAGATGCCCGACCTCGTGGGCGAGCGTCAGCGCCATCGACCCCGCGTAGCCGTTGACGAGGGCACGGATCAGTTCGCTGCGCTTGTCCTTCGCGTAGTCGGCGCTGAACGCGTACGTCCCGTCGAGGAACTCGAGGTCGCTGGTCGACACCGCCGGCGCGAGTGCGTGCGACTGGAAGATCGTACGGCGGATGAACGTGGAGTACACGCGGCAGTAGGTGCCGAACGCCTCGCCGCCCGCTTCGGGATGGTCGCCGCCGACATACGCGGGCCACAGACGCAGACGCTTCTTCTCGCGGTCCTTCACCGCGAGGTACTTCACGAACACGATCTTCAGGCTCTTGCCGACGACGCCGCTGCCGTCCTCCTTGCGGCCGAACTTCGTGGACGCGATCGCGAGTATGCGCGCGAGGATCTCCTCGCGGACGAGATGATCGACGAGCGGGTCGGCGCCGCCGGTCGAGAGGCCGAGCTGCTTCAGATCCTCTTCGGACGAGGCGAACCCGCCATCGGTCGCCCAGTCGAGCAGCACCGTCTGGGCGCCGTCCTCGGGAGCGAACTGGCGCGTGCGCCATGTTCCGAAGGGTTCGCCGATCTGCTTCTGTGGCGGACGCTCGGGCTTCGTGTCGGTGCCGGCCGACGTGCCGACGGCGCGCGCCGCCACGATGCCCGGCACGTACGGCACCAGCGCTCCGCCTTGCGCGATCCACAGCGCGGCGCCGGGCACGAAGGCGCCGATCGCGAGGTCGAACACGGTCCGCCCGCGCACTTCGCTCAGGACGAGCTTCGGCAGACCCGTGGCGATCGAAGCCGGATCGTTGGCCTTCGCGGCCCGCGCCGCTTCGACGATGCCGAGCATCGCCTCGTATCCTTCCGCGACGCCGAACCCAGGCACGCCGTGATCACGTTCGTAGTCGGTCCGTACCGCCGTCGATGTCGTCGACGAAGCCATCGACGGACCCTGCACGACGAACCAGCGTCGCTCCATCGTCAGCAACGACGCGTCCCACGCGCGCGGCATCAGCACGATCGGGATGCGGTCGGCGCCGAGCGACTCCTTGACGAACTTCGCCACCGCGGGCGGATCCGCGTCGACCAGCAGCACCTGCGGCCGCTCCTTCTCGAACTGCTTCTGCACGGCCTTGGGCGCCGCCGCCACGTCGATCTCCCAGGCGAGTTCGGTCGGCGCAGTGAGGCCGCCGCGAGCGAGCCACTTCCCGAACTCCACCGACTCCTTCGTCTTGTCGTGCACGAACCCGACGCGGTCCATGCAGAAGTTCTTGTGCAGCACACGGTCGACCAGGGCCAGGGCATCGGTCGGCGGGATCACGAACGACGAGCACGCGAGTTTGCCGACGCTCGCCCTCCGCACGGCGTCCGCGATCCACGCCGCCTGCGGCGCGATGACGGCGACGGCTCCGTCGGCCTTCAACGCGTCGACCGCGGCCAGAACCGCCGTCGGCGCGGCCGGCACCGGCACGACGCGCACTTCGACCTTGCTCCCGTTCACCCCGTCCTTGTTGGCCGCATCGGCAGCGCGCCTCACACCGCGCAGAAAGCCCTTGTCGATCGACTCCTCTGCTTCGTCGGCGAACACCGCGACGCGGAGCGGTTCCTGCGGGGCGGCGAGAGCGGCGGCGAGCACGAGGGCGAGCATGGGTTCTCCGTTCGAAGCAGCGACGCGGCCAGTGTCGCGCAAACCCGGCCGCGGCGCCACGCACGACTCCGGCGCCGCTCGCACTTCAGTGCGGGGTGCACCGGACCGCCGCGGCGAAACAGGCTGCGATGCGATCGACGAGCCGTTCGTGCGCCGCGTCGCTTGCGGCCAGACGCGGCACTGCGCCCATCAACGCGTCCACGTCTGCGCCGGAGGCCGTGAGCTCTGCGCGACCCGCGTCGAGCCACCGCGCAAAGGCCGCCGCGTCGAGTTCGATGTGGAACTGGAACCCGTACGAAGCACCGAGGCGGAACGCCTGCTGTTCGTAGCGGGAGCTGGACGCGAGGAGCACGGCGCCGGGCACCGGCGTGAACGTGTCCTCGTGCCACTGCGCGACGACCGGCGCGCCCGGTGCGGCGCCGATCGCCGGATCGCTCCCGGCGGCAGCCGTCCACTCGACCGGCAGTGCGCCGATCTCGGGCCCGTTCGCGCCGCGCACCACGCGCGCGCCGGCTGCCCGCGCCAGCAGCTGTGCCCCGAGGCAGACGCCGAGACACGGCCGATCGCGCTGCAGCCGATCGACGATGAGCGCGAGCTCGCGCGCGAGGAACGGATGGGCCGGCAGCGTGCACGCGCTCATCGGCCCGCCCATCACGACCACGAGGTCGGCATCCGCGTCGCCCGAGAGCACTGTCCGGAAGCGACGCTCGATCGAAAAGCCGTGCCGCGACAACGCGGGACCGAACCGGCCCTCGCCTTCGTGGTCTTCGTGGCGAACGATCACTGCGCGCATTGGACCGAGCGTAGGTGGCGACCTCGGCGGCGGCGAGAATGGCCCGCATGACGCACCCCACGTTCGACTTCCTCGTCCACGACGAACGCCTGGCGATCGCGCGCCTCGACCCCCACGCCGCCGTGCCCTCGTGGGCGCTCGGCCGATTCGTCACCGTGTCGCGCACGGCCGCCGAGCTGTCGGTGGTGTGCGCGCAGCGCCACGTGCCCCCTGGCGTCCGGCAGGAACGCGACCGCGTCGCACTCGGCATCGCCGGCGTCGTCGAGATGACGACGATCGGGGTCCTGGCGTCGATCTGTCGGACCCTCGCCGACGCCCAGGTGCCGGTCTTCGTGATCTCGACCTACGAAACCGACTGGTTGCTCGTGCGGGCGGATCGGTTCGGGGCGGCGCATGGGGCGCTTGTCGGCGCGGGCCACCGGATCCGAGGCCCCCTCCCGTACTGATGCCTCCCGTGGATCACGGCGCGCGGAACTCGAATTTCGCCGCCGACTTCTGACCGACGGGGCCTGCGGAGCCGATCCGGTATCCGCGCCACCGGAACCCCCGTTCGCGCAGGCCCTTGCCGCCGCCGGGAGCGGACGATGATCCACCCGAGGCATCAGTTCGGATCTTGGATCCGGAAGGGCGGGGGCGCTGTGACGGGCATCCCAGTTCCCAGGATCCCATGACCACCTTCCCGTGCTCCGCCGCGCTCGCCGCGGCACTCCTCTTCTCCTCCGCCGCGATCGCCCAGGTCGCCTACCACGACGTCGACGGCGCGGGCCATCAGGCGCAGTGGAACGCGCTCTCGGGCATCGGCTACCGCCCCATCGCGTTGTCGATCTACGGCACCACGACGAACCCGCAGTACGCCGCGGTCTGGGTGCTGCGCGCCGGGCCGACCGTGCAGGGCTTCCACGGTCTCACCGCCGCGGAGTACCAGACCTTCGCCAGCACATGGTGGCCGCTCGGCTACCGGCCGAAGATCCTCTCGGCTCTCGGGACGGCGGCGAACCCGCGCTTCGCCGGCACGTGGGAACTCACGAACGCGCCGGGCTGGACCAGCCACGGCCTCGACGAGGACACGTATCTGGCGGAACGAGCAACCGCCAACGACCAGGGGCTCGACGTCACGGCGATCGACATCTACGGCACGGCGTCCGACCCGCGCTACGTCGTCGCCTTCGGGCCGGTCGGCACCGGCCAGACGGAAGTGATCAGTTCGAGCGTCGCCGGGTTCCAGGAGCACTTCGACGCCCTCGCGGACGGCCATGCGCGCCCGGCGCTGATCGCGTTCAACGACTCGAACCGCTTCGTGTCCCTGTGGCGCAGCGACGACGTCGGCGACTGCATCGTGGACCACGACATGACGTCCGCGCAGTACCAGGCCAATGCGACCGCCTACGCGATGCAGGGTCTGTATCCGATCTCGGTGCAGGGCTCCGGCAGCGGCGCGTCGCGCCGCTTCGCCGCCGTGTTCGGGCCGAGCGACCTGCCGGTCACGCCGGTGCTGACGAAGACGGGCGTCGCGGTGCCGCAGTTCGCGCCGTTCGACACGTGGGTGCAGAACTGGATGGCCGCCAACCAGACGCGCGCGGCATCGCTCGCGATCGTCCGCGACGGCCGTCTGGTCTATGCGCGCGGCTACACGCTCGCCCGCGTCGGGTATCCGATCACGCAGCCGACGAGCCTGTTCGAGATCGCGTCGTGCACGAAGCCGATCACGAGCATCGTGATGCACCAGCACTTCGCCCGCGCGTCGGCCAACATGGCGGCGACCGATTCGATGCTCTCGTACTTCCCCGGCGCGATCGTGCAGGACCCGCGACTGTCGCAGATCACGCTGCACTCGCTGCTCACGCACCAGGGCGGCTGGGACCGCAACATCACGTCCGACCCGATGGTCGGCCTCGACCCGACGATCGCCTCGACGCTCGGCCTCACGCTGCCGATCGGCAAGGGCTCGGTCCGCCGCTACGTGTTCGGCTCGACTTCGCTCGACTTCACGCCGAACACGCAGTCGCAGTACAGCAACTTCGGCTTCAGCGTGCTCGGCCAGACGCTCGAGCTGTGCAACCCGGGCCTGACCTACGAGCAGATCGTGCAGCGCGACGTCTTCCAGCCGCTCGGACTCGTGCGCCCGCGCATGAGCGGCAACGAGCGCAGCGAACTGCACCCAGGCGAGGTCTTCTACCACCCCTACACGCCGATGCTGTCGCGCAGCGTGCTCGACGACGCCCGCCCCTGGGTCGCCGGCCAGTACGGCGCGCTCAACAAGACGAACATGGACTCGCACGGCGGCTGGGTCATGTCGGCTCCGGACATGGCGAAGATCCTCGCCGCGTTCGACCTCGGCGCGAGCAACCCGCTGCTGTCGCCCGACAGCACGGACGCGATGTGGTCCGTCGAACCGGGCTACAACACGCTGATGAACGGCTGGTTCGCGGCCGACGTCCCGAACGGCACGGGCGGTCAGGTGCGCATGTGCCACCACAACGGCCGTCTCTACGGCGCGGTGTCCTTCATCGCGCACAGGAAGGACGGGCTGTCGTTCGTGTTCCTCACCAACGGCGACCGCAACAACCTGTCCGGCGCGACGCACGGCCAGCAGCTCAGCGACATCGCGAACACGATCACCGCGTGGCCGCAGAACGATCTGTTCCCGCAGTACAGCATCCCGCCGTTCGTGCACGTCGCGGGTTCGATCGCGCCGATCGGTCAGTCGTGCGCCGGCACGCACGGCCTGCCGACCTTCACGGTCGCCGGCACGCCCGACGTCGGCGAGAAGCTCGACTTCACGGTCGGCAACCTGTTCGCCAATCGGATCGCGCTGACGGCGCTCGGTGTGCAGCAGTTCTTCGCCCCGCTCGCGGGGATCGGCGCGCCGAACTGCTGGCTCTACACCGACCCGATCGTCCTGCTCGCGGACGTCAGCGACGCGGTCGGCAAGGCCGAGATGACGTGGCAGACCCCGCCTTCGCCCGACTCGATCGGTCTGGTCGTCACGTCGCAGGGTGTGGTGCTCGACCCGGGCGCGAACGCAGCGGGCCTCATCACCACTCTCGGACGGCGCATCACCCTCGGCGGCTGGCACTGATCGCCGCGGGCGGTGGACGGCGTGGTCGGCCGCGAAGATCCTGTCACGCGCGGTCGACCGCGGCAATCCACGTCGCATGAACCGAGTTGACGATCCGTTCGCCTGGCCCCTGGCCGAAGATCAGCACTGGCTGCGCGCGTTCGTGCGGCAGCTGGTGACCACGAGTGACGTCGACGACGTGCTGCAGTCGACGTGGCTCGCCGCGGTGCAGCGGCGCAGCGACGAACGCCCGTTGCTCGCGACGATCGCGCGCCGCGCCGCCGCCCTGCTGCACCGTTCGCACCGCCGCCGCGACGAACGGGAGCGCGCGGTCGCCGCGGCGAACCCGACCGCGCCGTCGACGCTGGCGCTGATCGAACGCATGGAGGAGGTCCGCCGCGTCGCGACGGCCGTGTGCGAACTGGCCGAGCCGTACCGCGGCACGTTGCTGCGCCATCACGAGAACGGCGAATCGATCGCCGCGATCGCGTCCGCCGACGGCACCACGGAAGCGGCGGTGCGCAAGCGCCTGCAGCGCGCGAGGGAACTCGTGCTCGCGCGCCTCGCGCGGCGCGATCGCACGCCGCGCGCGGACTGGCTCCTGCTCCCGTGCATGCCCGGAACGCGTCGCCGCGCCGCGTGGCTGCTCGCGGCTTCGGCGCTGACCCTCGTCGGCGCGGGCACGGCACTGTCCTGGACGACGGCGTCCACACCGCCAGCGCCGGCGCGGACCGCCGCGGCAGCCGTGCCCGCCGCCGGCGCACCGCCGGCGCCCGCGCCCGGCGCGAAACGAACGGCCGTCGTCGACGCCGTCGATCCGCGCCCCCAGGAGCCGGCCAGCGCGCCGGCCGCATCGTCGACGCGGACGGAACTCGTGGTGCACGTTCGCCACGCCGACGGCGCGCCGGCGCCGCACGCCGTCGTACGCTTCGGCGCCGAGGATCGATGGGCCGACGCCGCCGGCACCGCGCGGCTGCCGCTCGATCGCGACCCCGCCGACCGGCCCGATCGCATCAGCGCGCGGCTCCTGCCGCCGAGCGGCGCGGGGCCGGACGCGCCGATCTTCGTCACCGTCCGCGACGGAGTTCGTTCGCTGCCCGCTGCGCCCGGCCCCGTCGAACTCGAGCTGCGCTTCGGCGCACCGCTGTCCACCGTTCGGGGCCGCGTCGTCGACGCCGCGGGCCGCCCCGTCGCTCGCACGACCGTCTTCCTCGCCGAGGCGGAGCCGCTCGATCCGGACCCCGCGTCGCGGTCGGTGTACCAACCCCTCGAAGACCTCGGCACCGGCATGGAAGGCGAGGCCGTGCTCGGCGAAGGCGTGTGCAACTCGGCGCACTTCGCTCACACCGACCCGGACGGCGCCTTCGTGCTGACGGGACTGTGGCCGCGCGCGTACGTGCTGCGCGCCGTCGAGTGGAAGTCGTGTCGGA
>JAEUHQ010000162.1 GCA_016794565.1 Planctomycetota bacterium | reverse complement strand
TTCCCAGATCGAGAACCCGGCGATCGGATGACCGTCGCGCGGGCCTTGGACTTGTTCGAGGGTTCCTTCGTACCAGAGCCATCGACCGCGCCATTCGTCCACGTGCGCGCGCACTTCGTCGACGGGCAGCGGTTTCGGCGGGACGCCGAGCACGGCGATCGTGCTGGGTCCGACGTCGATCGCGACGCCCAGGAGGTGGCGCAAGGGTTCCGGCTCGAGGAGGAGACGCTGCTCCCGGGTCGCATCGCGCGCCGAGTCGAGCAGTTGCCGGTCGATGCTGGGCACGGCGACGGCGGGCTCGGTCGGCTCGATCTCTTCGCGCGGCGCCGGCGCGGGCGTGCGGAAGGCGGTGGCGTAGAAGACCACTGCGGCCACGACGCCGATCACGGCGAAGCGGTAGATCGCAGGAATGCGGGGGAACGGGCGTGCGGACGACGGCAGCATCGGCGTCTGGACGAACGGAGCGAGGGGGCGGCCGGTTTGGTCCTTGCGCCGAGAACGGCGCGGTCGGCCCGCGGCCGGAGAAAGTCGATCAGCTCTCCGGGCGATCGTACAGCCCGCCCAGGTGGAAGTTCGCGATGTCGGAGCGGTCGACGATCGTCGCGGCGTTGACGCCGAGCGTGATCGCGATCACTTCCGCGATTTCGTCGCTCGTCGCGCCCTCCCGTTTGGCCTTCTTCAGGTGGCCTTCGAGGCAGCCCTTGCACCCCGACGTCAGGGCCGCCGCGATCGCGATGAACTCCTTCGTCTTGAGGTCGAGCTTCGTCTTGCCGTAGGTCGCCTTGTAGAAGCCCATGTAGAGCTGCTTCAGATCGGGCGTCAGCAGCGCGTAGCTCCGCATCGTGGAGCTCGGCAGGCGGCCGTCGGCGAGGGTGTCGGTGGGCTTGGTCTTCGAGTCGTCGCTCATTGGTGGAACGGGTGCGCGGGGGCGGCGGAACGGGAGGTCCGTTCGCGGCGCGAAGCTACGAGCCGGGCGGCGAAACGCTGCGGACTATTGCAGGCCCAGCTGCAGCCGCACGAGGGCATCGCGATCGCCCGGGATCTCGAGGGAGCGGAACGCCTCTTCGAACGGCAACCACTGCATCTCACCGATCATCGGCCCCGGACGCAAGGCACCGACCGGTTCCGTTGGCGTCCCGGCCTGCCAGGCGAACGGCCACTCGACGACACCGAGTTCGCCGAACAACTCCTTCTGTGGCTGCAGCAGCTCCATCAGGTGAACGGGGCGCCGCAGGCCGGTTTCGGCGCGCACTTCGCGGCGGATCGCGTCCTCGAGCTTCTCGCCCGGTGTCACCGGCCCGACGACCGGACCGAGGGGCCACTCGTCGCGCGGCTTGTGCCGCAGCAACAGGTACTCGACTCGGCGATCGAGCACCTGGAACACGAAGACGCGGACCCGATGTTCGAGGTTGAACATGCGTTGGCCGCGCACGCGGCGCGGCGGAGGCTCCTAGCCGCGCTCATCGGCTCGGATGCAGCGGCGTGTGCGGGTTTTCTCCGTGCTCGCGGCGAGCCTCGACGCTCCGGACGACCGCTGCATCACTTCTTCGGCGGCGTCTCCGCCTTGCCATCGGATCCGCCGCCCATCGATCCGCCGAGGCCCTCGAGTCCGGCCGCCGTCGCGCCGCGGTGCTCGAAGGCATCGCCGACGAACTTCAGGGACGCGAGCAAAGACTCTTCCTTGAAGCCCGAACCCCACGCGTGGCCGCCGCCCTCGACGAGGTTCCACGTGTGTTCGATGCCCTTCTTCTCGAGAACGGCGTGGAGCTGCTCGTTCGACTTGCCGAAGCCGAAGCGATCTTCGGTCCCTGCGTCGAAGTAGAGATGGAGTCCGGCGAGCTTCTTCGGGTCGAGCGATTCGGCGATCCCGAGGGGGTTCGTCGCACGCCACAGTTTCTCGTCGATCGGATTGCCGAACACCTCGTCGAGCCCGAACTGCGAGGCGCGCTTCTGCAGGCCCTCCGGCAGTTGCTTCGGGTCGGCGGGGAACACCGCGGAGCTGTGGACCGCGATCGTGCCGAACAGGTCCGGGTGCGTGAAGCCGATCCGCAGCGACGCCATGCCACCCATGCTGATCCCCATCAGCGCGCGCTCCCCTCGTTCGGAGGACACGCGGTAGGTCTTCTCGATGTGAGTCAGCAGGTCCTTCTGCACGAGGTCCTGCCAGTTCTTCTTGTCGCCGGCGTTGATGTACATCGACGTGCGTCCGCCGTTCGCGAGCACGAAGACGCAGGCCGGCAGGTCGCCCTCGCCGATCGCCTTGTCGAGTACCGGCGCACCGCCGCGTCCGTGGAACCGCATGTGGTCCTCGAACATCCCGTGCAACCAGACGACGAGCGGCCACTTCTTGTCCTTGTTCGCCTCGTCGTCGTAGCCCTTCGGCAGATAGACGCCGTACGGCATCTCCTTGCCGACGGCCTCGCTCGCGAACTTCTCCTCGCGGAACGTCAGGTTCTTCAGCTCGACGGCCGGGCGCTCGCGGGCACCGTTGCGGCGGCGTTCGCCGTTGCCGCCGCCTTCACCGGGATTCTGCGCGACGGATGGAAGGGCGAGCGACAGCAGGACGGCGACGGGGAGCCAGCGGACGTTCATGCGATACCTCGGCGGTGCGGGGGCCGGTAGTGTTGCGGCCCCCGCCGAGTGCGCACAAGGCCCGCGGCGAAAACCCCAGTGGACGCCGCCGCCGAACACCTGCAGCCGCTGCTGTCGCTCCTCGTGAACTGGGAGCGCACGCGGCCCGATCGGCGCCTGTGGGACCTCGCGACGATGCGTGCGCACCTCGCGCGACCAGGTGCGTCGGCGCCGCCGCGCCCGGCGATCCAGGTCGGCGGCAGCAAGGGAAAGGGCACGACGTGTTCCTTCCTGGAGGCGCTCGCGACTTCGACCGGGCGGCGCGCTGGCGTCTACTCGTCGCCGCACGTCGAGACGATCCTCGAGCGCATCCGCTGCGCCGGACGGACGATCCCGATCGAAGACCTCGAGCCCCTGCTCCGTCGCATCGTCGACACGGGTGTCGGCGAGCGTGCGCCGACCTTCTTCGAAGCGATGACGCTCGCGGCCGCCGAGTGGTTCGCCGCGCGGCGCACCGACCTCGCCATCTGGGAAGTCGGGCTCGGCGGTCGCCACGACGCGACGAGCGCTCTCCCGGTCGACGCGAGCATCGTGACCACGATCGAACTCGAACACACGGACGTGCTCGGCGACACGGTGGCTGCGATCGCCGGCGAGAAGGCGCCGGTGATCCGCGCTGGCGGCGTCGGCTTCACGGGCACGGAGGGCGAGGCGCTGGCCGTCGTCCGTGCGCACTGCGCGGCGAACGACGCGCGCCTGTTCGTCTTCGGCGAGGACTTCGGGTACCGGGATCCGCGCTGGAGCAACGACGGGTTCCGCGCCGGCCTGTGGTTGCAGGACGGCCGCGACGTGCCCGTGTTCCTGCCGGACGCGGCCGGCTTCGAGACCGCCTCCGCCGCACTCGCGATCGCGGCGTTCGCGCACCTGTTCCCGGACGCGGATCTGCCAGTCGATCCGCTGGTGCGAGAGCGTCCGCCGTGCCGCTTCGAGATCCATGCCGAATCCGACGGCGAAGTGCTCGTGCTCGACGGCGCGCACACCGAACGTTCGCTCGCCGCGGTTGCCGACGAACTGCGCCGCCGGTGGCGCGGCCGCCGGATCGGCGTGCTGTTCGCCTCGGCCGCGGGGAAGCGGTGGCGCGAGGGTTTGAGTGCGCTGCTGCCTCTTGCCGATAGGTTCGTTGTCACCGAGCTGTCGGGAACGTCCGGCGAGGACCCCGCTGCGATCGCCGCCTTCCTGGCGGAGCGCGGCGCACCGTGCGAAGTGGCGGCGGACGTCGAGTCCGGCCTCGCGGCCTTGCGCCGCGGACCGGGCCCGCGGCTCGTCGCCGGTTCGTTCTACCTCGCCGGCCGGGTCCGCAAACTCGTCGGCAGCGCCGCCCGGCGCACCCAGCAACGATGAACGAACGACCCGACTCTCGAGGCTCCACCGCATCGCCGGTGTTCGTCGAGGATGTGTTCCTCACCGACGTCTTCCTCGTGAAGGGGCGCCTGCCCAACAAGAGCAAGCGCCTCACGAACCTGCTCGAGGACTACGGCCGCACGTTCCTGCCCGTGCAGGACGCGACGCTCGTGTCGCTGCGGAACAACGAGGTCATCCGCACACCGTCGGTGATGGTCAACATCGCCGAGGTGATCCTCGCGCACGAGCTCGTCGAGGTCGCTGGCGACGAGACGATGCGCCGCCTCGCGAACTCGCCCGAGAAAGCGAGCCGCATCCGCGCGTTCTACAACGGCATCGTGCAGTTCGAACTCGCCGGCCAGATCGAGACGGGCGCGTACGAGTCCCAGCCGGTGACGGGGCGGCGGTGGTTCATCATGCAGAACCCGGTCGTACGCGGGCTCGACCTCGCGAACCCCGAGCTCACGCTGTTGAAGAACCTCGACTACGCGATCGTCCGCAAGGACCGCATGGCGTACGTCTACGACTTCGGCTGACCGTTCGCGCGGACAGCCGTCGTCCGCGATGCCGCGTCCGCCCTTCACCGTCCCGATCGCCGAGGGCCCCGTGGGTCCGTGGAAGGACCGCGTCGCCGCCGGAGTCGTGGCCGCCGCTGCGATCGCGGTCACCGCATTGCTCGCCTCCGTGTCCCCCGATCCGCGCGGCATCGGCACCCACGAGCGTCTCGGCATGACGGAGTGCGGCTGGCCGCTGCACTACGGCATCCCCTGCCCGACGTGCGGGTGCACGACCGCCGCGTGTCTCGTCGTGCACGGCCGCCCGCTCGCCGCGTTCGCGACGCAGCCGTTCGGGGCCGCGGTGGCGATCGTCGGGCTCGTGCTCGGCGTCCACGCGCTCGTGTGTCTCGTCCGCCGGCGCTCTTTCGCCGATCTGCTCGTGCGCCTGCCGGTGCGACGCCTGTTGCTCGCGATGCTCGCCGGGCTCCTGCTCGGCTGGTGGTACAAGTACCTCACCTTCGTGCCCTGACGCGTCATCGCCGCCGCGGGCGTCGTCGCCCGCCGCCGCGACCCGAGTCCCGCCCCGGCTGCGCCGTCGGGTCCTCCGCTTCGAGCGCGTGTCGGAGCATCGTGCGGTAGGAGCGGTAGCGGCTGGCAGCCAACTCGCCGCGTTCGACCGCGGAGCGAACGGCGCAGTTCGCTTCGTCGGCGTGCAGGCAGCTCCGGTACTCGCACGACGGCAGCAGCGTGCTGATCTCCGGGAAGAGGAATTGCAGTTCCTGGGACCCGGTGCAGAAGAGGTGGAAGTTGCGGACGCCGGGCGTGTCGAGCACGTGGCCGCCGCCCGGCAGCGCCAGCAGCTCGGTGTGCGTCGTCGTGTGTCGACCCTGGCGGATGTGGTTCAGCGAGCCCGTGCGCAGCTTCACCCCGGGGACGAGCGTGTTCAGCAGCGACGACTTGCCGGCACCCGAGAGTCCGCTCACGACGGTGCGGTTCTGGTGGAGCAGCACCCCGAGCTCGCGCAGGGTGTCCTCGGTGGCGTGACCTTCGGCCGTGCTCGTCGCGAGCACCCGCACACCGGCGTGCGCGTATGCCGCGCTCCATCGTTTCGCCTCGTCCGGAGCGAGATCGATCTTCGTGAGCACGAGCGAAGCCGGAATGCGTTCTCGCGCGGCGGCGGCGAGAATGCCGTCGACGAGTTCGGGCTGGAACGGCGGCGACGCGACGCTCGCGACCGCGAGCACGTGCGTGATGTTCGCCGCGACCACCTGGGCCCGCTCCTCGCCTTCGCTGGCGGCGCGCCGGTGGAGCTGCGAACTGCGCGGCAGCACCGCATCGATCGCGCGACCGGTCGTGTCGAGCAGGACCCGGTCCCCGACGGCGAGCGGCCGCTTTTCGTGAGAGCGATCCTCGAAGAGCTTGCCGGCCAGGGGGAGCTGGCGCGTCTCACCGCCGATCTCGACATGGCAGACCTTGGCGTCGATGCGTAGAACGAGGGCCTGCTGCGATGACGGTTGCATCCGTGAGGTCGACGGTCGGGAGATTGGCGCCGAGCCCGACGGGGGCGCTGCACCTCGGCAACGCGCGTACGTTCCTGCTGGCGTGGATGTCGGTGCGCGCGCGGGGCGGGACTCTACTGCTGCGCATCGAGGACATCGATGGCCCGCGCGTGAAGCCCGCCGCCGTCGCGCAGACGATCGAGGACTTGCGGTGGCTCGGTCTCGACTGGGACGGCGAGCCCGTGCTGCAGAGTGAACGCCTCGACGCCTACGCCGACGCAGTCGCGCGGCTCACGGCCAACGGCCGCGTCTACCCGTGCACCTGTTCGCGTCGCGAGATCGAGGAGGCGGCGTCGGCGCCGCACGAGTCGGGCGACGAGCCCGTCTACCCGGGAACCTGTCGCGGCAGATACGCGGACCTCGCCGCCGCGAAGGCCGCCACCGGGCGCGACGCCGCGCTGCGCTTTCTCGTCGATCGGGACGAAGTGCCTTTCGTCGACGGCTTCGCCGGTTCGCAGCGGGGCACGATCGCCGGTGACTTCGTCGTGCAGAAGCGCGACGGCGGACCGGCGTACCAGCTCGCCGTTGTCGTCGACGACGCCGCGGCGGGCGTGAGCGAAGTGGTCCGCGCGGACGACCTCCTGCCCAGCACCCCGCGGCAGCTGCTCTTGTACGAAGCGCTCGGTCTCGCGCCTCCGCGCTTCGTGCACGTGCCGCTGGTGGTCGGCGCGGACGGTCGACGCCTCGCGAAGCGACACGGCGACACGTCACTTCGCCGTTTCCGCGAGTGCGGGGTGTCGCCGGAGGCGCTCGTCGGTCATCTCGCGTTCCTGTGCGGCCTCGCCCCGCGCGGTGCGCGTGTGCGACCGGCGGACCTGCTCGCCGCCTCGCCGTGGGAAGTGCTGCCGCGCGGTCCGGTGCGCGGCGACGACCACGGGTTGTTCTCGGGCTGATCCGGGTTCAGCGCGATGGCCGCAGTCCGGAGCCGAGTTCCTCGGCGAGGCGCGCGGAGTCGCGATCGATCCGATCGCGCGTCGCGATGTCGACGCGGCTGCGTGCGGCGAGCAGGGCCGCGTCCCAGCAAGCAACCGCGAACCCGTACGCCTCGCTCCGGTCCGCCAGATCGTCCGAGCGCTGCGCGAACGCTCGCAGTTCGGCTGCCCACGTCGCGCTCCACGACTCGGCGTCGAAGGTGCTGTCGTCGTTCGCCGCGCGGGCGGATCGGACGAGTCCGAGGGCGCCCTCGCGGACGGAAGCGGGCAGCGCCGCCGCTCGCACCGCCAGTCGATCGAACGACGCGCCGTCCCCGCGGCCGCCCGCGCGCGCTGGTGAGCCGGTGAGCCACGGCCACAGTGCGAGGACGATGGCCCCGGCCGACGCCAGCGCTGCCGCCGCTCCGACGCGCCACAGCCGCCGCCGCTGCCGGCGTTCCGACTTCGCTGCGTCGTGGACACGGTCGACGGCGAGCTGGCAGTGTGAGGCGACGGTGCGCCAGTGTTCGAGCAGGCGCACGACGCGACCGGACGGTTCGGCGCCCGTCCCGGTTTCGGAGCCGGCGAGCCGGTCCACGGTTTCGCGTGCGATCCGCAGCCGTTCGAAGGGATCGACCGTGCCGTCGATGCGGTGCTCGGCGCGCGCTGTCTCTTCGATCGCGGTCTGCGTCGCGAGGTCGCGCAGGTCACCGCTGTACAGGACCGCGCGTTCGGCGGGTGCGTGGGTCGCGAGCAGCCGAAGGCATTCGCGGCGGTCCGCGAGCGCCTGCAATCGGTCCTCGAACGAACTCGAAGGATCGTCCTGCAGGGTCGCGTACCGCGTCGCGAGTTCGACGTTGCGGCGCACGGCGGTGTCGACTTCCTGCTTTCGCCGGCGCGCTTCGGCGAGACGCGCGGTGAGACGTGCTGCTTCGGCGCGGTCCGTCTCGTCGACCGGGTCGATGTCGGCGACGGCGCGTTCCATGTCGAAGAGCCCGGTCGTCCAGTGACCGCGCGCCATCGCCTGTTCGGCTCCCTCCGTCAGGCGGTCGCGCGTTGCCCGCGCCTGGTCGAGCCGGAGGCGCAGGCCCTCGAGTGCGTCGAGCAGCGTGCTGCGTGGCCGGCCGGGGCGATCGACGAGTGCTTCGAGGATCCGGTACGTGTCGAGGCGGCTCAGCGCGACCTGCAGGGGACGCACCGGAACCGGGATCGTGCGCAGGCACTTCTCGGCGTCCCCGAGCAGCTGCCACGCGTGGTCCGTCGTGTGAGCGAGTGCCAGGTTCAACGCTTCGACGGCCGGTGCCACCTTCGGCAGATCCGGGAACTCCTCGCCGAGGTTGACCAGCGTGATCTGCAGGCTGCGAAGTCCGACGACGCCGGCGCCGCCTTCCGTGCGGGGGCGGCGTTGGCCCGCTGCCGAAGCGCTCGCGACGAACTCGGTCAACGGCTTCAACGCGACGGCGTCCCACGCCGATCCGATCCGCTCGACGTTCGGTTGGGCGCGAGCGATGCGATCGAGATAGAAGGCGAGCCGGTGCAGTCGATCACGGCAGCGCGCGGCGCTCGGCGACGATCCGCCGTAGTTCGCCGCCATGGCCTCGATGCGTCGCTCGGCGACGTCCAGATCGAGCCTGTTCTCGGCGTTCACGATCGCGTCGATCTCGGCTGCGAGCGTCGAGCGTGCGTCGTCGACCTGCGCCGCGAGCTGGTGCAGGTGCGCCAGCGGGTCACGCTGCAGGAGCCCGGCCATCCTGGCCGGACCGTCCTGTGGTACCGGGCAGCCGCCGGGCAGGCCGGCGGCGATCAGCATCGAAGCGCGGACTTCGGTGAGCCACAGCGTCGCGTTCGTGAACTCCTCGGCCCGGCGCCGGTCAGCCGTGCGAGTCGCCGCTTCGGCGAGCATGCGTCCCGTCGTTCCCCGCAGCGTCTCGAGGCGCCGCCATGTCGGTTCGTGACGCGGGAAGTGCTTCACCAGGCGGAGGGTCGTGCGCAGGGCGCGCAGGATCGCGGCGGGTTCGGCGATCAGCGGCGCGGCGGCAGCGAGCAGGTGCGGCAGGGTTCGGCGAATGCGGGCGGTCTTCGTCAGGAAGCGCGCGAGTCCGGCGCGGGCCGGGGTTCCGGCCGATGCGTCGCCGCGGGCGGCGGCATCGAGCAACGCTTCGTCCGGATCGTCGTCGAGTCGTTCCGCGAGTTCGCGCAGGATCGTCGCGACCGTCGCGGCGGGCGGAGGCGTGCGCCCTTCGCACCGTTCGAGCAGCGCGTTCACGGCTTCGTGCTGCGGCAGCGTCGCGAGTCCGCCTCCGGACAGCAGCCAGCGCAGTGTCGATGCGAGTGCGTTCACGTCGGCGGCCCCGTGCGTCGCCCCCGCGACGGGTGGCGGCAACGCATGCGCGTGCTCGAAGTCCAGCAGCAGCGTCGTCGTCGACGTGCGAAGCAGGTTCTTCGGTTTCACGTCGCCGTGTGCGATCCCGTGCGGCGCTGCCGGCGCGCACAGTGTGTGCATCGCGGCGAGCGCGTCGGCGGCCGGCGCCAGGAGGCGGCATGCCGTCGCGGCGGGAACGGCGCCGTGTGCGGCGACGAGTTGGTCGAGATCGAGGCCGTCGACGAACACGGTTCGTGTACGTGGTCTTCCCGTCACCGGGTCTTCGTCGGCCGGCAGGTAGCGCACGACTCCGGGGCCGGCGCACAGGGTCGCCATCTCGGTCTCGCGCTCCGCGTCGGCGGTGGAGCCGGCGACGAAGACCTTCGCGGCGAGACGCTCCCCGGTCGCCGGGTCCACGGTCACGAAGACCGTGCGATGCGGCGATGCGTGCAGGAGACGCTCGGCGCTCGCGTTGGCGGTGGAACGCGACATGCGGGAAAGCGGGGACGGCGATGGGCGCCCGGGAAGCAAGCTGGTGTCGGGCGCATCCGCGCCGGCGCGGCACGGACGGGAAGGAGCCTAACCGGAACCGCCGGCTCCGAGGCGGGATCGTCCGACACCGGCGGGATCCCGACGGGGGCCTCCCGCCCCGACTCGTTGCCGGCGACAATCCGACGATGCCCATCGCCATCGAGATCACGGATCGGTCCGGAACACGCGAACTCGAAGTCGAGGCCGATGCCTTCTGGATCGGTGGCCCGAAGTCGGGGTGCGACGTGGTGCTGGACCTGCCCGGCGTCGTCGGGCGTGTGCTCGAGGTGGCGCGCGACGAGCGGGGCCGGCTGCGCGTCCGCGCCGAGCCGGGTCTGCCGTTCCCGATCCGTTGCGCGACCGGCTCCGTCGGCGCGAGGTTCGAGAACTGCCTCGACGGCGACGTGCTGAACGTGGGCCCGGCACTCGTCAAACTGCGCCCGCGCGCGGACGCGGGCGCCGCCGCGGTAGCGGAGATCGATCCGGCGGCGTTCGGCCCCGCGGCGGGGTCACCGGTCGGAGCGTGGTACCGCACGTTCATGGAGATGGCGGACCATCTCGAAGGACTGAAGAGCTCCGAGCAGATGGCGCAGGCGGCGATGGCGGCGATCCTCGGCGCGACCGGCGCGGATCGTGTGCACGTGCTGCTCGATCTCGACGACGGCGACCAGTCGTTCTTCCTCGCACGCCCGGAGGACCGACGCGCGTTCCGCGTGAGCCGTTCGCTCGTCGAGCAGGCGCGGCAGAACGGTCGCGTCGTGCACGTGCCGGTCGCGTCGTCGGACCCGGTTGCGCGCACGTTCCACAGCGTGCGCAGCGAAGGCATCTCCGCCGCGGTCGCGATGCCGATCCAGGCGCTCGGCAAGAACCTCGGGGTGATGTACGCCGACTGCACCCGCGATGGCGCGACGCTGACCGCGGAGGATCTGCAGCGTGTCGCGTTCTGCAGCCGCATCCTCGCGACGGCGCTCGGCAACCGCGTGCTCGTCCGGAGCCTGCTCGATCGCGATGCGGTGGCGTCGGCGTCGCACATCGCGCTCGAGACGCGGAGTCCGGCGTGCGCAGAGTTCGTGAAGCGCGTCCGCCTCTATGCGTCGGCCGACTACACCGTGCTCCTGCGCGGCGAGACCGGCACGGGCAAGGAGGTCGTCGCCCGCGCGCTCCATCAGTTGTCGCGCCGCGCCAAGGGACCGTTCGTCCCGGTGAACTGCGCCGCGATTCCCGAACAGCTGATGGAGAGCATGCTGTTCGGCCACGAGAAGGGCTCGTTCACCGGTGCGCAGCAGGCGCGCCGCGGCCACTTCGAGGAAGCGCACGGCGGCACGATCTTCCTCGACGAGATCGGGGACATGGCGCTCGAGCTGCAGGCGAAGATCCTGCGTGTGCTGCAGGATCGGGTGGTCGTGCCGATCGGAGGTCGTCGGCAGGTGCGGGTCGATGTGCGGATCGTGGCGGCGACGCACCAGGATCTCGAGGGCATGGTGCGCGGCGGGCGCTTTCGCGAGGACCTCTACTACCGCCTCCGCGAACTCGAGATCCTGTTGCCGCCGCTGCGCGAGCGCCTCGAGGACCTGCGGCCCCTCGCGACCCGCTTCCTCGCCGAGGCCGCCGACGAACTCGGCTACGGCGAGGTGCCCGCGTTGTCCGCGGAAGCGGAGACGCGTCTCGTCGAGAATCCGTGGCGCGGCAACATCCGTGAGTTGCGCCATGTCGTGAAGGGTGCCGCGCTGCGCGCCGGTGGTGGCCCCGTGTTGCCGACGCATCTCGACCTCGATCGAGTGGCGCTGCGTGCGGGGCCCGCGGATCAGGGGGCGGGCGGCGAGGCGACCGTCGCGGAAGGAACGTGGAAGGAGCGTCTCGAGGCGCAGGAGCGCGAAGCGCTGCAGCGCACGCTGGCCGCGGCGAACGGCAACCTGACCCGTGCGGCCGAACTGTTCGGCGTTCCGCGTACGACGTATCGCGAGAAGCTCGTGCGGCACGGCCTTCTCGAAGCCTGACGAAGACACCAAGAAACTGCGTGGATCCGGCGGTTCCCTCGATACTCGCGCCGGAGGCGCCGCTACCCTGCCGCGCCTTGGTTTCCCGCGTGCACACGACGGCCAACCTCACGGTCGTGGGGGACGTCCACAAGTGGTGGCGTCCCGCCGATGCGGCATACCTCGAACGGGCGCGTCCGGACCTCACGCTGTTCGTCGGCGACCTCGGTGACGAGGACGTGGACATGGTGCGCGCGGTCGCTGGGTTGCAGATCCCGAAGGCCGTCATCCTCGGCAACCACGACGCGTGGCAGAGCTTCGGCCGGCGTGTGAGCACCCCGAAACTCCGCGAGAGCCTCGCATTGCTGGGCGAGGACCACATCGCCTACGGCGTTCGCGAAGTGCCCGCGGCAGGTGTGTCGGTGATCGGTGCGCGCCCCTTCTCGTGGGGCGGCCAGAGCCTGCGCAGTCCCGAGCTGTACGACGAGATCTACGGCATCCACACGATGCGGCAGTCGGCAGCCGCCATCGCCGACGCAGCGCGCAACGCGCAGCACCGCGATCTCGTGATCCTCGCGCACAACGGCCCGCTCGGTCTCGGCGACGAGACACACTCCATCTTCGGCAAGGACTTCGGCAAGCCGGGCGGCGACTGGGGGGACCGCGATCTCGCGCTCGCGATCCAACGCATCGAAGGCTTCGGGCTGCGCGTGCGCGCCGTGATCGCCGGCCACATGCACCATCGCCTCGTTCACCCGCGCGGGGGCGTACGTACGCGCTTCGTTCGCCGCGAAGGGACGCTCTTCCTGAACGCGGCCCACGTGCCTCGAGTCGTGCGCGACGGCAACGGCGAGGAGCAGGCCTACTTCCTGCGGACGACGTGGCGCGGCGGCGAATGCGAAGGGATCGAAGAGGTCTGGATCGACGCGCACGGCAACGAGAGTCGCGTCGAGACGCCGACGATCATGGGCATCGAGGGGCTGGCGCCCGTCGTCGACGAGACCGTCGAGCACGACGGCGGCGACGACGCCTGACGACCTGCGCCGCGGCTCGGGTCAGTGTTTCGCCGCGGCGGCGACCTTCTCGACGTCGCGCCAGACGCGCAGCAGGTTGCCCGACCAGATCTTGCCGATCTGCTCCTCGGTGTAGCCGCGGCGCACGAGTTCGCGCGTGACGTTGCGGGTCTCACTCGCGTCGCTCCACCCGTCGATCCCGCCGCCGCCGTCGAAGTCGCTGCCGATGCCGACGTGGTCGATGCCGGCGACCTTCACGACGTGGTCGATGTGGTCGACGAAGTCGCGCACGTTCGCGCGCGGGAACTTCGCGTCGATCGCCGGAACACCGTCGCGGAACCGCTGCCAGCGCGCCTCCTGCTCGTCCTCCGGCGCGTCGGCTTCACGACCGCTGCCGACGCCGCACCGTTCCATCAGGGCCTTCACCGCGGCGCTGCGCTCGGCGCTCGAGCGGACGAAGTCCGCGAGCGCGACGCACTGCACGACGCCGCCCTTCTTCGCGAGCGCCACGAGCTGCTCGTCGTCGAGGTTGCGCGTGTGGTCGTTCACGGCGCGTGCGCCCGAATGGGAGGCGATCACCGGGGCGATGCTGGCCTCCACGGTCTGCATCATCGTCGTCTTCGCCGAGTGGGAGACGTCGACCATGATCCCGACGCGGTTCAGCTCCGCGATCGTCTTGCGGCCGAGGTCGGACAGGCCGCCGTACTTGCCCTCTGCGGGCGTGTGCGAGTCGCCGAGCTGGGTGTGCCCGTTGTGCGTGATGCTCATGTAGCGGGCGCCGCGTTCGTGGAAGTAGGCGATGCGGCCGAGGTCCTCGCCCATCGGGTAGCTGTTCTCGATCCCGATGCAGGCGATCAGTTTGCCTTCGCGGTGCAGTCGCTCGACGTCGTCGGGAGTGAGGGCGAGACCGATCGTGTCGCCGTGCAGTCGCACCATCCGGTGGATCGCGTCGAACTTCGCGTTCGCTTCCGCGTACGCACGCGCGTAGCCGCCGGCGTTCAGCTGTCGCTGGTCGGTGTAGACGATGAAGAACGCGCAGTCGTAGCCGCCTTCGCGCATCTTCGGGAAGTCGACCTGCTGCGAACCGCGCACCGTCGGGTCGTAGCGCTTCCTGAACTCTTCGCGCGCCTTCGGGTCGTCCGGCAGCGACTCGGGTGCGAGCTTCGGATCGATGTCCTTGTGCGTGTCGAGCGTCAGCACGCGCGAATGGATCGCGTCGGCCGTGGCGATCTGTTCGGGTGAGAGCTGGTCGGCGGGCTTCTTCGCCTGCTGGGCTGGTACGAGCGTCGTCGACAGGAGCAGCGACAGGATCGGGAGTCGGCGCATCGCAGGAGCGTAGCGGCTCGTCCGCGCCGCGCGATCGCGCGAACGTTGCGTCGCGAAGGGCGGCGGGCATCATTCGGGGCCCCTCATGGCGGAAACCGCGGACTTCGTGGTCGTCGGCGGCGGCATCGTCGGCTGCTCGGTCGTGCACCAGCTCGCGATGCTGCTGCCGCCGAGCACGCGCATCGCGCTGCTCGATCGCGGGCCGATCGCCGGCGCGACGTCGGGTTCGTGCATGGGGCACCTGATGGTGACGCCGGACGACGCGCAGGAGTACGCGTTCACGCGCGCGAGCGTGCGCATGTGGGAGGAGCTGAACGAACGCCGCGGCGGCTTCGACCACAACAGGACCGGCGCGCTCTACCTCGCGGACTCCGACGCCGACATGGAACTGCTGCCCGAGCTGCAGCGGCAATTCGCGGCGGTGGGCGATGCGGCGGACGTGCTCGACCCACGGCATCTGCGCGAGCTCGAACCCGGTCTCGCGGCGGACGTGCCGGGTGCGCTGTTCTACGCGCACGACGCCGTCGTGCTGCCCATGCTCGCGGCGGGCGTGATGCTCCGCGAAGCGAAGGAGCGGAACCCGAACGTCGTCGTGCGCCCGGAGTGTGCGGTGACCGGGTTCGTCCGCGACGGCGATCGTGTCGCGGCGGTCGAGACCGCAGCGGGGCGCATCGTGACGCCCGCGGTCGTGATCGCGGGAGGGGTGTGGACGCCCGAGCTCGCGCGGATGCTGGGTCAGGACGGGATCCCGATCTGGCCGCGCGCCGGCAACCTCGCGATCACCGGCCACCACGCGTCGCCGATCCGCACGCAGCTGCTCGAAGTCAGCTACCTCCGGTTCGCGCACGGCAAGGCGACGGTCGATCCGACGCGCACGGACGATCCCGGCGGACACGCGGTCAACATGCAGCCGCAGACGAACGGCGGCTGCCTGATCGGCAGCACGCGGCAGTTCCGCGGCATGGATCGCACGTTGAACCGCGAGCTGCTGCACCGCTCGCTCCTGCGCGCGCAGCGCTACGCACCGGCCCTCGCCGCGGCGCCGATCGTGCGCACGTGGGTCGGGCTGCGGCCGTACGCGATCGACAAGCATCCGCTGATCGGGCCGTGGCCGCACGTGCGCGGGCTCTGGCTCGCGGCGGGCCACGAAGGGCTCGGCATCACGCTCGCGCCGATCACCGGCCGCCTGCTGGCGCAGCAGATCGCGGGGATGCCGTGCGACGTCGACCACCGTCCCTACCTGCCGGCGAGGTTCGCGTCGTGAGCGGCGCAGCGCGATTGCCGGGAGTCGACGACCGCCGCGACGTGGTGTTCACGTTCGACGGCGAACGCATCGTCGGCAAGGAGGGCGACACGGTCGCGATGGCGGCGTGGGCGGCGTCGCAACAGGTGCTGCGCAACAGCAGTCGCGACGGAACGCCGCGCGGCGTGCTCTGCAACATGGGCATCTGCTTCGAATGTCTCGTCGACGTCGACGGCGCGACCGTGCGTGCGTGCACGACGCTCGTCCGGGACGGCATGCAGGTGCGGCGGGGAGGGCGGCCGTGAACGAACGGGTGCTCGACGCGGACGTCGGGGTCGTCGGGGCCGGGCCGGCCGGCATGGCCGCGGCCCGCGCGCTCGCGGCCGGGGGATTGCGCGTCGTCGTGCTCGACGAAGGCCATCGGCCGGGCGGCCAGATCTTCCGCCAGTTGCCGGCGAACGCTCCGCCGTTGCCGCACGGCGCGGAGCCGCCGAGCCATCGGGAAGGGCACGGCCTGCTCGCGGCTGTCGCGGCGGCTCGCATCGACGTGCGCAGCGGCAGCACGGTCTGGGACGGCAGTCGGGGGCGGCTGTGGTTCGAGCAGGACGGTGCGTCGTGGCTCCTTCACTGCAAGGAGATCGTGCTCGCGCCGGGCGCCTACGACCGCTGCATCCCGTTCCCCGGCTGGACGCTGCC
>JAEUHQ010000155.1 GCA_016794565.1 Planctomycetota bacterium | reverse complement strand
GCAGAAGAAGGCGCCCTCGAGGCCGAGCGCCCGGCTGCACGCGTCCATGGTGTCCTCCACGCGGTAGGACGGGCTGCCGAGCGCATGCATCGCGCGGCCGAGCTCGAGCACGAACTGTCTGGCGGTCACTCGCGCATCTTGTACGGGTGGCGCTCCGCGGAGAAGGGAACGGCCGCCGCAACGCCGCGGACCGATCCCGGCCCGCGCGACCCACCGGCGATCAGCGCAGGCTCTCGATGCGGCCGGCGGCGTCGACGACCTGCGTGATGCGCAGTCCGTACGAGTCGTCGACCAGCACGACCTCGCCGCGAGCGACGAGTTTGCCGTTCACACGCAGGTCGACGGGCTCTTCGGATTTCTTGTCGAGCGCGATGACGCTGCCCGGCACGAGGCGCAGGATCTCGTCGAGGCTCATGCGCGCGCGGCCGACCTCGACCGCGACGGGGATCTCGACGTCGAGCAGCAGATCGAGATTGCGCGCCGTGTCGGCCTTCTGGCCCTGCGGCAGCTGTCCGAATGCGACCGGCTGAACGGCGGCGGCGGCGAGTTCGGCGCCGGCATGGGCGACGTCCGCCGCGTTCCAGTCGGCGTCGGGGAACTGCTGGTTGCCGGTCATGCCGTTATTCCCCCATCACATCGGCAACCTGGATGCCGAGTCTGTTGCCAATCCGACCGACCTGCGCGGTGAACTTCGGCTTCCCCATCACCGGCACGACCGCCGGCGCGCCGAGGCGCGCGGTCAGCGGGATCACGTCGCCGGGCTGCAGCTCGAGGAGCTGACGCAGGCGGATGCGGGCGCCACCGAGTTCGACGGCGAGTTCGAGCGGCACGTCGCGCACGGTGTTGGCGACCTTGTCGCGCAGTGCGCCCGGATCGAGGCTCGACACCGAATCGCGCGTGAAGCGTTCGAGCAGCGGCTCGAGTGCGATGAACGGGATCACGAGCCGGAGATCGCCGATCAGGAAGTCGCCGGTGACCTGGAAGTACACCGAGAGCACGACGTCCTGCGACGGCAGGATCTGCGCCATCGACGGATTGCAGAAGCGGCTCTGCATCGACCACTTCAGCTTTACCACCTCGGCGAGGCTGTCGCAGATGCGATCGAGACACGGACCGACCAGCGCTTCCGCGACGGTGTGTTCCGCGGCGGTGAAGTCCTTCGGGACCTTCTGCACCTTGCCGGAGCCGCCGAGGATGCGGTCGACGGCGCCGTAGAGCAGGCTCGTGCTCGCGGTGAACAGCGTCGGCTGGCGGAAGGGGTCCATCTGCAGCACGTAGATGGAGACGGGACCGGGCAGTTGCTGCAACCAGCTCCCGAAACGCAACTGCTCCACCGCGACGCAGTCGCAGCGCGCGTCGAGGCGCAGCTTGTCGCTGATCGTCGCGGACAACAGCTTGCCGGCGCTCTCGAAGTACCGCTCGATGCCGCGCAGCTGCTCGCGGCCGAGGCGGTTCGGCTTCAGCAGGTCGACGGGGCTCACCACCCGATCCGTCTGCGCAGTGACCGGCATCGCCACGGGCGCGCCGGCCTGCGGCTCCGCCTCGATGGCGCCCTCGCTGCGGAACATCTGCAGCAGGGTGTCGATCTCTTCGTTGGAGAGGATCTCGTTCACTGGGGGCCCTGTCGCTGGCTCACTGCATCAGCCATTTGCTCCACATCACACGGGTGACGCGAGCGATCTTGGTCTTGGGATCACCGGGGAACAGCGTGCGGTCGAGGTCGTCGAGAATGTCCTTCTCGAGCGTGCGAACGCCCGCCTCGGTCTGCAGCTCTTCGTAGCTGCGCGTCTTCAGGATCAGGAGCACGTTGCTGTTCGCCTGCTCCCAGTTCTCCACGATCCTGTCGTAGGCCTCCTTCTCCTGGTCCTCGCGGACGCGGTACACGAACTTCAACGCGACGCGGCCGACGCCCTTGCCGGCCTTCGTGCGAGGATTGAACTCGTGCTGGATCACGTCCGGGTTCGTCACGTCGACGTACTCGACCGGCTTGACCTCCTGCTTGACCTCGATGGTCTTCGGAGGCACGGCGAACACGACGCCGGCACCTCCGGCGATGGCGCCGACGGCGATCATGACGATCGGCGGCAAGCCCTTCTTCTTCTTGCCGGCGTCCGCCTTCGGGTCTTCTTTCTGTTTCTCTTCGGCCACGTTGTGTGCTCCGTGCTGCCGATCCTTCGCCGATCGGCTATCGACCGGGCGACGCCCCGGTGTTGAAGATTCCGTCGCTCGCGAACGCCTCGTCCGCCGTCACTTCGAAGGCGCCGTTGGCACGGCCTCCCTGCTGACGCGCAACCGCTTCTTCAGGACGTCCTGGACCATCGGGTTCGGCAGGGCGTTGAGGATCGTGTTCACCGCGTCCTTGTCCATGAACTCGAACGTGCGCAGCACCTCGTCCTGACCGCGCTCGGTCTTCCACTGGTCCATCACGAGCTGCGCGGCCTTGTCGGCCTCGAACGACGCGAGCGTCTCGGCATTGCGTTTCAGAGCCGCGACTTCGTCGTTGCGGACGAGCTTCACCTGGTCCTGGAACTTCTGCATGCGCGCGTCGAGCTCGCGATGCCGCTCCTCGATCTTGGTGCGTTCGCGGCCGAGTTCGTGCTGGCGCCGGGAGATGTCGTCGGCGAGTTCCTGCAGCTCCTGTTCGCGCAGGTCGAGCGCGGTCCTGCGCTTGTCGATCTCGGCGAGCACTCCCTGCACTCGCTGCCACGCTTCGTTGATCTGATCGGGCGTGAGGTCCGCCGGCATGCCGTCGAAGCGGAAGTAACCACCCGGCGCGTACTTGCTCTTCGGATCGCTCGAGAGGCTCTTCTCGAGGCGCGCCATGTCGCCAGCGGGATCTTCGGTGGCGGCACCGCGCGACGGCGCTTCCGGCTTGTGCGCGGCTTCCTTCTTCTCGTTCTTGTCCCCGTGGCCGCCCGCGGCCTCGTGACCGGACTCGCCGCCGCCGTGCCCGCCCTCCGCTGCGCCGCCGTGACCGTCGGTCTTCGGCGCCTCCTCGGGCTTCAGCACCGAGCGCCCGGTCTTGGACTTCACCGGACCGGTCGGTTCGCCCTGCTTCTCCGGATCCTGCGTCCCGGGGCCCTGGGTCGCGTCGACCGGCGTGATCCCGCCACCGGTGTGCGCTGCGTCCGCCGCCGAGCTGGTCTTGTCCCCCGTGCCGTGCTCGCCGTCGCCCTCGGGCGCGGGCGGTGCGGGGAAGAACGAGCCGAGCACGGGGATGTTCGCGGTGCCTTCGTGGTTGAGCCGGCCCGTGGCGGCGAGTGCGCCGACCAGGGATCCAGCGAACAGCAACACGCCGGCGACCAATTTCACGAGCAACGACTTCATGCCTTCTCTCCTCGGGCCCCTTCGTCATCGATCCGCGCCGCCCTGCCGAGCCGCGCGAGTTCGTCGAGTTCCGCCTGCTCCGCCTTCAACGTCTCCGTGCGCCAGTCGGCGAAGCGCTGTTCACGCACGCGCTTCAGCGCCTTCAGGTCGCGTGCCTTGACGACGTAGTCGCTGCGCACGACGTCGACCTTCTCCTGCGCCTTCTGCTGCTTGCCGCGCAGCCGGAGCTGGTGGCGGCGCAGCCCCGTCTCGAGCGAACGCGCGAGCTGACCGACCGCCGTGTTCGCGGCGGCCTGATCGGCACAGTCGCGCAGACCCTGCTCGGCGGCGGCGATCTGCTGGTCGAGACGGTTCACCTCGGCCATCGCGACCGCGAGTTCGCGGCGCGCGCTGCGCTCGACCTGCTGCCGCAGGCGGAGCAGTGGCTGGAGGCGGAATCGGAACCGTCGCATGCGCCGTCTATCGGCCGTGGCATGGGCGGATGCTGAGCAGAAGTGCCGGCTCGTCAGCCGGCGACCTGCTGCAGCAGCCGCAGGGTCTCGGCGACCGGCCGGACGTCGACGCCGTGGTAGAGCAGCCCCTCGATGGCGGAGATCCTGGCGATGGCCTGGTCGAGCAGCGGATCGGAGCCCTTGCGGTAGGCGCCGACGGACACGAGGTCGCGGTTCTCCTCGTAGTGCGCGAGCAGTTCCCGCACCCGGCGCGCCCGCTTCTGCTGGTCGGGAGCAGTCACCTTGGGCATCAGGCGGCTGATCGACCCCAGGACGTCGATCGCCGGGAAGCGCCCGCGTTCGGCGATGCGGCGACTCAGCACGATGTGGCCGTCGAGGTAGCCGCGCAGAGCGTCGGCCACCGGTTCGTTCATGTCGTCGCCGTCGACGAGCACCGTGAACAGGCCGGTGATCGTGCCGCGGCCGTCGGTGCCGAGGCGCTCGACGAGGCGGGGCAACGACGCGAACAGGGACGGCGGGTAGCCGCGCAACGTCGGCGGTTCGCCAGCGGCGAGGCCGACCTCACGGACCGCCATCGCATAGCGCGTCACGGAGTCCATCATGAACAGCACGTCGGCGCCCTGCGCACGGAACGACTCCGCGATCGTGACGGCGCTCATCGGCGCGACGAGACGCAGCATCGGCGCCTCGTCCGACGTGCACGCCACGACGACGCTCTTCTTCAGGCCCTCGGGGCCGAGTGCATCGGTGACGAACTCCCCCACCTCGCGGCCGCGTTCGCCGATCAGCGCGATCACGTTCACCTGGCCGGCGCGGCTCTTCGCGATCGTGCCCATCAGGGTCGACTTGCCGACACCGGAGCCGGCGAAGATGCCGATGCGCTGCCCTTTGCCGCAGGTCAGCATGCCGTCGATCGCCGACACACCCGTCTCGATCGGCTGCACGATCGGCGAACGCGCGAGCGGCGACGGGGCTTCGCCCGTGAGCGGCCGCATCGCCCCGGCGATCGGCGGTCCACCGTCGATCGGCCGGCCGAGCGCGTCGACGACGCGGCCGAGCAACGCCGGACCGACGGGCACGGACAGGGGACGGTGTTCGTTGCGGACCGTGTCCCACGGCGCGATGCGGTGCGCGTCGCCGAGAGCCATCACGATCGCATCGTCGCCGTCGAACCCGACGACTTCGGCCGGGATCTCCAGCTCGCCGCCGCTCGCGGCGATCGTGCACACGTCGCCCTTCGCCGCGCGCAGGCCCGCGACGTGGATCGCGATGCCGCGCAGCGCCCTGACGCGACCTTCGGCGTGCGGCCGGTTGCAGGACCGTGCGACCGCGAGGGCGCGTTCGAGCGCCGGCGGCAGGGTCACGACGCGACCTCGCGCCGGACCTCTTCGCTGATGCGCTTCACGGCCTCGCGCGGGTCGTAACGGAGTCGGCCGGTCGACGTCTCCGCCTGGACACCGCCACGCAGCACCTTGGGATCGGCCACGAGCCGCGCCGTCGCGACCTCCGACTCGAGTTCGGGCATCGCGGCGAGGCGCGACTTCACGAGCTCCAGGTCGCCCGGATGGAGGCGCACCACGAGGTCGTCGCGATCGGCACCGTGCACACAGTCGCGCAGGCAGCGAACGACCGTCGGGGTCGGATCGGCGAGGCCCTTGTCGAGAGCCGCGCCGGCGACTTCGCGGGCGATCGCGAGTCCGAGTTCGACCGCGATGGCCGCGATTTCGTCGAGTCGGGCGCCGACGGTGCGCGGCAGCTCCGCGACCGCGCGCGACATCGCCGCCACGCAGTCCGTCACCTGCTTGCCCTCCGCGGCGCGAACGCGCTCGCGTTCGCCCAGGTCGAGCAGCTCGGTGACGGTGGCCGCGGTCGGCGAACCCGGCGCCGGATGCCGCGAGTGCAGACGGAGGCCGACGATGGGCGACTGCACGGGAAGGCGCGCGACGAGGCTCATCGTGTCACACCATCTTCTCGGCGGCGCCGCCGGCCTTGATGTCGCCCTTGTCCATCATGTCGCGGATCATCTTGAGGATCTCGTTCTGTGCAGTGAGCACGTCGGACAACGGCGTCGGGCCGAGGTTGTCGCGCTCTTCCTTGACCATGTCGGCAGCGCGTTTGCTCAGGTTCGTCAGGATCGAGTTCTCCACCGCAGGGATCGCGGCCTTGAGCGACACCGCGAGCTGACGCGAGTCGACCGCCGCGAGGATCTTCTGCATCGACTTCTTGTCGAGCTTGCAGATGTCGTCGAACGTGAACATCTCCTCGCGGATCGCCGTCGCGATCGTCGCGTCGGTGGCTTCGATCTTCTCGAGCACGGCCTTCTCGCCACCGCCGAGGTTGTTCAACAGCGACGCCGCGGCCTTGACCCAGGCCTTCGGTTCGCTGCGCAGCGTCGTGAGACCGAGGTCCTTCACCTTCTTGCGCATGACCTCGAGCACGCGCTGGACGACGTCCGCCGGCGTTCGATCCAGCGTGGCCACGCGCTGCACGAGATCGGCCCGCGCATCGTCGTCGAGGTACTTCAGGACCTCGCCGCCCTTCTTGCGGTCGAGGTGCGCGATGAACACCGCCGCGATCTGCGGATGCTCCTCGGTGAGCAGGTTCGCGAGGTCCTCGGCCGTCAGCGACTCGAACATCGCGAACGGACGCTTCGCGAGGATGTCGCCGTTGGCGCGCCGGGCGACGTCGCCGCTGCGCTCCTCGCCGAACGCGCGCGTCAGCACGCTGCGCATGAGGCCGCCGACGTCACCGAGCGCCATGCCGCCCTGCCGCAGGCGGTTCACGACGGTGTTGTAGACGCGCCGCACCGTCTCGCGCTCGACCGCCATCTCCTGCAGCTCCTGCATCGCACGCGTCACCTTGTCGACCGTGTCGTCGGTGAAGTTGCGCAGGACCTTCGCCGCGAGGTCCTGGTCGATCGACAGGAGCAGCATCGCGACGGTCTTGTCCGTGGGCAGGTCGTTGCGTTCGTCGTCGCTCACGGATCAGGCCTTCTGTTCGACGAGCCAGGCTTCGAGCAGCTTGGCGAGCGCGGCGGGGTCGGTGGCGATGGACCGCTCGATCTCGCGCCGCATGCGCTTCTGCTGCTCCTCGGGGGAGAGGTTCTCCTCCTCGGGCGTGATCTGCGTGAGACCGACCGTCGCACTCGACGCGGCCGACGCGGCCTTGCTCGAGCGCCTGAACAGTCCGCGCAGGAACAGCACGACCACGATCACGCCGAGCGCCTGACCGATGGTCGGTCCCCAGCGCAACGCGAGGTCCGCGATGCCGGGGGCGCCCGTTTCGGGCGGCAGGTTCTCGATCGGCGCGAATTCGGCCGCGAGGGTGCTGAACGCTTCGGCCGTGTCGCGCTGCGGGTTCCACCCGACGATCGCCTTCACGGCCTTCACGAGATCGTCCTTCGAGAAGCCGGCGGCGCTGTCGAGCGAACGGTCGTAGAGCAGAGCCACGGACATGCGCTTGATCTCCGGCGCCATGCGGCCGGTGCGCAGCTCGCCGATCTCGGTGACGAACTCGCGGTCCTTCGTCTCGTTGCGGCTCGTCCCGCCCTTCGCAGCGTCGCCGCTGTCGCCGGGTCGACCCGGCGTCTCGCTGTTGTCCTTCGAGACCTTCTCCGACTTCACGAGCTGGTCCTTGGGAACGACCTTCTCGTTGCGGATCTCCCACGACGGGTCGAGCTCGATGGCGACCGAGACACTGGTCTTGCCCGGCCAAAGCTGGTCGAGCCGGTCCTGCGCCATGCGCGTTCGTTCGTCGCTCAGCGATCGCTGCAGGTTCAGGAACTCCGACGAGCCGCCGCCGGCGTCGCGATCGGGATCGAAGCGCCAGCGCTGGCCACCGGTCGCGCTCACGACGTCGATGTTGCCGAGCGGCACCATGAGCTGCGACGACGCCACCGACGCGGCGCTGCGCGCGATCGTCTCGAACGAGACGCCCGGCTTCAGGCGCAGGACGACGGTCGCACTGGCGCGGACTTCGTTGTCGCGGTCGCGGAACGCCGCGGTCTGGCGCGGCCGGCTGCCGGTGACGGTGACCGCCACGACCCCGTCGATCGCACCGATCGCCGAAGCCGCCTGCGAACGGGTCGCCGCGTCGAGCCGCCACGCCTTCGTCTCCGCGTCCTCGATCAGGCTCGCGCTGCCGCCGATGGCCGGCGCGGTCCCGCCCTGCAGTCCCGATTCGCGCGTCGCCATGTAGGCCTTGGCCACCTGCGACCGCTCGACCTGGAACGTGCCGTCGGCGCCAGGGCGCCACGAGACGCCGGCCTTCTGCATCGCCTCCTGGAACTGGGCAATCTGCTCGGGCGTGCGCGCCGTGAAGACCGTTTCGTAGCTGGGCTGACTCGCGAACCACACGACGGCGCCGAGGCCGACGAGTGTCGCGACCATGACCGCGCTGACGACGAGCCTCTGGCCGGGGTCGAGCCGCTGCCAGATGCCCTTCAGCTGCGCGAGGATCTCGTTGAAGAAGACTTGCATGGATCAGACCGACGAGCGCGAGAGTTTGTCCCACGCGTCCACGAGCTTGTTTCGCACTTCGAGCATCAGGTTGAAGGCCACCTCGCTCTTCCCCGTCGCGATCAGGACGTCGTGCAGTTCCACGTCGCCCTCACCGAGCGCGAGTCCGCGCACCTTCGCCTTCGCGTCGTCCTGCAGGCCTTGCACCTGCGCGATCGAGTCGGCGAGCGCGCCTTCGAAGCGCGACGCGACTCCGGACACACGCGGCTTCCGCCGCTCGGGGGTCGTGCCCTCCGGGCCCTGGACGCCGGAACCGTCGAGCGACACGCCTTTCGGCAGCATCGAACGCAGGCGTTCGGGGTCGAACCCGGGCAGGGATGGGAGGTCGAAGGACGTCATCGGTCACCTCGCGGGGTCAGCGGCTCATGTTGGTGATCGTGTTCTGCAGCATTCCGCGGTACGTGCGCAGCGCGGTGAGGTTCGCGTCGAAGCTGCGTTCGATCACGGACATGTCGACGAGCTCCTGGAAGATGTCGACGTTGCTGCCGAGCACCTTGCCGGTCTCGTCCGCGTCGGGATGGCCCGGCTGGTAGAAGACGGGGAACGGCGTGCGGTCCTCGACGACGCGCGACACCTGCACGCCGGCGGCGACCTTGGCGCTGTCCGGGTTCTTGGTGTCGACCTGTTCGAGCACTTCGTCGAACACGAGCGTCTTGCGCCGGTACGGCTCCTTCTGCGCGTTGCCCGTGCGGTGCATGTTGCCGAGATTGCTCGCGACGACTTCGGCGCGCTGCAACTCGGCGCGAAGCCCGGAGCCGGCGATGTCGAAGCCGCGGAAGACGCCCTTCATGGGATCGTTCATTGCCGTCACCTGCCGACGATGGCCTTGTTGAGGGTGGCGAAGTAGCTGCCGGCGCGGCGTGTCATCACGTCGTGCAGCAGCGAGGTCTTGCCGAGGATCGCCAGTTCCTCCATCAGCACGACGTTGTTCACGCCGGGCGGCCCCGACTCGTCGCGCTGCACGACCGGCTCGACCGCGCTCTCGTCCTCGCCCTTCTCGGCCGCCTTCTTCAGCAGCTCTTCGAAGCGGACTTCGTAGCGCTTGAAGCCGGGTACGTTCTGGTTCGCGACGTTGTGCAGCGACGCCTTGGCCCTGCGGCTCAGTGCGTCGAGCATGCGTTGCGTGAACGCGGTGTCGCGATCGATGTCGATCATGGGATCCTCTGCTTGCCTCTCAAGCATCGGCGCGAACCCGTGCCCGCCTTGAGACGGGAACTTGCCGACTGGCGCGGCGGCGCTGCAGAACCGGCCGTCGCGGAATCCAACGCGGAGTGTTTCCCGCACGAGGACCGGTGCGGCCGGATTCGTCGTCGTCGGGGCCCGTCGCTATGCTCCGCCGCCCCGCATGTCCGCCCCGCACCCATCCGGCCGTGACGACGCCCTCGTCTCTTCCGCCCGCGGCGCCTCGATCGCGCCGGGTCGCGCAGTAGCGGGCGAGGTGCGGACCACGATCCTCGCAGGACTCGCCGCGAGCAGCGCGTACATCCCGCCGCGGTTCTTCTACGACGACCAGGGCTCGCGCCTGTTCTCGGCGATCACGGCGCTCGAGGAGTACTACCCGACGCGGACCGAGGCCGGTCTGCTGGCGCGCCACCTGCCAGCCATCGCGGCGGCGACCGGGATCGAGCGCCCCACCTTCGTCGACCTCGGTGCCGGCGACTGCGAGAAGGCGAGCCGCCTGTTCCCCGTCGTGCGCCCCGCGAGCTACGTCGCGGTGGACATCTCGGACGAGTTCCTGCGCGCTTCGGTCGCGGCGGTCCAGCGCCGCTTCCCCGATCTCGAGACGTACGCGTTCGCGACGGACTTCTCCGAACGCCTCGAACTGCCCGACATCGTGCCGACGCGGCGACGGCTGTTCTTCTACCCAGGTTCGTCGATCGGCAACTTCACGCCCGACGCCGCGGCCGCGTTCCTGCGTTCGCTGCGCGACCAGATGGGCGACGACGGTGCGCTGTGGATCGGCGTCGACCTGCAGAAGCCCGTCGACGTGCTCGAACGGGCCTACGACGACGAACTCGGCGTGACGGCGGCGTTCAACAAGAACGTGCTGCGCCACGTGAACCGCCTCGCCGGCACCGACTTCGTGCTCGCGGACTGGCGGCACGTCGCGTTCTACGAACCGCGGCACCACCGCATCGAGATGCACCTCGAGGCCGCGCGCGACGTCGTAGTCGCTTGGCATGGCGGCCGGCGCGCGTTCCGACGCGGCGAACGCATCCACACCGAGAACTCGTACAAACACACGGTCGCCGGCTTCCGCGAACAGCTCTCTGCGGCGGGGCTGCGCACGGTCGGTGCGTGGACGGACCCCGCCGAGTGGTTCGCCTTCTTCGTCGCCCGCCGCGCCTGAGGATCAGGCCAGCGGCAGCGCACCCGCGCCGAACAGGCGCCGGCCGATCTCCGCTCCGTCGCGGAACAGCTCCTCGAAGTCGGCTGCCGCGTGGTTCACGACGGCGTACCGGTGCGAGCCGTACCAGCGGTACTCGCGGCGCAGTGCGCGACCGGCACCGTGCTCGAGCCACAGACGTGCACGCGGGTGGCGCTCCTTCAGCCAACGGAGTGCGGCCGCGTCGGGCACCGGCCCGGTGCGACCGTCGAAACGGCGGAAAACGAAGCTCGCCGCGGCGCCGCCCGCCCGCGCGATGCGGGGCACCGACGCAATGCCGCGGCCGAGCGCCTCTGCGATCGCCATGCCGTCGACGTCCAGGCCGTCGACGTCGCGGTACAGCGTCGTGAACTGACCGGCGGCGCGCGGGTTGATCTCGATCACGCGCACCGCACCGTCCTCGCCGACGAACAGCTCGACGTTCCACTGGCCCCGCGTCGCTCCCACGGCGCGGATCGCCGCCTCGGCCGTGGCACGCACCCGCTGCTGCACTGCAACCGGCAGGCGCGACGGGTAGGTGAACCCCGCGAAGTGGCGAGCGCCGGCCACTTCGTCGCCGTACATCCACTCGTCGACGATGCCGAGCACGTGCACGGCGCCGTTCTCGACGAAACCGTCCACGTTCACCTGCATACCGGTCATCGGCTCCTCGAGCAGCAGGCGGTCGACGGAGCACGGCAGCGGCATCACGTCGGCGGCGAGCTGCTCGAACGGGCGCGTCGAGCCGCGCAGGGTCGCACGGTCCCACCACGACAGCCGGTGCTGCGCCGCGAGTTCTCCCGCGTCGCGCACCACGCGTGCTAGCGCCGAGAACACACCCTTCACGGGCTTGCAGAACAGCGGCCACCGTCGGCCCGCCGCGGCGACCGCGGTTTCGATCGCGGCGGCATCACGGCTCCGCCGGTCCATCAGGGAGAACGGCAGCGCCGTGGCAGCGACGGTCGCCTGCGGCACTGCGGCGGCGAGAACGTCGCGGAGCAGGACCTTGTGCTGGCATCGCACGACGGCGCGCGGGTCGTTGCCCGGCAAACCGAGGCGCTCGGCCATCACCGCGGCGAGGAGACAGCCGAAGCCGTCGTCGTTCGACCACACGCCGTCGATGCGCGAGCGGTACGTCGCACACATCCGTTCCGCGAACCTGCGCGCGTCGAAGTGGAAGAGGCGGTGCGCGTGGCGCAGGGACAGGATCTCGAAGCCTTCGCGTTCGAGCCGCAGTTCGCCCGATCGCACGCGACGCTGCAGCGCCTCGTCCTCCCAGTTGCCCTGGAAGAGCACGAGCAGGCGAGGCGGCGACGGGTTCGACATTCCGGGCGGCGGAGCATGGCCGGCCGGGGCACGCGCCACAACGGCGCGGCGGTGTCAGCGCAGCGCGGGTTCGGGAACCGCGGCCGCCGGCGTGTTCGCCGGCAGTGCGACGACCGGTTCGGGCGCGGGCGCCGCGGCCGGCCGCGCGGTGAGCCGGTTCTTGCGCAGTGCGTCGAATGCCATCTGCTCGATCGCCGACGCCGCGCTGTCCCACGTGAACGCGTTGCGCAGGCGCGCCGCGAAGCCCCGCGCTTCCTCCCGCTTCGCCGGCAGCGCCGCGAAGGTCTCACGCAGGGCGCGGAGCGCGTCGGCTGCGTCGGGCTCGATCACCCACGGCTGTGACACGTGCGCCGCGGGCAGTTCGATCGAGGCCCTCCCCGCCGCGATCGAGACGGCGCCCGGACCTTCGAGCAGCGCCTTCGCCGCACCTCCCGACGTCGCGATCACGGGCAGGCCGCACGCGCGAGCCTCGAGGATCGGCAGGCAGAAGCCCTCGCCGCGGTACGGATGCAGCATCAAGTCGCACGCGGTGTAGACCGACGCCATCTCCGCCCGCGGCAGGTCGTCGTCGATGCAGAGCACCGGCGGCGTGTTCGGAGTGTGACGGAACCGGTCGAGCAGTTCGCGCAGGTTCGCGCCCAGGTAGTGCTGGTCGAGTCCGTTCGTCTTCACCACGACGACGAAGTCCTCGCCGGCGCGGCGCGCCTCGAGCACGCAGCGCAGGAACACGTCGAAGCCCTTGCGCCAGATCGGGCCGCCGCAGAAGAGCAGCGCCGGCCGCCCCTTCTTCCAGTCGAGGATGCGCTGGTCGGGAATGGCGTGCTCGTGCATGACGTCGTCGACGCCGTGCGGGATCAGCTTCACCGAGTCCATCGGCCGACCGGCGGCCATGATCGTGCGGAACACGTGCTCGCTGTGCACGACGACGTAGTCCGCGTCCTGCGAGACGTGCGGCGTGAGGTCGAGCGGCAGCGCGCCGTACTCCCAGTCCACGCGCAAGGCATGCGAACGGCACGACGGACGGCTCGCGCGGACGGGCCATCCGGAGGACAGCCACAGATCGGCGGTGCCCGGGGAGCGGGTGAACAACGAGTCCAGTTCGGGCGCTCGCTGCCGGAGTGCCGTGATGTCGCCGCGGAACGGCACCGTGGGTACGAGTCGCACCTCGACCGCCTGGCGACGGACGAGAGCGCGTGCAGTCGCGATGGACAGCTCGGAACTCGACGACGTCTCGAAGAACGGCGCCTCGAGCACGACGACGGGACGCGGCGCCCTCATGCTGCGCGCGACCGGCGGCGGCGGCGCCGCGGGTCGTTCGCGAGTCAAGTTCTCGACGACGTGCCGACGAGCCCGGCGGCCGACAGCGGCAGCGCCGTTCGCATCGGCAACCGCCTTGCGCCATGCCGTCGCCAGCGAACGTGGGTGCGGCGCGAAGTGCGCAGCCTCGACGGCCTCGTCGGGCACGTTGCGGCCGCCGATCGGCACGCAGTTGCCTTCCCGTCCGAGCAGCGCGGCCGTCGCGGCGAAACGGCTCGCGCACACCGCGCGGCCGGACGCCAGCACCTGCACGAGCGTGCGCGAGTCCGGCAGGCGGCGCCAGGGCTGCACGATCGCACGCACGTCGCGTGCGTGCCCCGGATCGAACGGCCCCCGATGCATCTCGACGGCGGGCCCGAACGGCGCGAGGCGTTCGCGCAACGCGGCGAGGTGCGCGTCGTCTGCCGCCGGCAGGACGAGACGCAGGCCATGGTTGTCCGCGGCGAAGTGCGCGACGAACGCGTCGACGACGAGATCCGTGCCGGCGGCGAAGTCACCCCCCACGTGCAGCACCGGACCGTCGCCGCCGTTCGCAGGCAGCGCGAGCCAGGACTGCAGGTCACGTTCGGCGAGGCCGTGCGGCGGGTTCTCGCACCCGGCCCACCGCAGCTCGGCACGCACACGTTCGAGCACGTCGGGCGCCGTGGCACCCTCCGCGGCGACGAGAACCGACGCGGCGAGCGGCCACTCGAGCCCGGCCATGCGGCCGGTGTCCACGCGGTCATCGCGCTCCGCGAACACGACCACCGGCGCGGTGGCGGCGACCGCGACACTCGCGGCGCGCAGCAGCAATTCGATCTCGGCGGGCGGCAGCAGCGTGCCGACGTGCAGGTCGCGCACGCCGTCGGTCAGGGCCAGGGCACGTTCCCCGTGCGCCGGAGGGCGCAGCGAGACCCCCGACAACGACAGCGAACAACGCATGCCGTTGCCGAGCGCGAGGCGGAGGAAGCTGCGCAGCAGACTCGCAGCCGCACCCTCGCCGAACGGGTCGCCGTGGATCCGAACGTGGTTCATCGGGCGCTCTCATCGACAGTTCCGTGCGATTGCTGAAACCTCCGACACGGTGTGGCGGCTCCCGACAGCACCCGCCAAGATCGGCGCGATGCAGAGTGAGTCGATGTCGCACCCCGATCGCGCCGCGGCGACCCTCGCCAACGTCGACGAAGAGCGTGCACATCGCGGGGCCGGTCCGTTCGTGGCGCCCGGCCCAGGTGCGGCCGACTGCCGCATCGACGTGAAGCTGCTGCAATGGCACGCGCTGGCGGCAGCCGCGCGTTCGGCGCGCTCGCGCGAACGGCTCGCCGCGTTCGCCGCGGCGACCCGCCCCGACCTGTGGGCCGGCACGACACAGGACGGAACGGCGCGCGGGTTCATGGCCGCGCTCGAGGAGGCGATCGCGATCGCGCCGCGGACCGACGCCCCGCCGCGACCGGAGGCGTCGCCGGAGCGGACGACGACGTGGACCGGCAAGGATCTGCGGAAGAAGAAGGACCTGCTCGTCGCGAGCGGCGGCTCCCGCGTCCGCTTCTCGCGCAAGGAGGGGCTGCTCTTCGTCGACCGCGACGGCGGTGCACACTCCGCCAACTGCCTCCGCTTCGAGGCTCGCACCGACCGCGGCACGCTCGACGCGTTCGTGCCGGACGACGCCGAGCGCCCGCGCCTCTTCTCCGCCCAGTTCCTGCAGGCGCGGCGCTACGTGCAGACCGCCGGCGAGACGCGACTCCTGCTCGCGGGGCGGCTCGGGCGCGGCCCGATCGGATGGCCGTGCGAACTCGAGATCAGCGGTCGCGACGACGAACGCAGCGTGCTGCTGCGACTTCGCATCGAGCACCGTGTGCCCGGCCAGCGCCTGCGCGCCCGCTTCCTCGGGATCGCGCCGGGGGCGATCGTGCACGAGTGCACCGACGTGCGGGAGGTCGTCGAGAACGACGCGGGCGGCTTCGTCGCGTTCACCCTCGTACGCGCGTGCACCACCCTGCGCGTCGACGGCAAGGACGTTCCGGTCCCCGGCGCCGCGTGCTTCGGCACGATCGAGCACCGGTTCCGGCTCGTCGGCGTCACGCCGACGTGAAGATCCCCACTCAGCGCGGAGCGAGGGCGGCGGCCTTCTCGGTCGGGCGGTACTCGATGCTGACGCTCGTCATCATCGGGGTGAACAGCCACGTGAGCGGCGGCAACGTGTACCAGCCGTTGTAGATCTCGGTCTCGATCACGCGCAGGTGGCCGCCTTCGGCGACGGGGATCTCGGCGGTGGCGACGTCGATCATCTTGTCGATCGTCGTGTTGCCGATCCACGGCAGTCCGATGCAGAAGTTGGCGCCCCAGAACGTCGACGTCTGCAGGAAGACCGGCTGGCCGTCGGCGCCGACGTGACCGTTCCACCGCTTCGCCGTCGAGTGGAACGTGCAGGACGCGAGCATCGCGAACGCGCACGCGAGGGAGAGGCCGCGGGTGACGTGGCAGAGCATGCTGTCGTTTGTCGGCACGCGGAGACGTCGATGCAAGCGCCCGGCTCAGCGATCCATCTGCGCGAACAACAACACGTGCCCGCCCGGTGCGCGCACGCCGATCTCGTCCGCGCCGTAGAAGGTCTTGCGCCGCGGCACGACGACCTCGACCCCGCGCACCGCGGCGACGATCGCTTCGATGTCCTCGACTTCGAGGAACAGGAAGGCCCGCGACGGCTGGTCCGCGACCGCCGGCACGTCGAGGCGCACCGACGCATGCGTCTGCAGCATGATCTCGACCGCGTCGCGACTCAGGATGACGAAGCCGAGTTCGGCCGCGCCCTCGCGCAGCGGAACCGAGACGCCGACGGTGAAACCGAGGCGCTCGCGGAAGAACGGGAGCGCCGCCTCGATCGAGTCGACGAAGAGCACCGGGGACAGTTTCTGCATCATGCCGCGCATCGTGACGGCGCCGACGCCGCGCGTCTTGAACGAATGGAACGCCCGCGCTGCGCGGTCAGCGCCAGTGCGTCGGCGGGCGACCGGTCAGTGCCCGCACTTCGCGCACCATGTGCGCCTGGTCGGCGAACCCGTGCCGCTGCGCGAGAACCGCACCGTTCGCCGGCCGGTCGTCGGCGAGGGCTCGCCGCACGCGCAGGATGCGCGCGAGCAGCTTCGGCGGGAGCCCGGTGGCCTCGCGCACCGAACGCGCGAAGCGCTGGCGGCTCGCACCGAGCGCGGCCGCGGCCGCACCGACGCGGAACGACGGGTCCGCCGCGGCGCGCAGAGCGGCGAGCATCGGATCGGGGCGCGACGGCAGGCGGCGGAGCAGCCAGCGTTCGATCGCGGCGATGCGCGCTGCGGGCGGCGCGTCGTCGAGGCCGACGTCGGCGAGATCCAGCATCGGTGCTCCGAGCGCCGCGAGGTCGACGGCACCGTCGGTGAACTCGTGCAGCGGCGCGCGGACGAACGGCAGCGCGCCGCCGGGACGGAAACGGACCGCCACGACGTCGCGCGCGCGCAGCGGCGACACGGACAGGGATGCGGTCATCGCGCCGACGAGGCGCGCACCGTCGCCGTCCGTGCCGCGATCGAACAGGAAGTCGACGCAGCCGTCCGGCCGCACGTCGAATCCGGGCGAAGCGCCGCGCGCCGCCCAGAAGCACTCGACGTGCGCACGCAGCGCGGCGCACGGAGCGAGTTCGTGGTAGCCGTCGTTCTCCACACGCCGAGCGTAGCGAGTCGACGCAGCGGGACTCCACTCGACACGGGAACGGGTCGTGCTAGGTTGCTCGGCTCGTCGCTCTCGCTGCCTCTCCCACCTCGCCTCCCGCCGTGTCCGAACTAGCCTGGTTCGTTGCTGGCGTCGTCGTCGCCGGCATCGCCGCGTACTGCCTCGGTCGGCGCCGCGGATCGATCGTTCGTGACAAGACGCCGGCGCCGGCGGTCCCGCCGGCCTCGCAGGTGCTGGCGCCCGGGCCCGGCGCCGCGGAGGCGCGTCGCGTCGCGCTCACCCTCGCGGAAGAACTCGCCACGCTGGTGTCCGGCGTCGAAGGCCGCACCCACGAGGTGATCCAGGCGGCGACGGACCTCGTGCGCCTGCCGCCCGCCGCGGAAGCGCTCGTTCGCGACGTGCAGCGGCTGCGCACGCTGCACACGAAGCTCGTCGCGTTCGGCCGCGCACGCACGGCGAACGGGGGCGCGACGGCGGTGTCGGATCTGGTCGCCAGCATCCGCGACGAACTGCAGCACATGCAGCTCGGCCTCGAGTTGCGATGGGATCCGCCGACGGGGCTGCCGGACATCAACGGCTCGCCGGACGTCGTTCGCGACGCGCTCCTGTTCCTCTGCGCCGCCTTGTTGCGTGCGGAACGCGGCGCGACGCTCCTCACGGTGCAGGCCGAACCGTGCTTCGCGAACACGACGCCGCGCGTGCAGCTCGAACTCGCGCTCGAGTGGGTCACCGAGACGAAGCCGCGCACGACGGACCTGTTCGCCGACCCGAGCTTCATGCTCGACCTCGAGGCCGCGAATCACCTCATCACGAGCCTCGGCGGCGAAGTGACGGTGACGAGGATGCCGGGCCACGGCGCCCGGGCCGTCGTGCATTGGCTGGCCGCGCCGCGGTCGCAGCCGGCCCAGGAACTGGGCCAGGGCGTGCTCACCCACCGCTACGGCGGCGCGCTGCTCCTGGAGGCGGACCCGTCGATCCGGGCGATGCTCGCCAACGAACTGAAGGCGACGGGGCGCGCGGTGTTCGCCTGCGCCGACGGCGCCTCGGCGCGTTCGTTCCTCGAAGCCACGCCGGAACGGTTCGAGCTGCTCGTCGTCGACCACCACCACCGGCTCGACGGCGACCACGCACTGCTGCAGACGATCCGCAGGGTCGCGCCCGAGCTGAAGGTCTGCGTGCTCGCGCAGGACACCGGCCAGGCAGGAACCTCGCTGCCCCGGGTCCACTGCATCCGAAAGCCGTTCGGCGTCCACGAACTGCGCCGCGCGCTCGCCACCGTTCTCGCCGGCTGATAGGGTGCTCGGCCCCTCTGGAGGACCGTTCCCTGGCTCGCAAGAACAACCGGCCGTCGGATCAGTATCGGCCGATCCAATTCACCCGCTCCTACACCGACCTGCCGGGCTCCGTGCTCGCGGAGTGCGGCAAGACCAAGGTGCTGTGCACTGTCGCCGTGCAGGACCAGGTGCCGCAGTGGATGTACAAGCGCGACGCGGGCGGCTGGCTGACCGCGGAGTACTCGATGCTCCCCGGCGCGGGCCAGCCGCGCAAACCGCGTGAAGGGCGCACCGGCCGGCCGCTCGACGGTCGCAGCTTCGAGATCCAGCGCCTCATCGGACGCGCGCTGCGTTGCGCAGTCGACCTCGGCGCACTGCCCGAAGTCACGCTGTGGGTCGACTGCGACGTGATCGCCGCGGACGGCGGCACTCGCACGACCGCGATCAACGGCGCCATCGTCGCGCTCTACGACGCGCTCCTCTGGATGGAGGAGCAGAAGCAGCTGCCGAAGTGGCCGCTGCGCGGCCTCGTCTCCGCGTGCTCGGTCGGACTCGTCGGCGGCACGCCGATGCTCGACCTCGACTACCACGAGGACAGCGCGGCCGACGTCGACCTGAACATCGTGTGCGCGAGCGACGGTCGCCTGATCGAAGTGCAGGGCGCCGCCGAGAAGAAGCCGTTCGCGCTCGACCAGTTCCACGCGATGCTCGCGATGGCGCAGGAAGCGTGTACGCGCATTCGCGAGCTGCAGTCCAAGGTGCTGGGCCTCTGATGGCCACCATCCGCGGCCTCTGGATCGCCACCAACAACGGGAAGAAGCTCGCCGAACTGTCGCGGATGCTCACGCCGCTCGGCATCGACCTCCGGACCCCCGACCAGCTCGGCCAGCCGTTCGAGCCTATCGAGGACCAGCCCGACTTCCGCGGCAACGCGCGCAAGAAGGCAGCCCTGCTCGCGAAGCTCGCGAAGGGACTCGCGCTCGGCGACGACAGCGGCCTCTGCGTGGAAGCACTCGGCGGCCGCCCCGGAGTCCTGTCCGCGCGCTACGGCGGTCCCGGCCTCGACGACCGCGGCCGGCTCTTGCGCCTGCTCGAAGAACTGCGCAACGTCGCGACGGCGAAGCGAACTGCGCACTTCACGTGCAGCCTCTGTGTCTGCAACGCCGAGGGGCGCGTCGTCGCGAGCATCGAGGAGCACTGCCACGGCACGCTGCTCGAGGCCCCCTCCGGTGACGGAGGCTTCGGCTACGACCCGATCTTCGTGCCGCGCGAATTCGCCGGCGACCCGACGAAGACGTTCGCGCAGCTCGACGCCGCGACGAAGGACCGCCTCTCGCATCGCGGCAAGGCGCTGCGCAAACTGGTGCTCGAACTGCCGCGACTCCTCTAG
>JAEUHQ010000171.1 GCA_016794565.1 Planctomycetota bacterium | reverse complement strand
AAGTACGGGTAGATCCCCATCGCCTGCAGCTCGCGGGCCCGCTCGAATCCTTCACACTTCTCGAAGATGTCCAAGGGTGGGCGGATGGTAGATTCCGGGCGGAGCGCTGCCAAAACCTTTGTTCGGCCCGTCCGTGCCAGAATCGCCCGAACTCTCCGACGGCCTCCTGATCACCGGCGCGACGGGCTTCCTCGGTGGGGCGGTGGTGCGCGCGCTGCTGCGCCGCGGTGTTCCGCCGGCCCGGATGCGGATCGTCGTCCGTGATCTCGCACGCGCTGCGGCCGCGGGACTGCCTGCCGCGAGCCTCGTCCGCGGTGACCTCGGGGACGCAGCGGCCGAACGGGAACTCGCGGCAGCGGCCACCGGCGTCGGCGCCGTACTGCATTGTGCGGGGTCGCTGAAGGCGTGGGGGTGCTCGGGCTATCGAGAGGTCAACGTGGGCGGCACGGAACGGCTCCTGCGCGCGGTCGGGGCCGCGTCGCCGGGCGCGCACGTGGTGTTCGTGTCGTCGCTGGCTGCGGCCGGTCCCAGCATCGACGGGACCGGGTCGGCGGCGCCCCCTTCCGCGTGCCGGCCGGTGTCGGCCTACGGCGCCAGCAAGCGCGACGCGGAGCGAATCGTCGCGGCCACGGCGCACTGGACCATCGTGCGGCCGCCGGTCGTCTACGGACCCGGCGACGCGGCGACGCGCCTCCTCTTCCGACAGGCGAACGCGCCGCTCGCGACCGTGCCGCCGAACACGCAACCGCTTTCGGTCATCCACGTCGACGACGTCGTCGACGCCCTGCTGGCCGCCGTGGTGCGTCGCCCTCACGGCGCGGTGCTGCCGCTCGATGGCCCGGAGCGAACGGACACGCATGCGTTCGTTCGCGCGATTGCCGCGGCGTGCGGCCGTCGGGCGCGGCTCGTGCGCATTCCCCTCGCGATCGCCGCCGCGGCCGCCGTGGTCAGCGACGGATTCGCGCGCATGACGGGAACGGCGAGCTTCTTCAATCGCGACAAGGTGCGCGAGCTTCGTGCGGACGGCTGGGTCGCGGACGGCGCCGCAGCGCGAGCGCTGCTCGGGTTCGCGCCTCGCGTCGGGCTGCACGAAGGTCTCGCGCGGGTCGCGGTCGCCGAGGGCTTCGTGCGGGGCTCTACTTCAGCAACTGCATGAGCAGCGCCTTCTGCACGTGCGTTCGGTTCGCTGCCTGGTCGTAGATGACCGACCGCGGGCCGTCGAGTACGGCATCCGTCGCGACGACGTTGCGCCGCACGGGCAGCGGGTGCATCAGCAGCGCGTTGTCGGTCGTCGCCATCAGCTTCTCGTCGACGCGCCAGCCCTGCAGCGACCGTTTCACCATCGCCTCGCGCTCGGCGTCCTCCCAGTACTTGGTGCAGCCCCACGAGCGTGCGTAGAGCACTTCTGCGCCGCGCGCGGCGGTGTCCATGTCGTTCTGCACCTGTACCGAGCCGCCGGCATCCTGCGCGAGCTTCTTGCTGCGATCGAGCACGTCCTGGTCGACCTCGAAGCCGAGCGGGTGGGCGAGGGTCACGTTCATGCCCATCAGCGCCGCCATCTGGAGGATCGAGTGCGTCGGGCCGAGGCTCTTCGGCTCCGGGTGGTTGCACCAGAGCAGCGTCAACCTGCGCCCCTTCAGCGTCACGAGGTTCTCGCGCATCGTCATCACGTCGGCGAGGGCCTGGCACGGGTGCTCGAAGCTCGTTTCGAGGTTGATGACCGGCACCGACGCGTACTTCGCGTAGCTGCGCAGCAGCAGCTCCTGGCGTTCGCGATCCCACGAGCCGGCCCGCTGTGCGGAGCGAATGCCGAGTGCGTCCACGTAGCGGGACAGCGTGCGAGCGGCGTCTTTCACGTGCTCTTCGGCCGGGCCGTCCATCACGGCTTGATCGCGCGGCTCGAGTTCGTAGAGGTCGTCGCTGGACAAGTTGATGCAGTGGCCACCGAGCTGCACCATCGCGACTTCGAAGGAAACGCGCGTGCGCAGGCTCGGCTGGAAGAACAGGAGCCCGAGCGTCTTGCCGCCGAGCACCTGGCCCGGGCGTTTGCCCTTCGCCCGTGCAGCGAGATCCAGGAGGTCGTCCAGTTCGGAGCGGCCGAGATCGGCCGTAGACAGGAAGTCGCGCTTGCTCAAGGGTCCCGATTCGGTTTCGTTCGGGTCGACGATAGATGAGCCTTCTGCCACCGACAAGCGAAGACGAGCGCTGGATTGCGCGATGTCTCGAACTCGCCGCGGAAGCGGCGGCGGCCGGGGAAGTGCCCGTCGGCGCGGTCGTCGTGCGCAACGGAGTCCTCGTGGGGGAGGGACGCAACCGGGTCGAGCAGGTCCGTTCGCCGCTGGCGCACGCCGAGATGGACGCACTGCAGCACGCGTTCGCCGCGGCCGGCGAGAAGCGCATCCCCGACGCGGTGCTGTACTGCTCGCTCGAACCGTGTTTCCTGTGCGCCGGCGCCATCCTGCACGCGCGCGTGCGGCGCGTCGTGTTCGGTGCGCGCGACCCGAAGTTCGGCGCCGTGCGCTCGCTCGCGACGCTGCTCGAGGACCCGCGGCTGAACCACCGGTGCGAAGTCGTCGAAGGCGTCGGCGCCGAGGCAAGCGCGGCGTTGCTGCGTGCGTTCTTCCGCGACCGGCGCTGACGCGACGGCCGGCGCACTTCGCCGTTGAAAAGGCCGCGCGTCGTCGGCACGATCCCCCGCCTCATTCGCCCGCCGCGCCCCCGCGCGGCGAGCCTCGCGGAGAGGTGCCAGAGTGGCTGAATGGGCTGGTTTCGAAAACCAGTTGCGGCGCAAGTCGCACGGGGGTTCGAATCCCCCCCTCTCCGCCACGTTTCTTCCGGCAGGCGGTCCGGCCGCCGCGAGAGTCAGGCGCGGCCGAGATCGACACGCGGCACGACGCGCTCGTTCTGGTCCTCGATCTCGAAGAACGTCGGCTCCTCGACTCGGGCCATGCTCGCGACGAGACTCGACGGGAACGACTCGCGCAGGTTGCGCAGGTCGCGCACGTTGCCGTTGAAGAACCGCCGGGCCGCGGCGATGCGGTCCTCGGTGACCGCGAGCTCCTCCTGCAGCGCGCGGAAGTTCGCGTCGCTCTTGAGCTGCGGGTAGCTCTCGGCGACGGCGAACAGGGACCGCATGCCGCCGAGCAGCGCGTTCTCGTCCTTGGCCTGGCTGGCGGCCGAGCCGTGGTTGTTCATCGCCGTGTTGCGCAGCTGCACGACGCGTTCCAGCACCTCGCGCTCGTGCTTCGCGTAGCCCTTCACCGTCTCGACGAGATTCGGGATCAGGTCGTAGCGCCGCTTCAGCTCGACGTCGATGTCGGCCCAACTCTCCTTCGTCGCGTGGCGGAGGCGCACGAAGCGGTTGTAGGTGGCGATCCACCAGATCACGGCGACGAGAGCGACACCGGCGACGACGAGCAGTGCTTCCATCAGCGTTCCAGATCCTTCACGAGGTGGCGCGGCCACAATTCGCAGAACTTCGCGACGAACGCGAGGCGGTCGCGGAACACGTGCGGGTCCCAGCGCCGCGCGCCGTCGCTGATGCAGAGGGCGCCGTTCTCGATGTCGAGCATGGGCGGCTGCGCGGCGAGCAGGAACTCCATCATGCGCGGGTGCAGCACGTCGTACGCGAAGCGCTTGTCGGTCGACTTCACGTAGAAGCGCCGGCTGAACTCTTCGGACTCGAAGTCGATGTCGTCGAAGCCGAAGGCACCGGCGATCTTGTCGAACACACCCTCGGGCCGGATCAGGAGCGGCGGCGTGTCCCACGGCGGGTGCACGATCAGGTAGCTGAAGTTGTACGTCGTGGTCGTCGTCGACTTGCCGTTGCTGCGCGTGACCTTGTAGCGGAAGTCGCCGCAGCGCAGGTGGCAGCGGCGGCCGAACAGGTCGGCGGTCCCTTCCATCGTGTTGCGTGCGATGCGCGAGTGGCCGCGACGGAAGATCTCGAACTGCGAGTACTCGTCGTCGTGCATCGAGTCCGCATCGGGATCGAACGACAGCCCCATCTCCTTCGCGAGACTCTCGAGCGCGGCTTGTCGTTCTCGATCGGCCTTCCAGCCGAGCCAGCCCAGCACGCCGACGGCGACGGCCACGAAGGCGACGAGGAGGAACGGAGCCACGGGCGCGCACGGTAGCCGTGTGCCGCGGTCCGCGCGAGCCCGCGGGCCGCAGCGACTACTTCACGGTCTCCGCCTTCTTCTGGATCGCCTCGATCGCTGCGCGCGAGGCCGCGGTGACGTCGGCGTCGGTGTCGCCGGCCCACTCGATCAGGTACGGCAGTGCTTCGGCGGCGCCGAGTGTCCCGAGCGAACGGATCGCGAGCAGTCGTTGTGCGCGCGGCTCGGCGGGCAATGCCTGCGCGATCAGCTTCGCGGCGGCGCCGGCCGTGCTCGTGTCGACGCGGCTCGCTGCGCCGGACCAGAACGCGTTCTGTTCGCGGTGGAAGCGGATGCGCTGCAGGGCGTCGGCTGCGGCGGTGCGCACCTCCTTCGCGGGATCGCGCAGTGCGTTCAGCAGCGGGGCGACGCTGGATTCGTTCATCCAGCACGCGAGCGTGCCGCAGGCCACTACGCGCCGTTCGGTGTCGTTCGACGTCAGCATCGCGGTCACCTCGGCCTCGAGGGCCGGCTCCGGCTTCGCGGGCGGATTGGCGAGCGCTGCCTCCCAGGAGTCGCCGCCCAGGACGGTGCGCCACTCCTCGATCGACAAGACGATGCCGCACCGGAGCAGGCGGACGAGAACCCCGCCCGGCTCGGCGAGGGACTTGATGCGCGTTCGCACGAGGTCGGCGACGCTCTGCAGCACGTCGTCCTGGAGGCCGTCGATCACCGCGAGTGCCGCCGTGTCGTCGGGCCCGGCGATGACCTCCCGCAGCGCGCCTCGGAGGTCGGTGCTCGCTTCGACGTCGGCCGGACGAACGTGGCGCAGGTGCCGCGCCAATTTCCAGATCCATGTCCACCGGTCCCGGTCGTTCTGGCCGTGTTCGGCGGCGGGCAGGAGGCGCACCAGCGTCGGCAGCGCGCCGACCGGCACCTCGATGCTGGCCGACGAGAGGAAGTCGAGTGTCGGCACAGGGGCGCCGTTCAGCAGCGCTTGCCACGCGCCGACGAGGTGC
>JAEUHQ010000051.1 GCA_016794565.1 Planctomycetota bacterium | reverse complement strand
TGGATCGCCTTGTTGCACGCGGCGATCTGCTCGTCGAGGTGCTGGCTCCACCACGCACCGAGCGGGAGCACGACGAACGAGAGCAGGACGATGGCCTTGTACAGGTCCATGTCTCGGAGGAACTTCACTTGGCACCTCCGTCGGCACTGACGCCGAACGGCGCGAACACGTCCTTGATCGGCATCGTCACCCTGAAGTACGCCCCCGGAACGCCGCTCTGCTCGCTGTCGGAGAACTTGGTCTCCGGCATGCCGTCGCGGTTCGCCGGCGGCTTCTCGAACGGCGAGTCCGGCCTGGCATATTCCGCTTCGATCGCCTGCTGCAGCGTGGCCATGCGCGGTCGGAAGTCGTCCCCGCGGAACGCGATCGTGAACTCGAGGCGACGCGAACCCGGCTTCATGTTGAGATCGAGCTTCGGCACGAGGTAGCGCCCGAGCGCGTCGTGCACCGACTTCAGCATCTCCGAGTAGCGCACGAGGACCGCGAGACCCGATTCGAGCGACACGTCCTCGTAGATGCCCGACTCCTTCTGCTTCTGGTCCGCGACGAGCTTCAACTTGTCGTGGATGAGCTGCAGGCGCCGGTGCACGTCGACGGAGTCGAGTTCGGCGACCAGATCCTTGTAGACGTAGTCCTTGTTGCGATCGCGGGCCCAGCTGAAGTGCTGTTTGTCCTCGAACCACTTCGTGCCGAGCACGCGGTTCACCATGCCGTGGAACACGATCGGCGCGTTCGGCTTCGATCGATCGACGTAGGTACTGCCGATGCGCAGCTCGAGGTTGCGCAGTTCCGCAGCCCGCTTGTTGCCGTGGACGAACAGGGCGAGCCAACCCACGAGGCAGCAGATCGCCAGCGGGAACTTGATGCGCTCGAAGCCGCGGGTCACGACCAGGTCTTCCTGGCGAAGCTGCATGCCTTCGGGGCCGCCGAACTTCGCCAGCGCGAGGCCGATGGCGACCGCGAGACGCGGCCCGAGATCGGCGACGACGTCGTCGTCCAGGTCGTGATTCAGCTTGGACAGGAGGTCGAGCGGCTTCGATTCGACGCCGAAGACCTCGCCGAGCATCTCCTTCATTCCGGGGGCGTTCGCCGCACCGCCGGTGATCCAGAGGGCGCGGATGCGACTGCTCTTGCCGCACGCGGTGAGGTAGCGAGTGAGTTCGCGGGCGACTCTCTGGAGGAAGCCGGTCTGGGCCGCCTCGACGTCCGCGCACGCGACGGTGACCTTGCGGAGAACGGCCGGGGTCGGAACGGCGCCTTCGCCCGTCGCGGCGCCTCCCGCGGGAGCGGGCAGCGCGTCTTCGACCTCGACGACCTGGTCGCGCCCCGACGAGAGACACTCGCGAACCGCCTCACGCGCGCGATCCGGGGCCATGCCGGTGCGGCGCGCGATCTCGTCGGTGACCGCGTCGTCGCCGATGCGGAGCGCACGCATGTCCACGAGCTGCTCACCCTCGACGAGCAGCACCTTCACGCTGCGAGCGCCGAGGTCGACGACCGCGGTGACCGGGTCACCGCCCGCCGTCTCCGCCGCCGCGGCGTCGTCCTCTTCCGCTTCGAAGGCGCCTGCCCAGTGCGCCGCGCGCCAGAGCGCCATCGTGTCGAGGTCGACGGTTTCGGCTTCGATGCCGCTGTCGGTGAGCGCGTCGAGCTGGATGCGCAGTCCCTCCTTCGGCACGGATGCGACGAGCACACGCGTTCCGCCGGCGGTGCCGGGCCCGACTTCGTGGAAGTCGACGATCATGTCGTCGACCACGTGGCTGTGGATCTCGCCTTCGATCTCGGCCTTGATGACCTTGCGGATCGCGTCGTGCCCCTTGAAGGGCAGCTCGATGCTGCGCAGCACGGCCTCGCGACACGGATGGCCGACGGTGACGTCACCGCGCATGCCCTGACCGATCGCTTCCTCGGCGGCCGCGCCGACGGCAGCCGCCCGCGCCGCGACGTCCTGGACGAACGGCAACGGGACCGCGTGCACACGCAGGAGGCGCGTCTTGCGGTAGCTGCCGTCGAGTTCGACGACCTTCACCGTGTGGTCGCCGGGGTCGATGCCAATGCTCCTCACCATGCCCTCACCTCGATTCCGTGGGCCTGCTGGCCGCCTCGTAGAGCGCCCGCTGGCGGTCGTCGAGCAGCGCCTGCGTGCGCTGCTCCATCCGTCGTCGTGCGCCGAGCAACCTGCTCTGCACCGACTCGGGCAGCTGCGTCGCTTCGGTGCTGGTCAGGATCGCGATCTCTTCCTCGCGCCCCTTCTGCAGAACGAACCGCAGCTGCCGTTCCTGCTTCGCCGTGAGACCGTAGGTCGAGACCATGTCGCGCAGATAGTCGCCGTCCACCGGCCGGATCTCGACCGGGGCTGCCATCGCTTGCGAAACCAGGAGACCGACGCTCATACCGGCGGCGAAGCTTCCCATCACCGCGCCGAGAATCCAGAGCCGCACGCGCTTCACTTCGGGGATCTCTCGCCGATCGCTCCCGACTGGATCAGTGCGTCGAGGCGCTGGATCTCCTGCTCCATCTCGCTCGATTCCGCCTCGAGCGCACCGTGCGAGACCTCGAACACGCGACCGATCACGCCGGATCGCCACACGAGGCCGAACGCGACGACCACCGCTGCGGCCAGGAGCAGGCGCCGGCAGACGACGATGACCCCGTCGCCGACTTCCTGCTCGTCCATTTCGTGGCGGCTCGGCAGCCGCCGCGCAGCCGCCAGCACACCCGCCGTGAACCCCGCCGAGAGCGGCGCGCCGGAACCGCGTTCTCCCGCGAAACGGTCACCCGCGAAGCACGACCGCAGTCCTTCCAACGCGCGGAAGCGCGCCGCGAGTGCCGGTTCGGCCGCGATCCGCGCGCGCAGCGCCACGGCGGCCTCGGGCAGCAGCTCGCCGTCGAGCAGGCGGTGCAGATTGCCTTCGTCGTCGTGAGAGATCTTCATTGCACACCTCCGCCTGGCGAGCGGCCGCGGCCACTCGCGGGTTCGAGATCACGGCCCGGCACGAGTTCGGGATGGAGACGCTCGAGCTGCTCCTTGAACCGCTGGCGCGCCCGGAAGAGCCGCGACTCCACCGTGCCCATCTGGATCTGCAGCACGTCGGCGATCTCGGTGTAGGAGAGATCCTCGTATTCTCGCAGGATCAGGATCGTGCGGTACTTCTCCGGCAGCTTCGCGACGATCTCGCGCGTCACGGCAGCGAGTTCCGCGGCCATCAGCGGCGCGACCGGGCTCGCCTCGTCGCGCGAACCTGGATCCAGAACCGTCTCGTCCTCGACCAGACGAAGTCGTCGGTAGCTGGAGCGCGACATGTGGTCGGTCGCGGCGTTCACGGCGATGCGATAGAGCCACGTGAAGAACGCGGACTCCTGCTGGAAGGTGTGCAGCTTGCGGAAGACCTTGAGGAAGACCTCCTGCGACAGGTCCTCGCACTCGACCGGATCGCGGCAGTAGCGACCGAGCAGCCGCGAGACACGATCCTTGTAGCGATCGATCAGCGCCGCGAAGGCGGGCTCGCTGCCGTCGAGAGCCGCGGCGATCAACTCGCGGTCGGGGACTTCGAGGGGGCGTTTCAAGGCGAACACGGGGCCATGGGAAGGTCCGCGGGTCCGGTTTCTTCCCGTGCGCACTGCGCGGCTCGTCGCCGAAGCAGAAAGCCACCGATGACAACGGACCGACCCGGCCTCGGCTCGTGGTTCCCGGGGCGGCGGCCGCCGGTCACTCGGGCCTCGCGATCAGGTGCCCCATCTTGTCACGTTTCGTTTCCAAGTACTTCTGATTGTGTGGGTTGTGCCCCACGACCAGGGGGACCTGGGCGACCACTTCGAGGTCGTAGCCCTGCAGGCCGGCGAGCTTCTTCGGGTTGTTCGTGAGCACGTTCAGCCGGCGCAGCCCGAGGTCGTGCAGGATCTGCGCGCCCGTGCCGAACTCGCGTTCGTCCGGTCGGAACCCGAGGTGCACGTTCGCCTCGACGGTGTCCATGCCCGCGTCCTGGAGGGCGTAGGCGCGCAGCTTGTTCGCCAGGCCGATGCCGCGACCTTCCTGGCTGATGTAGAGCACGACGCCGCGACCGGCGGCCTGGATCTGCTCCATCGCGGCGTGCAGTTGTGGGCCGCAGTCGCACCGCAACGACCCGAACGCATCGCCCGTCAGGCACTGCGAATGCACGCGAACCAGGACCGGCTCCGCGATGGGTGCGTGCTGCTGGCCCTCCGGAACCCGGTCGATGCCGACCGTCAGCGCCATGTGGGCCCGCCCGTCGACGAGGCTCGTGTACGTGTGGCAATCGAACTCGCCGAAGCGCGTCGGCATCCTCGCCACGGCCACCCGCTCGATCATGCGTTCGCGCCGCCGGCGGTATTCGACGAGGTCGGCAATGCACCCCATCTTGACGTCGTGGGCACGGCAGAACTGCTCGAGATCGGGCACTCGCGCCATCTCGCCGTCGGGCTTCATGATCTCGCAGATGACGCCGGCCGGCGTGAGGCCGGCGAGGCGGCACAGATCGACGATGCCCTCGGTCTGACCCGTCCGGACCAGAACGCCGCCGTCGCGGGCCCGCAGAGGGAAGATGTGGCCGGGCCTCGACAGGTCCGTCGGCTTCGCGTCAGGGTTCACTGCCGCCAGGATCGTGCGGGCACGGTCCTTGGCCGAGATGCCGGTGGTGACCCCCTCCGCCGCCTCGACGCTCACCGTGAACGCCGTGCCGAAGCGCGAACGGTTCTCGCTCACCATCAGGGGCAGCTGAAGGCGATCGCAGATCGGGCCCTCCAGGGCGAGGCAGATCAGGCCGCACGCATGGCGCGACATCTGCGCGATCCGTTCGGGAGTGGCGAACTGGGCGGCGAAGCACAGGTCCCCCTCGTTCTCGCGGTCCGGATCGTCGACGAGGACGATGGGCCGGCCGGCCTTCAGCTCTTCGAGCAGTTCGGGAATCGTGGAAAACGTCATGTCGGAATCGTGAAGGTCGGGCGGACGGGGGCGCGGAGTGTACTCCTCGTCGGCGCGGAGGTCGCTGCCAACGTCCGTCGGCGCGCTCGCCGCCCGCACTGCGGCAGAACTCGACGCTACGGGCCCCGCGGTGCTGCATCTCACCGCAGCCGGGGCGCGCCCGACATCTCCGGCGAAGCCCGAAGCCGCGGTGGCAAGGCGGCCACAAGTCTCTGCGCGAACCGGAGTTGTTTTTTCCTTCAGCGCTTTCCGCGGCGACGCCGAAGCGGCCTGCGGCACGGGCGGAGTCGGACGCAACTGGGAAGAAGAGAACCGGGATGAAGCGCACCTTGGTGGAAGTGGTCTGCGGCCTCGCGGCCTTGGTCCTGATGGTGTCGTTGCACCATCAGATCGCGCGCCTCGAAGTGCAGCAGAAGGACGTCTCCGATCTCGAGCGCAAGGTGGACCGCGTGGTCGCCGCCGCGTCGGACCCGCAGGAACTCGAGCGCATGCGCAAGGAGATCCTGAACGCGACGGAGACGCGAATGTCCGCTCTCGAAGTGCAGCTCCAGAACGCATCCGCGGGCTCGAGCCACGCGCAGCAGATCGAAGAGGAGCTGCAGCAGGCAAAGCGCGACGCCGCGAACTTCCGCAGCCAGGTCTCCAACGACGTCGAGCGCACGAAGGCACTCGTCGACGCCTACATCCGCGAGGTCCGCGCCAAGGAACAGGACGCCGCGACGAACCTCTCGGCGACGCGCACAGACCTCCAGAAGCTCGCGGGCCAGATCTACCGCGACCCGTCCACGATGACGCGCACGATGCTGATGCCCACCGTTCAGCTGAACGGCGAGGACACCGTCGGTTCGGGCACGATCGTGTTCTCCGGTGAGAACCCGAAGACGAAGGCCACCGAGACCTACGTCCTCACTTCCCACCACGTCGTCCGCAACATCCTCGCCGATACGCCGAAGGCCGCACAGGAAGGCATCGACGTGACGATCTATCTCGCCGGCGAGCGAGTGAACGTGAAGGGCAGGATGATCGCGAGCCAGACCAAGATCGACGCCGCGCTCGTGCGGCTCGCGACCGATCGCAAGTTCGAGTTCGTCGCGAACGTGCTGCCGCGGGCGGAGTGCGGCCAGGTGAAGGTGTGGGATCCGGTCTGCGCGGTCGGATGCCCGCTGGGCAACGATCCGGTGCCGAGCCACGGCGAAGTGAGCTCGCTCAACAACGAGCTCAACGGCTCCAACTACTGGATGATCAACGCGCCGACCTACTTCGGGAACAGCGGCGGCGGCATCTACCGGGCCGACACGCGCCAGCTGATCGGCGTCTTCAGCAAGATCTACACGCACGGCAAGGGCACGCCGGTCGTCGTGCCGCACATGGGTCTCTGCACGCCGATCGAGAGCGTCTACGCGTGGCTCGCAGAGGAGAAGCTGGACCACCTGCTACAGAGCCAGCCGGTGCCGCGCGTCGACTTGAGCCAGCTGGCGGCACCGCCGAAGTGAGTCGCAAGATGCTCGCCCTCTCACCCGAGACCCAGCTGCGTTCCTACGCGAGCCTCCGCACGCTGGAGACACGCGTACTCGCGCTCGAGTCGCTGATCAACGCGGTGAAGGGCACGTGCCTGCACGGTGGCCCGGCGGCGATGACCGAACTCATCGCCTCCACGGCTGAATTGCGCTGGCAGCTTCGTCAGCTCGTCGATCACACGAGCAACTTCGAATCCACGCTCGGCGTGCAGCGCAGCGGCGACCCCAAGCCGGAGAAGCCGGAGCGGAGGGCCGAGCCGGCGGAACCCGCCGGCATGCGCGGAACGACGGACGTGCTGTCCGTCGCCGACCTCGTCGGCATGCTCAGCACGCTGCGCAAGACCGGCACGCTCGCGCTCCATGCGGGCGAGACGATGTTCGTGTTCGAGTTCGAACTGGGGCGCATCGTCCATGCGGTGACGAACCAGGGCGATCCGACCCTGCGCCTCGGCACCATCCTGGTCGCCCAGAACAAGCTCACCGAAGAACAGCTGCACGACTGCCTGGAGACGACCGCCGCGACGAAGGAGATGCTCGGCGCACACCTCGTCCAGAGCGCGACCGTCAGCGAGAGCGACCTGCGCGCGGCGCTCGACGTGCAGGTCAGCCGGATCTTCGATCAGGCATTCGCCCTGAAGTCGGCGCGCTTCACGTTCGTCGAAGGCAGCGTCAGCAGCATCGAGCAGCGAACGACGCTCAACACGGTGCACCTCCTGCTCGAGGCAGCACGACAGCGGGACGAAGGCGAGGCGCCGGGCCGTTCGAGGTCCACGAAGGAGTCTGCACGCGCGCTCGATTCGGTTCTCGGCCGCTGATCGTCAACGACGAAGGCGTCGGGCGAGCCGGCGCAGTTCCGGGTTGTCGATCCCCGTCCCGAGCGCCGCCGCGACGCAGTCCCGCGCCTCTTCCGTGCGGCCGAGATGACGCAGGTAGCGCGCCTTTGCCGCATGCAGACGGGGATCGCGCGGGCGAGTCGCGATCGCCTCGTCGACCAATTCGAGCGAACGCTTCGGATTGCGCCGGCGATCGAAGAGCTCCGCCATCTCGACCAGCAGATCCGGCTGACCGGGCGCGATCTCGACCGCCATCGCGAGGAGATCGAGTGCTTCGTCGGCCTCGCCGACCCGGCGCTTCGCGACTGCGGAGAAGAACAGCGCCGGCCAGAACTCCGGCTGCAGGTGGAGCCAGAGCTGGAACTCCGCGAGTGCGGGCCGCGGATTGCGAGCGCGCTGCGCGCGGTCCGCGGCGCGGGCGAAGCGGGCCTCGAAGTCCGCGACATCGAGCTGCAGCAATGCCCGGATCGCGCGGTCACGAACATCGCCGTCGATCACCGCACGAAGCCCGAGCTTGAGTTCGGCCCGCGCTTCGCGGCGCTTGCCGCACGCAGCGAGGCAGACCCCGAGATGCACCCGGTCGTCGCCGCGCAGCAGGCCGCGCAGGTCGTCGAGCGCCGCCGCGACCGCGGCGGGAGCGTCGCGCATGGTCAGCTGCGCGTGCAAGCACTCGAGCAGCACGCCCGCACCGCGATCGTCGTCGACCCATTCACTGGCGCGCACGGTCCGTTCGCGCAGGCGGCGCAGCCCCCGCACTTCCAGGTCCCACGCGTCCGGGTCCCGCCGCTCGGCGAAGGCGAGCTGCGCGAGGTGCGAGAAGAAGTCGGAGTGCCCGTCGACGGCGAGCCCGCGCTCCCACAACCCGCGCGCCGCGCCATGATCGCCGCGCCGCGCCATCATGATCCCGAGGCTCTCGAGGCCCTTCGGGGGCGGCGGATCGAGATGCGTCGCATGCTCGAGCCACGCGAACGCGCGCTGGTCGTCGCCCATCTCGGTCAGCTGCTCGGCGACCGCGACGCACGCGTCCCCGTCGCCGGGATGAGCCGAGTAGCAGCGGTCGAGGAACCGACGGACGACGTCCTGGTCGAGGTGAGCGCCGTCGAGGGCGATCGACGTGGTCGCGTTCGCGACGCGCAGAGCGAGACCGAACGTCGGATCGAGCGCCAGCGCATCGGCGAACGGCCGGATCAGCGCTTCGCGGTCGTCGGGCAGCGCGATCTCGAGATCGCCGCTCAGGAGCATCGCGTTGTCGAGCCCCTGGAGGAAATGGCGGAACGCCGCGCCGTTGCGCGTGAGCAGTCCGGGCGGAGGTTCGTGGAACGGCAGCTCGAGCACTCGAGCGAGGTGGCGCGCGATGCGCAGGAGACCCGGCACAGGGTCGGCGATCTGCACGGCGCCCGCGACCTTCTCGGTGACGACGTCGTCGCCGTCTTCGTCGTCGTCGCGGTAGACGTGGAACTCGATGCGGAGCGTCGTGTCCTCGGCCTCGATCTCTCCCGTCACCACCGCGCGCACGTCGAGTTCGTCGGGCAGCATCTCCATCGCGTCTTCGCGATCGGGCGCACCGTCGAACTGCACCCACGTGACCGGGCCGTTGTCGGCCGTGGACTGGAGTTCGAGCATGGCTGACGGCCCGACCTGTCCCTGGTTCAGAACCTGGTGCACGAAGTCGGGGATGCGACGTCCGAACACGCCGGCATCGAGCCCGCTCCACGCCTCACCGCGCCTCGTGGCGAGCGGCAGGAACATGACCTCGGGGTCGTCGCGCGGACCGTCGGATCGGATCGGGTCGGTCATCGGGAATCAGCCGGGCGGCCAGCCGAACGGCCGACCCGCGAGCACGTGGACGTGGAGATGGAACACCGTCTGGCCGGCCTCGCGCCCGTTGTTGACGACGATGCGGAACGCGTCCCCGAAGCCCAGCTTCCGCGCGACGGCAGCGGCGGTCACGAGGAGGTGGCCGAGGATCGGTTCGTCAGCCGGGCCGGCGTCGACGAGGCGCGCCAGAGGGCGTTTCGGCACGACGAGCACGTGCGTCGGTGCCTGCGGCGCCACGTCGCGGAACGCGAGGCAGAGTTCGTCTTCGTGGACGACCTGGGCCGGGATCTCGCGCCGCAGGATGCGGGCGAAGACGTTGTCCTGGTCGTAGCTCGTGGGAACGTGGGTCAACGGTGCGAAGCTCGATCGGCGGGACGCGCCGACGGCGCCGAGAGTAAGGCGCTCGCAGAGCCCGGCTCAAGCCCTCGGGAACGAAGTTCGTCGTCCCTGGGATCGCCGGCCCCGCGCGCTAGCCTTCGCCCCGTCCCCACCAGCCCCCCAGTGCCATGCCGCACCGCCACCGCCCCTTCGCCGTCGCCATCGCCGGCGGTTCGGGCAGCGGGAAGACGTCGCTGACGCGGGCGATGGTCGGGCTGCTCGGCCGGGACCGGTGCGCGGTGCTGGACCACGACTCCTACTACCGCGACCTCGCCCACCTGCCGCCCGCCCTGCGCGCCGAAGTCAACTTCGACCATCCCGAAAGCCTCGAGAGCGACCTGTTGGCGCGCCACATCGAGGACCTGCGCGACGGCCGCGCCGTGGAGCGCCCTTCGTACGACTTCTCGACCCACACGCGCCGGCCGGCGACGACACGCATCGAACCGCGCTCCATCATCCTGTGCGAAGGCATCCTCCTGCTCGCCGTGCCAGAGCTGCGCTCCGCCTTCGACCTCCGTGTCTACGTCGACACGCCCGCCGACGTCCGGGCTCTGCGGCGCGTGAGCCGCGACATCGTCGAGCGCGGGCGGACCGTCGAATCCGTCGTCCACCAGTACTTCGAGTCGGTGCGACCGATGCACGAACGCTTCGTCGAGCCGGCGCGCGACACCGCCGATCTCGTGCTCGGCTGGCAGCACACACCCGAAGCCTGGGCCGCGACGGTGCTCGCCACGCTCCGCGGCCGACTCGGCGGCGGCGACCTGTGAACGATCAGCGCACGCGGAGACCGATCGGCAGCCGCGCGTAGACCTTGGGAAGCCCGTCCGCGACGAACGCGTCGCGGACCATGCCGGCGACTTCGACCAGCGCCGCGCTGCCCGCGAACATCGTCCGCAGCGCTTCGACATCGAACCCGGCGGCGATCTGCGATTCGAACATCGAGGAGAAGAACGAGTCGGCAAGGTTCTTCGGTTCCGGCACGTGCATCACCTCCACGTCGTCGCCGGCGCCGGCCCTCGTGCGGACGAGCGCGATCGCGTCCGCAAGGCCGCCGATCGAGTCGACGAGGCCGTTCGTCACGGCTTGCTGCCCGGACCACACGCGCCCTCCCGCGATCGCGTCGACGTCGGCCTTCGTCTTCTTGCGCGACGCGGCGACGTTCTCGAGGAAGCGATCGTAGACCTCGTCGACGAAGCCCTGCATGCGTGCGCGGGCGGTGTCGCTCCACGGCCGGTCCATCGCGTCCATCAGCGGACCGTCGTCGAGACGCACGATGTCGGTGTGGACACCGAGGCGACGCATCAGCGCGCCGGGCTGGAAGCGCATGCCGAACACACCGATCGAGCCCGTGATGGTCCCGACCTCGGCGAGGATCGGCTGTCCGATAGTCGTGATCCAGTAGCCGCCCGATGCCGCGAGTTCGCCCATCGAGAACACGACCGGCTTCTTCGCCGCCAGGCGTTGCAAGGCCGTCCGGATCGCCTCGCTCGCGGTCGCGGACCCGCCCGGGGAGTTGATGCGGACGACGACACCCTTCACCTGCTCGTTCGCGGCGAGGCCGTCGATCTCCTTCACCGCCACGCCGCTCACCATGCTGCCCGGCGCCGGCTTCTCGCCGTCGACGATCTGGCCGGCGAGGTGCAGGACGACGATCGACGGATCCTCGATCTCCTCGTCCTTCTTGGAGCGGATCAGGTTGCTGAAGATCGACATCAGGTCGCGGCTCTGCGCCTTCTTCTTCGGCGCGGCGTCCGCGAGCTCGAAGTCGTCGCTGCCGCGCACCACCGCGAGCGCTCGCTGCGCGCCGCTCCACGGCACGAGCTGGTCGACGAGGCCCGCCTGCAGCGCCTCCTTGGCGGTGAACAGGCGCGTCGCCTGCAGCGAACGCACCTTCGCCGGCTCCATGCGGCGGCCCGTCGCGATCGCGCGGACGATGTCGTCGTTCATCGACGCGAGCATCGCTTCGTAGTGCGCGCGCAGATGGTCGGAGATCGCGGGCAGCATGTATGGCTCGACTGCGCCCTTGAACTCACCGACCCGCGTCACTTCGACCTGGACGCCGAGCAGGTCGAGCGCGTCCTTCAGATGCATCACGGACATCGCCGGCGAACGCAGATCCACCGCGCCCATGTCGGCCATCACGATGCGGTCGCATTGCGACGCGATGCGGAGCGTCGGTGCAGCGGCGTTCTCGACGTAGCACGTGACCCTCTTGCCGGCGGCGCGCACCGCCGCCAGGGCGCGCTCGACTTCGCGCAACTGCGGCTGGTTGAACACCGCGTCGCCCGAGAGATCGAGCAGCACGTCGCTCTCCGGAACCTTCGCGAGCCCTTCGACCACTTCGAGAAACTCGTAGAACGGCTTCGGCGGCGCGGCTCCGCCGCCGAGCAGATCGAGCGCGCCGAAGCCTGCCTCCGCGAGGTCTGCATAGCTGCCGCGCGGACGCAGGAACGGCACCCGCGGCTTCTTCGTGTCGTCCTTGGCGGCGGCGTTCGCCTCGGGTTCCTTCGCGGCCGGCGGCTTCTCCTTCTCCGTCTCTTGTGCACGCACGGAGGATGGCGTCGACAGGATCAGCGGCAGGAAGAACGCGAACAGGAACGTGAGACGCATGCGGGAACGGTAGTGGTCGAGCCGAGGAAGCGGAACCCGACACGAGTGTGCGGGCCGCGAGCGCGCACCGTGGCCGTTCGCGCCGGAGACCTGTTGCTCTGGTCGCTGCGGCCGTTCTTGCCGCAGCTCGAGGCTCCGCTAGAGTCGACCGCATCGGCGCCCGTAGCTCAGTTGGAC
>JAEUHQ010000043.1 GCA_016794565.1 Planctomycetota bacterium | reverse complement strand
GAGACGCTGCGCGCCGCGGCGATGAGCGGCGTCGAAGTGCGCTGGCTCGGCATGGAGGACTTCGGCTTCAGCAAGTCGCTCGAGGAGACGCGCGCGAAGTGGGGCGACGCGAAGCTGCTCGACGCGATGCGCAGGATCGTCGACGAGGTCGATCCCGACTTCGTGCTGACGAACCACACGCTGACGCAGGGCCACGGCCACCATCGCGCGACGTTCTGGGCGATCAGCGAAGTGCTGAAGGAACGCGCCGCGCGGGGCGGCTACGTGCCCACGCTGCTCGCGCGCAGCAAGGTCGAAGAGGCGAACTGGATCGTCGATCCAGCGGAGCTGGAACCGGCGCGCGGCGAGACGTACGCGCGGCTCGCGCATCGGGCGTGGACGCAGCACGTGACGCAGGGGCCGTGGGGGGCGCACAACCCGCTGCAGGTCGGCCGCGACTGGTGGCGCATCGTGAACGCGGACGACTGCTCGAAGATCGTGCCCCCCGGCAGCGGTGAGGCGCTGCCGATGCCGTGGGCGTGGGTGCGATCCGGCGATCCGGACACAGGGATGGCTCCGGTCACCATGGAATTGCCCCGTGCCGATCTCATCCGGGCGGCTCGCGAGATCCTGCAGCACGATCTCGGGCCCGAAGGGGATGTGCGGAGAACGTTCGGCATCGATTTCCGCCGCCGCGTCGCCGCGCAGCAGATCCTGATGTCTCTCGCCAACGTCCGCGTCGAGGCGTGGCTCGAACGCGACGAGGTCGCGACGGGCAGCGACGGCAAGATCAACGTCGTCGTGCACGGCGCCGAGAGAGTGAAGGACATCCAGGTCCGCTGCGGCGATCGCAAGGGTGAGCCCGTGACTGCGCCCGTGCGCGCGCTGGTCTTCGACGGCTTGCCCGTGTCGCCGGCGATGACGCTGCCGCCGACCGCACTGCCCGCCGCGCCGAACGCACCGACGTCGCCCGGGCCGGCCGGGCGGTTCGCGGTCGCGTTCGCTTGCGAGCCACCGACCGGTTCGCCAGAGCCGCGGTTCGCCCGCGTCGCCGTGACCCTGTCGCTCGACGGGAAGACGCTCACGATCGAACGGGCGCTGCCGTACACGCCCGTTCCGCCGCTCGCGCTCGAGTGGGACCGCGAGGTCGTGATGGTGCCGAAGGGCAAGACCGTCGAGCGCGTGTTCAGCGTCGCGATCGACAGTCATGGCGATCGTGAGATCACGGCGCCCGTGCGCCTGTCGCTGCCGCCTGGCGTGCAGGCCGTGCCGGTGCCGTCGCGCATCGCGTTGTCGGCCGAGCACCCGCAGTCACGCGTCCTCGTTCGTGCGACGATCGCGGTCGACGAACTGCCGGCCGACGCGGGCATCGAGATCGGGCTCGGCGACGTCGCGGCGCGCATCCCGCTGCGCCCGATCGACGTCGCGGTTCCGCCCGGTCTTCGCGTGGCCCTCGTGCGCGGTCCCGACGACACGACGGAACGTGCGCTCGCCGACCTCGGCGTCGCGTTCACCGCGCTCGATCGCGACGCACTCGCGATGGCGCGGCTCGAGGACTTCACGACGCTGCTGCTCGACATCCGCGCGTACCACCATCGGCCCGAACTCGCCGAGGTGCGTGAGCGCATCCTGCAGTTCTGCCGGCAGGGCGGTCGCGTCGTCGCGATGTACCACAAGCCCGGCGAGTGGAACGAGCGCAAGGGACATCCGCTGCTCGCCCCGTTCCCGCTGACGATCGGCGACGAACGTGCGACCGAGGAGAACGCACCCGTCGTGCTGCTGCAGCCGCAGCATCGTCTGCTGCAGCAGCCGCACGCGATCACCGCCGACGACTTCGCGGGCTGGGTGCAGGAGCGTGGGCTCAACTTCCCGAAGACGCAGGACCCGGCGTGGACGCCGCTGCTCGAGACGAAGGACGCGGCGGACGAGAAGCCGCACCAGGGTTCGCTGCTGCACACGCAGTACGGGCGCGGTGACTTCGTCTATTGCTCGCTCGCGCTCTACCGGCAACTGCGCGTCGGCAACGCCGGTGCGGCCCGACTGCTGGTCAACCTGCTGGCGAAGTGACGCGGGAGCGCGTCACCGCTTCGCCGCGATCTGTGCGCGGAGGTCGGCGACTTCGCGCTCGAGCGCCTCGAGTCGCCGCAACAACTGCGCGTCCGGCGGTGGCGCGACAGTGCGTTCGAGGCGCTGCGTGAGCACGAGCACCTGCGCGATCTGATCGCGGTACCCGTGGAGCAGCAGGATGCCGGGCGACGACGCGAACGCGAGCAGCGCGCCGGGTCGCCAAGGGCCGATCGAACCGAAGTGCGCGCGCAGCGCCGCGGCGACCTGCTGCACGTCGGCGAAGCGCACGTCGACGGCGGTGGTCACGAGTTCGTGCGGGCCGGGGCGGCGGAGGATCTCGTCCGGCGTCCGCCACGGTGCCGCGATCAGCGCCATCGCGGTGCCGTTCGTATTCGGTCCGATCGGTATGACCTGGTGGATGCCGCGGCGTTCGTCGAGCGGGATCGCGGCGAGCTCGCGCGACGCGAGCAGCGCGTGCAGGATCTCTTCGGCGCCGATCGCGTCGAGCGCGAGCGGGCGCTGCAGGCGGAATGGCTCCGTGCGTTCGACGTCCGCGGGATCGTAGAGGTAGTTGCGGCAGAGGAAGGCGGCGACCGCGTCGATGACCTCGGCGACCGTGAAGTCGCCGGTGGGCAGGACCAGACCGTCCTTGTTCGCGACGATCGCCCCGTGGGCGCCATTGGGAGGAGCGATCGTCTGCTGCGATGGCGCGAGCGTGGCCAGCAGCAGCGCCGTGAGCGGCAGGCACCGCACGGCGTCACCGCTCCTGCTTCTGCGCCTCGCCCTTCCCTTCGAGGGCGCGCAGGCGCTTCTCGATGGCCTCGAGCCGGTCCTCGAGCCCGGGTTCCATCTTGGGCGGAGGCACGTCGCACGTCTCCAGCATCCGCAGCACCGTCGCGACCTGGTCTTGCAAGCCGGAGATCACCATGCCCGTGTTGTTGCCGACGTTGCCGATGATGAGGGAGCTGTTCCCGCCGATGCTCGCGAAGAACGGACGAAGCGAGTTCGTGGCGACCACCGCGTTGATGTGTTGCAGGGTGACGGTCGTCGTGACCGGGATCAGCAGCGTCGGTCGCGCGAGGATCTCGGCTGGAGTGCGGCGGACGGCGCGTGTCGTGATCTCGCGGGCCCGAACACCGTTCGATGCGATCACTTCGTAGATGTGCTTCTCTTCGTCGACTGGCACCACCACGAACCCGCTGCGGTAGAGCAGGCTCGTCAGAACCTCCTCGCAGCCGTTGCGATCGACGTCGATGGGCTGCTGCAGCTTCGCGGTCGGCGGATTGCCCGACGCGGTCATGTCGCGGGCGTCGACCAGGATGTTCCACTGCAAGTGCGCAGCCGCGCGGTCGATCAGGTCGGTCAACTTGATCTCGCCGGCTTCGATCACGAAGTGCGCGCGTTCGGTGGTCTTCGAGTCCTGCGCGACGCACGCGGCCGTCGCCATCGGCAGGGAGAACAAGGAGGCGGTGAAGAAGAGCGTGTTGGTTCGCATGGCGGTTCCCAGAGGCCGCGTCGGACGGCGACCGCCCGTCGGACCTTCCCGCCGCGGCAGGCCTTCAGTACTCGGCCATGCGCTTGCTGCGGACGAAGTTCGTCACGAGGCGGAAGGCCGACAGGTCGGGCACGCTCTTGCCGGCGGTTCGGCCCTGCTTCCAGTAGCCCTCCGTTCGTGTCGTGCGCCACTTGTCCAGCGACAGGCCCATGTGATCGACCGCGTAGGCCTGGCGCTCCTTGTCGGTCTTGAGGCCGGGCGCACTGTCGAAGCCCTGCAGGTCGAAGTGGTTCGCCGAATCGAAGACGACGCCGTGGCCGGAGAAGAACCACGCGGCGAGGTTGCCGTTGCCCCAGCGCTCCGCCGCGTCGGGACTGTCGATGAGCACTTCGCAGCGTTCGTGGTCGAGCACGTCGATCAGGTGCGCGCCCTCGAGGTGGTAGATCGGGACCACGCCCGCCGCGAACACGCCGTTCAGCAGCGGGCTCTCGGCGCGGCACGGCAGCGCGCGCACGTCGTCGAGCACCTGGTCGCGCGTCTGCGCCTTCTGCACGACCCCGGGATGGATGCGCGCGATCGTCTCGGAGAGCGCCCAGCACGAGCCGAACAGCGAGCCGCCGGTGCGCACGAACCACGCGAGCGGCTCGACGTCCTCGGGCTGGATCTCGCCGGTGCAGTTCGAGACGAAGATCGCCTCCGGGTGTATGCCGCACTGCGGGATCTTGCCGGCCTCCGTCGCACGGTGCGTGATCTTCAGGCGTTCGAGCAGTTGCTCGATGTGGTCGCCGCGGCTCGCGAACGCGATCACGTCGAGGCCCTGGTAGATCTCGGTGTCGGGGACCGCGTAGCCGTACTTCTTGATCTTGTCGATCGACTGCGCGCGATCGACGAATTGGTGCTTGTCCTTGTTCTGCGCCCACCACGCGCGCCACGCCTTCGCGTCCAGCGTGCCGTCGAACTTCAGCGAGATCGTCTGCAGCGCGGCGTTCGCGGCGCCGGCGACGACGGTGTTCTGGTCGGCGAGCATGCCGATCAGCGGCTCCACGACGTCTGCGCGGTTCCAGTGCATCAGCCCGACCACGGCGGCGCCGCGGCGCTGCCAGTCCTTGTGCTGCAGCAGCTTCAGCAGCGGCGCGAGTGCTGCGTCGTCGTCGGTCTTGCCGAGCGACACCGCGGCGCAGCAGCCGGTGGTCCAGCGCGAGTGCTCGAGCTGGCCGATCAGCGTCGCCGCCGCGCCCTTGATGCCCGAGCGCCCGAGGAGAACGATCGCGCGTTCCTGTACCGCTTCGTCGACGTCCTTGCCGGCGATGTCCGTCAGCCACGCGACGGCGTCGGGGGTCGTGAGCGGGCGCAGGGCGACGACGGTCTCGACCAGCTGGAGAACGCCGCGGCGATCCGTTTCGCGACCCATCTGCGCCAGCGCGGCGGCCAACGCATCTTCGCCTCCGACTTCGCGCAGCGCCTTCGCCGCGGCGGCGCGCGGTGTCGCGTCGCGGGCCGAGAGTGGCTTCTTCAGCGCGAGCACGGCGGCCTTCTTCTCGAGCGCGGGCTTCTCGCCGTGCGTGAGCAGGGGAACGAGGCGCGCGCAGCGGGTGGCGGGGATCGAGTCGTTGCCGGCGCCGTCGAGCGTCGTCTCCGCGAGCGTCGCGCGGTCGCCCGTGTCGGCGAGGATCACCGCGGCGAGCGCACGAAGCAGACGTCGTTCGACGACCTCGTGCTGCGCGCCGCCGCGAAGCGCATCGGTCAGCGGCTTCAGGTCTTCGGCTCGCGGCGCCTCGGCGATGGCGTCGAGGGCGCGGCAGCGCACGACGAGGAACGGCTCGGACAGCAGCGTTCGAACCGCGTCGGCCCGATCGGCCGCGCACTCGAGCCACGCCGCGGCAGCGGACTCGCGCACGGCGCGATCCGGCTCTCGCATCAGCTTCTTCAGCTTGTCGGCCTCCGCGAACGGCGGTTGCCGGCGGTTCGCGATCGCCATCGCCTCCTGCGCGAGAACCTGCGTCTTGCCCTTCGTCTTCTTGAACAGCGTCGCCGTCGCTTCGACGCCGTCGATCTCGCCGGCGGCCGCGGCCGCAGCGCGCCGGATGCGGAACACGTCGCCGTCGACGGCGAGTTCGACCAGCGCCTTCATCGCGGGCTTGCACTTCGCCTTGCCGAGCGCGATCGCCGTGCGCTCCTGGATCTCCCAGTCCTTGTCGTTCAGCAGGGGCAGGAGGATGCGGTCGAGATCGGCTCGACCCGACGTCGCCGCTGCATCGATCGCGGCGAGGCGCGTGTCGATCGACTTCGCGCGCAGGTCGGCGTCGAGCGTTCCGGGCGCCTGTCCGCGCGCGGCCCCTGCCGCGCACGCGATGATGAGGCAGGAGAGGAGCGGCGTCCTTCGCGTCGTCATGCGCGCGGAGCGTAGCGGTGAAGGCTTCTGCGCGCGCCTCGCCTCGGCGACATCGTGCGTCGCCGGGCAGTTCGCCGTTCCGTGTTACTTGCCCACGTTCTCGGGGAGGATGCGCGTCAGCTGGATCCGGTCCGCGAGCACCCAGCGCCCGACGGCCGTCGTCGGGTCGCCCGACGTGAAGTGCTTCAGCGTGTTCGCGAACAACCACACGTCGTCGCCGAGCCTCTCGGCGGTCGTCACCTGGAACTGGTCCCAGACGTACGTGTGGATCGTGACCGTCGTGGCGCCCGCCTCGGACTTGATCCAGCCGTCGCGGCGTTCGTGGTGGGTGCGGTCGGCGTTGATCACCATGCGCTCCGCGGCGCCCGCGCCGTAGACCGGGTTCTTCAGCGCCTCGGCGGCGATCGCGAGCAGTTCGGCGTTCGTCGAGGCGGGCGGTGGCATGCGCACTGCATCGAGGCAGACCACTGCGAGGTTGCGCAGGTGCTCGGCCGCCTTCTGCACGTGCGCGGTCGCGGCGCGGCGGTCCTCGCCTTCCGCGCCGGTCGTCACTCGGTCGAAGGCCGCCGCGATGGCCACGGCGCGCTCGGCTGCGCGCAGGCGGGCGATGTTCTCGTCGAAGCGGCCCTTGCCCAGGATCCGGTTGGCGACCTGGTCCTTGTCCTTCGGGTCGGTCTCGAGAACGAAGTCGGCGAAACGCTTGCCGTCGGCGACGTCGCCTTCGATTCGCGATCGCACGGTCTGCTCCAGTTCGGCGATCCGGCGGCGCCAGCCCTCGTCGAGCCAGCCTCGGAGGCGCGAGACGTGCTGCTGGTCGACCGCCGCGTTCTTCGCGGCCTCGTCGAGGAACGCCGTGTCGGTCGCGAGTTCGACGTCGCGCCAGCGCAGCAGCTCGGTCGTCCACGATGCGACCTGCGGCACCGTGAACGGCGGCTCGATCGTCTGCGGCAGGTTCTTCGCGTCGTACTTCGCGTCGAGAGCGGCGAGTCGGCTCGCGACGGAAGCGCCCTCGCCGACGTCCTTCTCCAGCTTCGCCATCGCGTCCGCGAAGAGCTTCTGCAGCTCGGCGATGCGTGCGGCGACGGGCTTCACGCTCTCGTCGTCGGCCGGGAACTGCGCGATGCGCGCGGCGAGACCGTCGAGCTCCTTCTTCGTCGCCTGCTGGCGGTACGGATCGGCGAGGTGCTTCGTCGACAACATCTTGAAGTTCGACGCGGCGGCTCCGACCTCCTTGTCGAGCTGTGCGAGCTTGTCCGCGTCGACGCCCTTCGCCGGGGCGGGCGCCGGTGCGCGGCTCTTGTCGACGATGCGCTGTCGCAGGTCCGCGCAGCGCTTCTGCGCGTCCTTCCACGTGGCCTCGGTCTTGTCGTTCACCGCGGCGAGGCGCTTCGCTGCCTGGTCGAGGTTGTTGATCAGGATCTCGGCGGTCTTCGTGTCGCCGGCGGCGAGCGTGGCCTCCTTCTTCGCGATCTCGTCGATGCGCGAGATGGCCTGCTTGGTGAGGGGGTCCTGCGCGACGAGCGGCAGGCACACGAGGGAGGCGGCGAGTGCGAAGCGGTGGAACACGGCCGGGATGGTAGTGAACACGATCCCGCGGGCGACGATTTTGCGTCAGCGCGACCAGGGCGGCGGCAGCAGGCGGCGCTTGCCGTCGATGCTGCGCGGGACGGTCGCGCCGTCCTTCGCCTCGAAGTCCCGATCCCAGAGCTGGCACGTCACTTCCTTGTGCTTCTGGTCGAGGCCTTCGCAGTAGTTCGTGAACAGGCAGCGACGCACCTCGGCGCCGCGCCCCACGCGCATCTTCTCCCACCAGTCCGGATCGGCGAGCGACTGTCGGGCCGCGGCGACGAGGTCCGCTTCGCCGGCGCGCAGGATCGCCTCGGCTTGCGCGAAGTGGCAGATGCCGCCCGCGGCGACGATCGGCGTCGTCATGCCGGCCGCACGCACTGCGGCGCGCACGGTCGCCGCGAGATGCACGTTGCGGCCGAACGGTCCACGCGCGTCGCTGCGCACCGTCGGCATGCACTCGTGGCCCGACGGTCCGGTGTACGGATACGCCGCCTCGCCGACGTGCGGCTGCTTGCTGTCGTCGAACTTGCCGCCCTTGCTGATCGAGAGGAAGTCGAGCCCCGCGCGCGCGAAGGCGACGCCCTGCTGCGCGGCGTCCTCGACGCGGCTGCCGCCGTCGATCACCTCGTCGCCGAGATAGCGCGTGCCGAGGCAGAAGTCGCGGCCGACGCGCTGCCGCACCGCGGCGATCACTTCGAGCGGCAGGCGCAGGCGCGCCTCCGCCGAGCCGCCGTAGCCGTCGCTGCGCACGTTCGTGCGCGAGAGGAACGACGCCATCGTGTAGGCGTGCGCGAAGTGCAGTTCGACGCCGTCGAAGCCCGCGTCGCGTGCTCGCGCTGCCGCGTCGGCGAACAGTCCGGGCAGCACACGGGGGAGGTCGCGCACGTGCGCGACGTCGAGGTCGTTCACTTCTTCGCGCTGGCCGAACGCGTAGTCGCGGAATTCGCGCGGGGCGAGGATCGTGCGCAGCGTCTCGTCGTCGCACGTCGCCAGCTGCGTACGAACCGACGCCTCGTCGGCCGCCGCTGCCGCGCCGAAGCGCTCGCGAACCGCCGCGACGTGGCGATCGGTCACGCGCAGGAAGCGAGCGAAGAACTTCGCCTTCTCCGGTCGGCGTCGGATCGAGAGGAAGTCGAGGATCTGCACGAACAGGCGCGAACGGCCGCGGCTGTGTTCACGCACTCTCGCCACGAGATCGCGCAGACCCGGCACGAAGCGGTCGTGGCCGATGCGCAGCAGCGGGCCGCTCGGCACGTCGCGGATGCCGGTCGCCTCCACGACGATCACACCCGGGGTGCCGTCGGCGAAGCGTCCGTACCAGTCGAGCACGTGGGGCGTGACGAAGCCGTCCTCTGTCGCGCGCCACGGCACCATCGCCGGGACCCACGTCCGCGACGTCGCGGTGACGGGGCCGAGTGCAACCGGGGAGAACAGCAGCGAGCGCGCCGCGTCCTCGGCGGTCGGCCAGACCGCGGCGGGCAGGGGATGCCGGACGACTGGTGCGCCTTCGCGCGGCTCGCTCATCGGGTCACGCTCAGCCGCCGCGGCGCTTCGGCGGTTCGCGGAAGCCCTTCGGCGCGCGACGCATCTGGCCCATCGTCTGCGGCGGGCGCTCGAGTCCGAGCGCATACCACTGCATCTCGAAGCCCTGCATCGTCATCCGCGTGCGGTTCTGCAGGCGCAGCAGGTTCTCCTTCGACGGCGCGTTGTTCGGGTCGCGCTTCAGGAACGCGGCGAGCAGCGCCTGCGCCTCGTCGGCGCGCTCGGCCTTGTGCAGCATCCACGCGTACGTGTTGTGCAGCAGCGCGTGCTTCTTGTTCACCGCCGCGGTCATCTGCAGCATCTGCAGCGCGCGAGTCTGGTCGCCCTTCTTGTAGTGGATGCACGCGAGCAGGAGTCGCGCGTCGGTCGCGCGCACGGAGGCGCCTTCGAGCAGCTTCGTCGCCTTCGTCTCGTCACCGCCGTGGTACGCGAGCATGCCCATGTTGGCGAGCAGCTGTCCGCGCAGCAGCGGCACCCAGCGGCTCATCGGCAGCAGGGATTCGAGGCTCTGCATCGCGGCTTCGAGCATCCCGGCTTCCATCTGCTTCTGGACACGAGACATCGCGGGCTGCAGGCGCTGGCCGAGGTAGCGGGCGAGCAGGATCCAGGAGACGACGAACAGGAGCAGCGCGAACGCGATCGCCCAGCCGATTCCCCACCAGTCGAGGAGCCAGCCGCCGAGGCCGAAGCAGAGAGCGAATGCGCTGCAGACGAGGACGGAGTACACGCGTGGTCCGGAGGTTCGGGGGGACCGCGCAGGATACGCGATGGCCGCCCGTGCCGCGAACTTCCGTGGCCGCGGAGACCGTCAGCTCTCGACCCAGGTCCCGACGAAGCGGTGCGCGACGTAGTTCGTGAACTTCGCGGGCGAGAGCAGGTTCATCTCCCAGTCGTGCAGCGACCCGTCGGCCTGCTGCGTTCGCTTCGCGTAGAGGCGGAGGTCGCTGATCGTCGTGCGGTCGCCCGAGTCGTAGATGGCATCGACTGCCCAGATCGTGGCGCCGGAGTGAACGGAGATCAGTTGCGTGCGCATGCCGAGGTGCGGCGGCGTGTAGGCGCGCCATGCGGTGACCGAACCGAGCAGCACGCCGTCGAGCGCGTAACGATCGCAGAGGCGGACCATCGCTTCGGTCGACAGACGGCCGCGCCGGATCGAGTCGTGCAGCATCTCGTTCTCGCGCGCCTCGGCGGGCAGCGGAACGACCTCGAAGCGGCGGAGCTTCAGCAGTTCCGCGACGAAGGCGTCCCGCACCTGTTCGCACTGGGCCTGCACTCCCGCCTCCTGCGCGAACGGCAGCACCATGATGCGGCGCACGTTCGCGAGGTCGGCCGGCTCGGCCAGATAGCTGTTGATCGCCTTGACGGACAGCGGCGGTTCCATCGAGCACGCGCCGGCGAGAGTCAGGGCCGCGATCGCGACGTAGGTGCGGGGGCGCATCAGCGGCTCCCCGGCGGCGTCGCCGCGGCCTCCACAGCTTCGGTCGGCGAGCTGTCCATCGTCTGCTGCAGCGCGTCGATCTTCGCGAGCAGGTTCTGTTGCTCGAGCTTCGCCTTCTCGATCGAAAGTCCGAGGATGCGCGCCTCGAGGTCGCGACGGCGTTGGCGCAGTTGCTCCGTCTCCGCCTCGGCCTGGGCGCGGGCGGCGCGTTCCTTCTGCAGGGCCGAGCCCTCGTTGCCGAGCTGGTTGCGCAGGTTCTGGTTCTCCGCGAGCAGCTGGTCGACGCGCTTCTCGAGCTTGGCGTGCGTCTCCTTCAGGTTCTTGAACTCGCTGAGCAGCAGATTCTGCTTCGGGCCCCAGTCCATCTCGGTGTTGATGCCGGCCTGCGCGAGGCTGCCGGAGTAGCCGTCGAGCGGGTCGGTCGGCGCCGGTTCGAAGATCAGGTCGGCCGCGCTCCGGCAGCCGGCCAGCATGGCCAGCAGCGCGAGGGGCGCCAGGCGGGAGCGGATGGACACGTCAGGCCTCCTTCTCGTAGACGCACTCGACCACTGCCGAAGCGCCGCAGCCGCAACGGATCTCGAAGCCGGCGACGCGGTCGCCGTCGAGGAGCGGCACCACGGCGAGCGTGCGCGCTTCGCCGCTCGGCGCCTTGCTCGCACAGTCCACGAGCGCCGGCTGTCCGACGAGGCGGACGGCCGCGCTGCGGATGACGCCGTGGTTGTCGCGGGGCTTGGTCATGGTGGGGGACCCGCTACGCGATCACGTCGACGTGGCGGGTGTTGCGTTCGACCTTTCGGCTGGTGGGTGCCTGCGGCTGAAGACGCGTTCGCATCGGGGTCTTCTCCTCTGGCGGGCGCCCGGCGTCGCCGTCGCCGCCCTCCTGCTCGAGCGCCCGGCGGAACGCCTCCGCGTCCTTCTTGTTGCCGCCGGCCGCGCGGTCCTGGACGCGCATCGACGCGTCGACTCCGGCCAATCCGCGAACGGGATCCATGGTCACTCCTGCTCCTTGAGCTTGAGCCGAAGGCGTTCCGTCGCGCGCGTCAGGATCTGGCTGACACGCGACTCCGTCACGCCGAGGACTGTGCCGATCTCCTTCAGGAAGAGCTGTTCGTGGTAGTAGAGGACTACGACGTGCCGTTCGGTCTCCGGGAGTGCGGCGATCGCCTTGCCGAGCCGAGCGAGACTCTCGCGGTCGTCGGCTTGTTCGCCCGGGTCCACCGTTTCACCGGGAACGTGGTCCACGAGCGCGCCGCGTTCGTCGCCGTGGCCGTGGGGCTCGTCGAGCGACAGCGTGCGGCAGGTGTGCAACGCCTGCAGGTCGAGGTCGAGTTCCTCCTCGGTGCAGCCGAGGACCTTGGCGAGTTCGGCGAGCGTGGGCTCGCGATCGAGTTCCGCGTGGAGCGAAGAGCTTGCGCGTTCCATCTTGCGCAGCCGATCGCGGCGGTTGCGCGGCACCGGGTCGTTGCGGCGGACCTCGTCGAGGATCGCGCCACGAATGGCCGTGTAGGCGAACGTCTTGAACGAAGCGCCGCGCGACGGGTCGTAGGTCGCAGCGGCGTGCATCAGGCCGATGACGCCGACCGAGTAGAAGTCGTCGCGGTCGAGGGCCGCCGGCATCGTCACCGGCAGGCGGGCTACGACGTAGCGGACGAGCGGCAGGTACTGCTCGACCAGCCGGTCCCTCTCCGCCGACGTGCGCAGGAGCTTGGTCGCGCCGCCCCTCACGCGTCCTCCTCGGTCTTGCGTTCGGCCTGACGCTTGGCTTCGTCGCGTGCCATGGCGGTCAGGACCGCGTCGACGA
>JAEUHQ010000010.1 GCA_016794565.1 Planctomycetota bacterium | reverse complement strand
TCTGCCATTCCTTGTGCGCCTGGAAGAACGGGTCGTTCTTCAACATGTCCTGCGCGCGTTTGATGTCGACGTCCTTCAGGTCGTGCGTCGGCAGTTCGTAGTCGACGATGTCCTGCGGGGACACGCCGAGGAAGCGCGCCTGCGGCACGCAGAAGAACTGGTTCAGGTGCACGGCATTGCCCGAGCCGACCTTCAGCGTGCGGTAGATGTTGCTGAAGGCGTACGGATCGCAGTCGTTGAACGCGTAGACCGCGAGCTTGTGTGCGTCGGCGAGCTTGCGCACGAAGCGGCGCGTCGCGCGCGTCGGCACGCCGGCGGTGCCGATCAGGATGCAGTTCGCGGTCTTCCAGTAGCTGTGCTGGGAGAGCCGCTCGAACATGCCGATGGTCTCGATCACCAGGACGAACTTCGCCTTGGTCTCGAAGCCGAGGTGCTCGACCGAGGTCGGGATCGAGTACGCGCCCGAGCCGAAGCCGGTGCAGTCGATGCGCAGCGGGCGGCCCGACTCGCGGTCGCGGTCGAGCACGACGAGCTGGCCGGCGACCTTGCCGCCGTGCTCGTCGGCCTTGAAGCGCAGGTGTTCGCGCATCACGCCATCGAGCGAGAACAGCGCTTCGATGTCGTCCATCGTCGCGTCGCTCTCGGGCTGCTCGTCGAACTTGGCTTCCTCCCAGTTCTTCGACACGTAGTACGCTTCTCGTTTCGTGGCGAAGTCGTCCTCGTCGACGAGTTGTTGCGACAGCGCCATCATCTTGAGAGTCTGCGCGAAGGACTTGACGGTGTTGACCGACAGCGTGCGTTCGACGCGCGAACGGCCCATGACGAAGTAGCCGTCCTTCTTGTCGTAGCGGGCGTTCTTCAGGGAGCGGTCGGGGAACTTCAGCTCCGGCTTGCCCTGCTCGAGGATCGCCTTGTGGACGTGGTTCGCGCAGTTCTTGATCTCGCGCAGCGTGACCTTGTCGAGATCGCTGAGCGGTCCGCGGTCCTTCTTCTTCGGTTGCGGCTTCGGGGTGAACTTCTTGGCTGCCATGGGACGTCTTTGGTGATGCGTTGCGTGGTGCGGGGTTTCTCTCGCCTACAGCTTGCGCGACTTCTCCAGCACGGTGGTGAGGTTGTCGCGCGCCTTCGTGACGTCCTTGTCGTCGAGCTTCAGGATGTCCTTCAGTGCGACGACGAGGTGGGGGATGTAGATCTCGATGTAGTTGCGCTTCTTGAACTCGTTCGCGAGCTTCTTGCCCTTGCGCACGTGGATGCCGAGCTTGCGCCCGGCGTCCATCAGCGCGAGGCGCAGTTCTTCCAGGATCTCGTCGTACGACGCGATCGCCTCCTTCGCTTCGCTGGTGAACGGCACCCACACCGACGCGAAGTGCACGAAGATCACCATCGGGCCGATGGGCAGCGCGCCGCGCGGTTGCTGCAGCCCGTAGTTCTTCCAGTTGCAGTCGATCACCGCCTTGCTGATCGCGCACGCCGACTGCTGGAACACCAGCGGCACGCGGTTGGCGAAGCGGATGAGGCGGACGGGCTCGTCGGCCGCGCCCATCAGCACCTCGGCGTTGTCGGGCTTCTTGGTCGCGACCTCGACGATCTTGCCCGAATCGGTCATGTGCAGCGTGTCGCCTGGCTTGCCGTAGGCGATACCGACCTCGATCGCGAACGGATGGCCGCGGTAGACGACGGGCTTCCTCGACGTCGCCACGTAGAAGTCGGCTTCGACCTCCTTCTTCAGGCCCGTGATGATCAGGTCCTCACCGATCGGCGCGATGCACGACAGCGGCGGCGCCATGATCTTCGTCTGGTCGATCGCCGCCTTGATCTTCGCGACGTCGCTCGTCTCCAGGCGCCGCGGGTTGCTCTCCGGCTTGATGCCGGCCTTGGCGCAGATCTCCTTCGCGACGGTCGGGCCGACCCGCGAGAAGTCCTCCTGCAGGAACGCGCTCACGGTGCGGTTCTCGCTCTCGTTGACCATCTTCAGCAGCACGCCGAGCTCGACGCCGTGCGGGTGCGGCTTGATCTCCTCGACCTCGGGCGGGAGCTCCTTCGTCGCGCGTTGGTACTCGATGACGTTGCCGTCCGGGTCCGTGTAGTGCAGGTAGACGTGCGGGTTGGCGACCGCCATCAGCTTCAGGAACTCGTCGACGCTCTTCTGGCCGCGGCGGTACTCGCCTTCGAGGTCGATCGACACCTCGGTGCCGTGGTCCTTCTCGCCCCAGTCGAACGGCTTCTGCACCACGTCGGGCCGGTTCTTCGCCGTGTCGATCGTGATCTCGAAGCTGTTCGCCTGCGCGCGCTTGCCGGGCTTGCTCTTCACGCGCACCGGGTTGCCGGTGGTGAGCAGGCCGTACATGCCGGCCGCGCTGATGCCGATGCCCTGCTGGCCGCGGCTCTGCCGCAGCCGGTGGAACTTGCTGCCGTAGAGCAGGCGGCCGAACACGTTGCCGACCTGCGTCGCGACGATGCCGGGGCCGTTGTCCTCGACGGTCATCGTGAACTGCTTCTCGCTCTGCCCGATGCGCGAGATCCTGACCTTGATGTCGGGCAGGATGCGTGCCTCTTCGCAGGCGTCGAGGCTGTTGTCGACTGCTTCCTTCACCGCGGTGAGCAGCGCCTTCCTCGGGCTGTCGAAGCCGAGCAGGTGGCGGTTCTTCGTGAAGAACTCGCTCACCGAGATCTCGCGCTGGCGTTTCGCCATCGTCTCGGCGGTCTCGGCCGGGCCCGACTTCGCGCGGGGTTCTCTCGCCTTCGGTTCCTTGGCGGTTGCCATCGTCGTCTTCTCGCTGGCTTCGAACAGGTTCTTCTGACCGATCTCGGTGCTCATCGCGTGGTTTCGGAGTCGTGGTCGACCGGAGCGCGGTCGAGGAACGGGGGATCGCCGGCAGTGGCCAGCCCGTGCGCGCGGCACTCGGCCCAGAATCGGGCGAGTCCGCGGCGGTCGTCGTCGTCGAGGTCGTAGTGCGCGGCGCCGTGTGTGCCGTCGACCGCGGCGAGCTTCCGGCCGCGTTCGCGGGCCGCGCGCAGCGCGGGCAGGACGGCCGCGGCGTCGGCGCCAGCGCGCACGACCCACAGCGCGAACACGAACGGCAGGCCGGTCCATCGCCGCCATTCGCGGCCGAGGTCCCATGCTTCGCGGCGGCCCGGGTCGGCGAGCAGGCCGTTGTCGCCGATCAGCAGCACGAGGTCGTGCGGCAGCGCGTCGGGTGCGCGGGTCGGCGCGATGGTCTCGAAGCGCACGTCGGGGGCGACATCGGCGGCGTGCACGTTCGTGAGCAGGAGCCGCAGCAGCGCGACCGAGGTCGCGGAGCTCTGGTCGAGCCCCACGCTGCGGATCGGCGTTCCCGGCCGGCGGAACGCGCGCACCGAGCGGATCTCCTGTTTGCACGCGATGCCGAGGCCGGGCGCCACGACGTAGCCCGGCGCGCGGATCGCCTCGATCGACGACACGAGCGCGCAGTCCAGGGTGCCGCCGCGCAGGCGTTCGATCAGGCGCGTCGGCGCCTCGCGGACCAGCGTCACCGCGGGATCGGAATCCATGCCCGCGAGAAGGGGCGCGCCGACGCCGTACGGGACTCCGCCGATCCGAATGGTCACGGTTGCTGCCTCCGGGCCCTGACCGGCCCGAAGGCGCCGGAACATACTCGTGAGGTCCCTCGCGGAAAGCACAAACCGAAAGGCGCGCCGCGGCTCCGCTGCGGTCCGCCGTTTCTTCTCGGATCGAGGGCGACCACTCGACGCGTGGCGTGCGTAGGATTCGCGCTCCCGCGTGCCAGCCCCCCGAGTGCGCAGGACCACCACAGAGGAAAGCCCATGCTGCGTACTTCGATGCTCGCTGCCGCCGCGACGACCCTCGCATCGTTCGCGATCGCCCAGACCGTTCCGACCGGCTTCGTGATCGACACGCTGCTGGCCTCGGGCCTCAACGCCAGCAACGACCTCTGCTTCCTGCCCGACGGCCGCGTCCTGATCGCCGACTCGGCCGGCGCGGTGACGTTGTTCGCGAACGGAAGCGGCGTGCTCGTCGGCACGGTGCCGAACGTCGAGTCGGGCGGCGAACGCGGTCTGCTGAGCATCGCCGCGGACCCGGGCTTCGCGACGAACGGCTACTTCTACGTCTACTACTCGAGCACGCTCGACAACTTCATGCACGTCGACCGCTTCACGTGCACGGGCGACCTCGCGATCCCGACGAGCACGAACCTCGCGTTCGTCGGATCGAGCCGCTGCGTCGTGATCGCGACGTTGCCGGACAACGCCGGCAACCACAACGGCGGCTCGGTGCGCTTCGGTCCCGACGGCAAGCTGTACCTCACGGTCGGCGACGACGCGACGATGTGCAACGCGCAGATCCTCACGTCCCAGGCGGGGTGTCTGCTCCGCATGGACACGAGCGGTCTGCCCGCGGGCGGCAGCACGGTGACGCCGACGTTCTCGTCGCTCGATCCGGGCGACAACCCGAACAGCGCCGCGACCGACTTCAGCCAGCTCGTGCTGGCGCACGGTCTGCGCAACCCGTTCCGGATGGAGATCGATCCGGTCACCGGCAGCCTCTACATCGGCGACGTCGGCGCCGGCGCGGAGGAGGAGTACTCGGAGTACGACCGCCCCTCGGTCGGTCCGCTGCCGCTCGTGAACTTCGGCTGGCCGTGGCGCGAAGGCGCGAACGCGGGCTTCAGCTGCACCGGCACGCAGCCGCCCGGGCTCGTTCCGCCGCTCGCGTCGGTGACGCACGGCGGCGGCTGGGCCGCGGTGATGGGCGGCGCGCGCTACCGCAATCTCGGCGGGTCGTTCGACTTCGGCCCCGCGTACGAGGGGAACGCCTTCTACCTCGACTACTTCGCGGGTGAGCTGCGGCGCCTCGAGAAGACGACGACGTGGGCGCCGGCCGCTCCCGTGGCGGGCCAGCCGTCGGCGACGAACTGGGGCTCCGGGTTCGTCAACGTCACGAGCCTGCGCCTCGGTCCGGACGGCGCGCTCTGGTTCACCGAGCGCAACGGCACGGCGACTCTGAACCGCATCCGGCCCGTCGGGCCGGTCAACTCCGTGGCGGCGATCAGCGGCGGTGGCCAGATCGCGACGTTCGGCGACGCGTTCGTGCAGCCGCTCGTCGTCGAAGCGCGCGACACGTCGGGCAATCCCTGGCCGAACGCGCCGGTGACGTTCACCGCCGGTGCGGGCGTCGTGCTGTCCGCCACGTCGCCGGTGTCGGCCGACGCCAACGGCCGTGCGCAGATCTTCGTGCTCGGCTCGCCGAGCGGCGCCTTCACCGTCACCGCGAACGCACCCGGCACGCTCGGCGGCGTTTCGTTCAGCCTCTACGCGCGCCGGTTCCAGGTCATCTCGGCGAGCAACCTGCTCATCTTCTCGATCTCGAACAAGACGAACGCGGCCTCGCAGCAGATGCCCTACCTCGTGCTGATGTCGTACCCGGGTTCGCCGACGTTCCAGACGTGGTTCGGGCCGCTGTGCACCGACCCGACCTGGCCGGGCACGTTCGCGATCGAGGACAGCCTCGGCCTCTACGGCTTCGCTTCGCTGTCGGGCAGCTTCGCGATCGGCTCTCCGAGCCTCACGAAGATCTACACGCTGCCGCCCGGCCTGTTCCCGGGTCTCCTGATGAGCTTCCAGGCGATCGCGTTCGACCAGACCGACGGCTGGTTCCGCACCAACTGCGCGACGAAGCAGTTCTGAGCATTCGCGCCCTTTGCGTCGCACCGCGTTCTCTCTCGCCGCGATCGTCGTGCTGTTCGGCGGCTGGTTCGCGGCCACGTCGCTCGTGCGCTCGCACGTCGACGGTCTGATCCAGTCGTCGGTCGGCAAGCCGCTGCCCGGGTTCGCGCTGCGCGACACCGTGGGCCGTGAGTGGAACGCGGACGCGCTGCGCGGGAAGCGCGTCGTGCTGCACTTCTTCCGCTCGCGCTGCCACTCCTGCGACCGTGAGGCGCCGGAGATCCGCGCCCTCGAGAAGGCGCTCGCGCCCGACGTCGAACTGCTGCACGTGATGACGGACCGCGTGCTCGACTTCCCGCCGGATCTCACGGTGGAGACCATCGCGGCGAAGGCCTTCACGCGACCGATCCTGCTCGCCGACGCGGCGTTCGTCGACGCGTTCCATCACGTCGACTGGTCG
>JAEUHQ010000193.1 GCA_016794565.1 Planctomycetota bacterium | reverse complement strand
GATCGGTGAACGTCCGCCGCGCGGTTGCTGGCTGGCTTCTCCTCGCGGCGAGTTGTTCGCCGCCGACGGACGGCGCCGAGCCCGGCACTCCGCCGCGTGCTGGCCGGTTCGGATCGCTGCGCGACTTCGTCCTCGTCGATCGCCTCGACGCCGGGCGCGCGTTCCCGTTGTTCGTCGACCGCTTCGAGGTGACGCGCGGGGATTGGGCGCAGTTCGCCACGACGGATGCCGGGCGCCTCGTCGATGCAGGAACGGTTCGTTCCGCCGGCAATCCCGCGCTGCCCGTTGCCGGCGTCGATCTGCGGCAGGCACGTGCCTTCGCGACGTGGCGGTTCGCCCGCCTGCCGCGGGTCGAGGATTGGGCGGCGGCGGTCGGGGACGGTCGGCACCCGTACCCGTGGGGCAGCCGCGAGGACTGGACGCGGGCGAACGCCGGCGAGCTCGGACTCGGGCAGCCGACGCCGGTCGGGACCTTCGAGTCGGGTCGTCGGGGACTCGACCAGCCGTACGACCTGATCGGCAACGTGAGCGAATGGACCGAGAGCATCCCGATCGGTTCGCGCGCCGACCATCCGGAGCTCGAACCGTTGGCATGGTGCCACGAAGGGCGTCGGCGCGTACTCCGCACCACGTGCCTCGCGTTGTGGCAGCTTCCGGGCGGCATCGTGCCGTTGGCGTTCGCCGCGGCAGCCGGCGGGGATCGTGTTCCGCGAGAGGTGGTGGGCTCGGACTTCCAGACCTCAATGGCCCGCCTTGCGGAGACCGTTGCCGCCGGCGATCGGCGCGCGCGCACGGGGCTGCGGCTCTACGCGACGCCGCGCGAACTGCTCGTTGCGTTGATGGCCGACCCGGGGCCCTTCGCGGCCAGCGATCTCGTGCAGGTGCGCGCCTTCGTGCGCCGCGGTGCGCATCGCGCGGCGCTCGCGTCGGCGCTGAGAGAACTCGGCGACGCCGCGCCTCGCGGCGGTGCCGTCGCCGAACGGCTGCGCTCCGAACTCGGTCCGTGACCATGTCGGAACGCGAGCCCTTCCAGCGCTACCTCGATCGCATGGCCGCAGCGGGCTTCCGGCCGAGCAGCACGCTCGGTCAGAACTTCCTGCTCGACCCCTCGCTCCATCGATGGATCGCCGAGTGCGCGGCGCCGACCCCAGCCGACACCGTCGTCGAGATCGGGGCGGGGCTCGGTTTCCTGACCCGCGAACTCGTCGCACGCGCCGGCCGTGTCATCGCCGTCGAGATCGATCCGCGGCTGCTGGCCCTCGCTCGCGAAGATCTGGTCGGCGCAACGAATCTCGAGTGGATCGCCGGCGACGCGCTCGGCGGACCCGGCGGGACCCTGTCGCCGACGATCGGTGCGATGCTCGCGCGACCGCTGCCGGCGGGCGGCCGTCGTCTCCTGATCGCGAACCTGCCGTACGCGGTCAGCGGGCCGCTGCTCGCGGAGGTGGTCGCCGCCGATCCGCCGTTCGATGCCGCGGTGTTGCTGGTGCAGAAGGAGCTGGCGCAGCGCGTCGTCGCGGCGCCGGGCGCCGAAGATCACGGCGGTCTGTCCGTGGGAGTGCAGGTGATGTTCGTCGGCAAGCTGCTGCGGGACGTGCCGCCGCAGGTGTTCCGGCCCCGGCCGAAGGTCACGTCGTCGATCCTGCACCTCGTGCGACGTCCGGACGCGCCGCCGGAACTCGCGCAGGCGGCAGCGCGGCGTTCGTTCCTCGCGTTCGTGCGGGCCCTGTTCCAGCAGCGGCGGAAGGTGCTCCGCACGACCCTGCCGGCGGCCGCTGCAGCGATCGGTCGCACGGCGCCGGTCCTGGACGACGCCGAACTGGGCGGCCGGGCCGAGCAAGCCTCGGTGGCATCGATCGTCGGGTGGTGGCGGAGCTGTACTCCGCCGTGAGCCCGCGTCTGCGCAGTCTTGACAGGCACCGACAGCGTGCTACAAGACGCGGTTTCCACAACTCGCAGCGTCCCCGGGACCAATACGGATCTCCCCGGCATTCGATGGGCCAAGTCCTCGCGACGTCGGCGCCCATGCGAAGGGCAGTGCGGTTGGGCGACTGATGCAGCGAGCCGGGCCATCCGGCGGCAGACGGCGGCGGTACCGAGGGTTCCTCCGTGCGTCCCCGCCGAGGATCCGCCTCGCCGCGACCCGCTCGAGAGCTCCTGGAAGCGATTGCCTCCCGAAGCGCTCGGCCGGGCTAGACTTCTGGGCTCGATAGGGTCGGCATTTCCGCCGCGCCGTGTCGGGTCCAGGCGATCGCCCCGACACCGACTCCCCGTTCCGACCCCACCGTCCGAGATCCATGGACCGCTTCGAGGAAGCCAAGCTGCGAGTGAAGGAAGCCACGGATCTCGTGGCCCTCATCGAGGCTTCCGTGCCGCTGCGACCGCGCGGCCGCAACCTGATTGCCCTGTGCCCCTTCCACAAGGAAGCATCGCCGTCCTTCAACGTGAGTCGCGAGCGGCAGTACTTCCATTGCTTTGGCTGCGGCAAATCGGGCGACGTCTTCACGTGGGTACAGGAGCGCGACGGAGTGACCTTCCGCGAAGCGATGGAGATCCTGGCCGATCGCGCCGGCATCTCCCTCGAAGGCGTGTGGAAGGGGCACCAGGGAGGCGCGCCGAAGGGGCCCGATCCCTTCGAAGTGCTCGCCGAGGTCACCTCCTTCTTCCGGCGCGAGCTGGACGGAGCGGCCGGTGAACCGGCGCGGCGCTATCTCGAGAGCCGTGGCCTCGTCGAAGCGATCGACGAGTGGCAACTCGGCTTCCATTCGCCCGGCCCGGCGTTCGGTCGCGAAGCCCAGCAGCGGCGTTGGCCGCGCGAAGTGCTCGAGCAGGCCGGACTCCTGCGCGCCGGTCGCGGCTCGTTCGCCGGCCGCGTGATCTTCCCCATCGTCGACGAACGCGGTCGCCACGTCGGCTTCGGCGGCCGCATCATCCCCGGCGCGCCGGGCAACGAAGGCGCCGGCGACGACAAGCCGCCGAAGTACGTGAACTCGCCGGAATCGCCGTTCTTCAACAAGCGGCGCGTCTTGTTCGGCCTCTACCACGCGAAGAAGGCACAGCAGCGTCGCATCGTCGTGATGGAGGGATACACCGACGTGATCGCCTGCCATCTCGCGGGATTCTCGGGGGCGGTCGCGTCGCTCGGGACCGCGTTCACGGCGGACCATGCGCGCGTCGTCGAGCGTTATGCAACCGAAGGCCTCGTGCTGATGTTCGACGGCGATCGGGCCGGTCAGCAGGCCGCCGAGCGTGCGATGCGCGAACTCGTGAACAGCCAGCTGCCGGTGCGCATCGCGCTGATGAGCGACACGGACGAAGGCGGCGCGAAGGACCCGGCCGACGTGGTGACCGCGCGTCCCGACGAAGAGCCCGAACTCGTGCACGAACGGCGCGCGCGCTTCTCCGACGTGATCGACAACGCCGAGGACCACCTGTCGGTCTGGTTCCGGCTGCTGCGCCGCCGGATGGACTTTTCGCAGGCCGTGCACGTGGACGCCGCTGCGCGCGAGTGCGCGGGGATCCTGGCGCTCGTCACGTCGCCGGTTCGCCAGGCCGCGATGGTCGAGCAGATGGCGAGGCATCTCGCGGTCCCCACGCCGACGCTCCAGCGTCTGCTCACGAAGGTCCGGCCGGCCCGTGCGCAGGCGGAAGACGAGGCTCCGGCCCGCCGGGTCGCGCCCGCGCGTTCCCCCGTCGAGCGGGCCGAACTCGAACTTCTCGCGTGCTTCCTCGGCAAGCCGACGCTGCTCGCCGGTGAGGCGAAGTGCGCCGACACGCCGTTCACGCTGCCCGACGTCGCGACGCTCGTCGCGATGGCGATCGAAGGCGTTGCCCTCGGCCGCACGAAGGCCGACGACCTCGTGAAGTATCTCTTCGCGCGCGTCGCCGAGGAGCCTGCCCTCCGCTCGTTGCTCGGCGAATCGTCGGAGCGAGCCGCCAAGATCGCGGATCCCGAGGCCGTCGCCGGCGGTCTCGCCGAAGGCCGCCGCCGCGTGCACGCCGAGCCCCTGCGTCGTTCGCTGCGTCAGCGACTCGAGCAGGCGATCCGGATCGGAGACGGCGCCACCGCCGCCGCGCTGCAGCAAGAACTCCTGGACAGCCTCCGTCGCGATCGTTCGGTGCCCGCACCGGCCGTCGCGACCCGCCCCGACCAACCCCTTCCCCACACTCCGTAGAAAACGAACGACCGTCCGCCGTTCCGCGGCGGCCCTTCGCAAAGCAACGACCCCTCGCCTCGCCCCGGCGCTCCGCCGCGTCGAGGTGCTCCGGACACACCCCATGGCTGCACCGACCGAGTTCGACAAGAAGATCAAGGCTCTGATCAAGACCCATCGCAAGAACGGGTCCGTCACCCTCGCCCAACTGAACGGCGTCCTGCCCGACGACATGGCCTCGCCCGACAAGATCGAGGCGGCGATCGCCATGATCGAGGAGGCCGGCCTCGACGTCGTCGAGGACGATCAGAAGCAGAAGGGCAAGAAGGCCGCCGGCCGCAAGGACGAAGAGGCCGGTGACGACGGCGGCAGCGACGAAGCCGAAATGTCGCAGGACCTCGACATCGCCGAGCCGACCGAGGCCGAGCTGTCGGCGCCCATCGTCGACATCACGGAGAAGATCGACGACCCCGTGCGGATGTACCTCACCCAGATGGGTGAGATCCCGCTGCTCACGCGCGAGGAGGAGATCTCGCTCGCGCGCAAGATCGAGCTGACACGGAAGCAGTTCCGCAAGGAAGTGCTCTCGTCGGGGTTCGGCCTCCGCAACGCCATCGAGATCCTCGAGGACGTGCTGAAGGGCGAACTCGCGTTCGACCGCACGCTGAAGGTCAACCAGCAGGACCCCGAAGTCGGCAAGGCGGACCTGTCCGACCGTCTGCCCGGCAACATCGCGACGCTGCGTCTCATCTACGCCGCGGCCCGTTCGGACTTCGCCAGGTTCGCGGGCGGCGACATGGCGGGGCCGCAGGCGACGATCGTGAAGAAGCGCATCTTCTCGCGGCGGCGGAAGGCCGTCGCCCTGATCGAGGAGCTGAACCTCCAGGGCAAGAAGGTGCGGCCGATGATCGACCTGCTCGAGAGCCGCATCGCGGAGATGAACCGGCTGCAGGCGCGCCTGCTGCGCTATCGCGGCGCGCAGTTGCAGAACCCGGACGCGCTCGAAACGAAGCGGCGCCTGCACGAGATGCAGATCGACGGGCTCGAGTCGATCGAACGACTGCAGAGGCGCCTCGAGTTCCTTCGCCAGGCCTACGCGAACTACGAAGACGCGAAGCGGAAGCTGTCCTCCGGCAACCTGCGACTCGTCGTTTCGATCGCGAAGAAGTACCGCAACCGTGGCTTGTCCTTCCTCGACCTCATCCAGGAGGGCAACACCGGCCTGATGAAGGCGGTCGAGAAGTACGAGTATCGCCGCGGCTACAAGTTCTCGACCTACGCGACGTGGTGGATCCGCCAGGCCATCACGCGCTCGATCGCCGACCAGGCGCGCACGATCCGCATCCCGGTCCACATGATCGAGACGATGAGCAAGCTGCGCAACGTCAGCAAGAAGCTCACGCAGCTGAAGGGGCGCGAGCCGTCGATCGAGGAAGTGGCGGAGGCAGCGCAGGTCTCGGTCGACGAGGCGAAGCGCGTGATGAAGATCAGCAAGCATCCGATCTCGCTCGATCGCCCGATCGGCGACTCGGACGACTCCTACTTCGGCGATTTCATCGAGGACGAATCGGTCGAGTCACCAGTGCACTCGGCGAGTCGCGAGATGCTGAAGGAGCGCATCGAGAGCGTGCTGAGCACGCTGACCTTCCGCGAGCGGGAGATCATCAAGCTCCGCTATGGCATCGGCGACGGCTACACCTACACGCTCGAAGAAGTCGGCCGCATCTTCCGCGTCACTCGCGAACGCGTCCGCCAGATCGAAGCGAAGGCCGTGCGCAAGTTGCAGCACCCGGTGCGTGCGCGGCGCCTCGGCGGCTTCTTCGACAACGGCAGCGGCGAGTTGAACTGAGCCACGCCGCTGGCGGCGGCATGGCTCGGCACATCGCGGGGGGCGGCGCAGCCCGGTGGCGGCGCCACGGGCGCGCGATCGCAGCCAGCCCTCGGCGATGTCTGTGCGCGTCGATCCGCCAACGCGTTCTTGAGCGAGTAGGGGCCGTCGATACACTCGCGCCCCCGCGGTTCGCGGTCGTTCGTTCAAGGATCCGGTGCACCCTCACGTCAAGAAGCTGCTCGCCCTCCAGCAGGTGGACCAGGAGGTCACCTCTCTGACCAAGGACATCGACTCGCTGCCCGTCGAGGAAGCGAAGCGACGGCGCAAGCTCGACGAACTCGATCGGGTCGCGACCGAGGCTCGCAACAAGTTCCTGAAGTCGGAGCTCGATGCCCGTGCGCTCGAGAAGGCGATCCGCGGGAGCGACGACGAGATCAAACGCCTGAACGACCGCCTCAACCTCGTGCGCAACAACGCCGAGTATCAGGCGACCCTGTTCCAGATCGAGTCGGTCCGCAAGGATCGCGACTCGATGCAGGAGGAGTGCCTGCGCCTGCTCGACGTCGTCGAGACGCAGCGCACCGAAGCCGCTGCGACCCAGGCCACCGCCGACGAGGACCGCAAGGTCCTCGCTGCGTTTCTGGAGGAAGCGGAGAAGCTGCGGTCGTCGCGCGCCGGCGCGATCGCCGAGGTCCGCAATCGCCGCAAGGCCCTGACCGACGGGATCCCGGACGACCTGCTCCGGGAGTACGACGGCCTCTACAAGACGCGCGACCAGCTCGGCGTGTGTGCCGTCGAGAACGGGTACTGCCAGGGCTGCTACAACAAGATCACGGTGAACGACACGGCCCGCCTGCTCGGCCACTCGAGCGTCGTGAAATGCGGATCCTGCCAGCGGATCCTGTACATGCAGAAGTGACGCGTTCGATCCTCCCAGTCGTCGTCGGCACCGCGGGTCACATCGACCACGGCAAGAGCAGCCTGGTGAAGGCGCTCACGGGGATCGATCCGGATCGCCTGAAGGAGGAGAAGGAGCGCGGGCTGACGATCGATCTCGGCTTCGCCCGCCTGCGACTGTCGGACGGCAGCTGGCTCGGACTGGTCGACGTCCCGGGGCACGAGCGGTTCGTCCGCAACATGGTCGCAGGATGCACCGGACTCGACCTCGCGATGCTCGTCGTCGCGGCCGACGACGGCGTCATGCCGCAGACGATCGAGCACGTCGACATCGTCGACCTCCTGGGTGTTCGCGGTGGTCTCGTCGTTCTGACGAAGATCGACATGGTCGATCCGACGATCGCCGCCCTGGCCGAAGAGGAGGTCCGCTCGTTGCTGCGCGGCACCGTGCTGGACGGCGTCGACATCGTTCGCGTCAGTTCGGTGACCGGCGAGGGAATTCCCGAGCTGCGGCAGAAGCTGGAGTCGCTCGCACGCACCGTGGAACCGCGGCGCAGCGAAGGCCCGTTCCGCATGCCGATCCAGCGAGTCTTCTCGCTCGCGGGCATCGGGACCGTGGTGACCGGGATCCCGGTGTCGGGAACGGTGCGTCCGGGCGACGAAGTCGAGATCCTGCCGCTCGGCGAGCGGGTGAAGGTGCGCGGTATCCACGCCTACGGCGGCAAGGTCGACGAGGCGGTCGCTGGACACAGCACCGCGCTGTCGGTCCCCGATGCGAAGGAAGCCGGCGTGCACCGGGGCATGGTGTGCGCGGCGCCCGGAGTGTTCGCCGTCGGCGACGCCGTCGACATCGAACTGGTCACGACGAACCGGGCGCCCCGCCTGCCACACCGGGCACCGATCCGCTTCCACACGGGCACGGTGGAGGTGCGCGGCCATCTGCTGCTGCTCGATCGCGACGTGCTCGAACCGGGGCAGCGTGTCGTGGCCCGCGTCGAACTGGACACGGGTCTCGCGTGTGCGCACGACGACCGCTGCCTCGTTCGTCTGCAGAATCCGGCGGCCACCGTCGGTGGCGGGCGCGTTCTCCGGCTCTCCGAGTCGGGCCGCTATCGCAGGCGCGATCTCGGCGCCGAACTCACGGCGATCGTTGCCGCAGGCGATCGTCCGGAGGCGCGGATCGAGCACGAACTCGAACGCGCCGGGCCGGCCGGTCGCGCGGTCGACGACCTGTCGCGCGCGCTCGAGATCTCCGACGAACGTGTCCTCGAGGTCCTCGCGGCGATGCCTCGGGTGCAGCTGCACGAGCGCGCGATGCGTGCCTTCCTCGAGGGCTTCGTCGTCACCGGTGAGCAGGAGCTGCTCGCGTCGGTGGAGAAGATGCTCGCTCGTCGGCCCGAAGCGGCCTCGGTCAAGCGCTCGGCGATACGGGCGACGAAGACGTTGCCGCAGACGTTGGTCGACCATGTCGTCGACCGCCTGCAGGCATCCGGCCGCGCGCGAGCGGGGCGGCTCGGACAGATCCTCTTCGTCGATCGCCTGAAGCCGCTGGCTCCGGCGCTGCAGGAGCGCCTCGATCGTGTCGTCGCCGAATGCGAACGTCGTGGTGTCCGCCCGCCGGACGCGGCCGAACTCGCGGCGGCCGTCGGCCTGTCCGGTGACGCCCTGCTCTCCCTGGTCGAGCGTGCGCACGACGAAGGCCGCATCGAGATCGTCGGCGAGCACTACTACGGCGCGTCGGTGATCCGGACCGTGTTGCGTGAAGTGCGGCGCAACTGCCTCGCGCACGACGAAGCGCTGGACATCCCGGCCTTGCGCGACCACCTCGACACGAGCCGGAAGTACCTGATCCCGCTGCTCGAGCACGTCGATTCGCTGGGGCTGACCGTGCTGCGCGGCGGTGTTCGCCGGTTGTTGCGGTCCTCCGATCTCAGCCGCGAACTGGCGGCCGAGGGCGACTGAATCCGGGAGCGCCGGATTTCGGCATCGGTAGCATCGCGACTTCGGGTGCCGCCAGGCGCATCAGTCCGCGGGACCCGCGTGCCGATAACGGGATGTCCCCGATCGGAACGGAGAGCAGCATGAGCGGCGAGAGCCAACGCGACGACGATCCTGATTTTCTCGACGACGACTTCATCATCGAGGATCTCGCCGCGAAGAACGAAGAGCTCGACAGCTTGTTCGAGCAGCCGGAAGGCGGAGCGGCGCCGAACGCGCCCGCCGAGACCGACGCGGAAGACCTTCTCTTCACGGACCATAGTCGCGCCCCCGTGTTCGAAGGGCGGCAGCAGTTCGCCGAAGGGCAGACCTCCGACTGGGACGGGGAGAAGCTGGATCTCGAGTCGATGGAGACGCCGCCGGCAGCCGAAGGCGTCGCTGGCGAGGATCCGGCACTCGCGGCGGCGGAGCAGTCCTTCACGAAGGAGCTCGATTCGCTGCTGAAGGGAGAAGAGGAGTTCGGGCCGGACAGCGAGGGCGAACTCGAGGTCATCGGTGCCGAGCCCGGCGCTTCGAACGACGGCATCGCCGAGTTCGAGCAGTCGGGGCCGTTCGTTCTCGACGACGGCGACGGTGCCTGGCAGGACGACGCGGCGAAGCCAGCCGAAGCCGGCGCGGAAGACGCGGAAGCGGAGACGGTCGGACTCGGCATGCCGCGCGAGGCGTCGACGGACGACGCGGGCGAGGTCGAGCCGGGTTGGGAACCGCTGCCGGCCGCTTCGGTCGATCAGCTGGCCGAGGTCGGCGACGTCGAACGCACCGACGAAGGCGCCGAGGCTGGCGTCGAGTCGTACGAAGGCGCGGACGCGCAGCAGTTCACCGCTCCCGGTTCGGCCGGCTTCCAGCCGGCGCTCGTCGGTGCCGAAGTCGAAGGCCACGACATCTACGCCGAAGAGGAGCCGGTCACCGAGGTGGTGGGTACGACCGAGCTGCGGCGGCGCAGCACGCGAGTCTTCGTGTCGATCGCCGCGACGATGGCGATCCTCCTGGGCGGCGCCGTCACCGTGTGGAAGCCCGAGTGGATCGGGCTCGGCCGCGCTCCCGAACGCGTGCAAGTGGTCGAGCTGGTGCGCCCGAACGTGGCGGTCACCGTGCCCGTGCCGGAAGTGGTGCCGCAGCCTCTCGACGAGGAACCGCGTCCCGACAAACCGTCGGTGGTCGTCGTGCCGCCGACCGAGCCGAAGCCCGCCGATCCGGGCACGGTGACGCCGCCGACGGAAGTGCCGACCGAACCGAAGCCCGTCGATCCGGTCGCGGTGACGCCGCCGCCGACGACGGATCCGGCGCCGGTCACGCCGACCGACACGGTGCCGACGCCGGTGGTCCCGACGCCGACTCCGGAAGGCCAGAACGGCTGGCCGGTCCGTGAAGTGCCGGTTGCGCAGGCGCCGACGGCGCCGTCGAAGCCGGCCTTGATCCGCGTCAACGAAGACCTGCTGATCGGTGAGCCCGACGACTCGGTGCGAACCAAGGCGCCTGCCGGGGCGACCGTGATGCCGGGCGCACGCGCGTTCGCGCAGCTCGCGAACGGCAACTACTTCATCGGCAGCGTGAAGGCGGTCGACGCCGAGCGCCTCACACTGAAGGTCGACACGGGAGAGGTGACGCTGCAGGTGGCGGCGCTCGCGAAGTTGACCGAACTCGGCTCCGCCGACTACGCGGAGTTGCAGCGGGTGACGTCGGGCTTCGTCCGCCTCACCAACAACAACCGTCTCGTGGGCGGCATCCTGAGCGGCATCGCCGACGACCACGTCGTGCTGGAGTTCCGCAGCAATCGCGTGATGTTGCCCCGTTCGGCGGTCGGGCAGGTCGTGTCGGGAGAGAGTGACGCGGCAGTCCGCCTCGACACGACGCGCGAAGAAGACGATTGGCTGCGTCACCTGGTGGAACGGCAGGTGGGCAACGGCGCCCCGCCGGTGCCGGCGCCCGCCCCGCCCGCGGAAGGCCGCTCGCCGCGCTGATTCCGGTCCGCACGAGGTAAGGTGAGCCCGTGCTCACCTGCCTCGAGTGCGGCAACCAGGACATGCGAGTGCGCGTCGCCGGCGGCACGCCGATCCACGAGTGTGCACTCTGCGGCGCCCGCTTCGGCGATCGGGACGCCATCGAAGCGCTCGCAGACGCCGAAGAGGCGAAAGCGCGCGGCGTGTCTCCGCTCGTCTGGCCGCTGTGCCGGGCCCTCGACCGGCTGCCCGGGATCGTGGTCCGCGAGGCGCATGCGGGTGACGCCGACACGCGGGTCCTCCCGTTCGTCGAGATCGGAGCAGCGTCGAGCGACGCACTCGTGCAGCTCGAGAACCTCGCGAAGTCGCTGCAGCTGGCGGCCGCCGAGCTGCGGGGGCACTGGGTCGTCGAGGTCGAGTTCCGGCGCCACCTGGCATTCGTTCTGAAGCCGCGGCACGGCGGCGGGTCCGTTGGCCGCGAACAAGTGCGTGACGCGCAGCTCGATCTCGACGTCGTCCGGCGCCATTTCGAGCGCGACGGCAAGCTGGGATGGTGGCGGCATGCGGGGACCGGACGAAGCGGATAGGCTCCCGGCCGCGTCCTTTCGGAGACCCCAAGCCGATGCCGTTCCTGTCCGCGTTCGTCTGTGCGTTCTTCGCACTGTTCCTGTCCGTTGCTCCTGCGCAGCAGGACATGGAGGCCCGCCTCGATGCAGTGAAGGAGTTCACGCGCTTCTTCAAGAAAGCGAAGGAGGAAGCCGTGATGGTGGAGGCGGTGAAGACACTCGTGGGCAACGAGTGCCGTCCCGCCGCGGAGGAGCTGCTGAAGCTGCTGCGCCATCCGGTCAGCGCCGTGCAACTCGCCGCGCTCGAGGTCCTGCAGGGCTACAAGTCGCAGGAGACCTACCAGGCATGGATCGACGAGCTGCCGAAGGTGAAGGAGGCCGACATGGCGGCGATCCTCGTCAAGGTCCTCGGGCGCGCGCAGTTGAAGCAGGCCGTCCCCGCGATCGAGGCGGTTGCCGGCGATCCCAAGGCGAACCCGGTCGTGAAGTTCGAAGCCGCCCGCGCTCTGCAGGCGATCGGGACCGAGGGCACCACGGGCTTGCTCGGCAAGCTCGTCGGCGACGGCGACCCGCAGGTTCGCAGCGCCGCGGCGGACGCGATCGGCGCGCTGAAGGCCACTTCGCACGGCAAGGCCCTGGTCGCGCTGCTACGTGACAACGAGTGGCAGGTGCAGGCTGCCGCCATCGGTGCGCTCGGCCGGGTTCGCGCCCAGGAAGCGATCCAGCCGCTCATCGACGTCATGCGGAAGACGGGGCGCCTGCGCGTCGAGTGTGCCGACGCCCTGTTCAAGATCACAGCGCTCGACTTCGGAGTGGATCCGGACCGGTGGCAGGAGCAGTTCAACACCCTCATCTCGATCCCGGGTTGGCGCATCCCGACCGACGAGGAACTCGCCAAGAAGGCGGAGAGTCGCAAGAAGACCGACGCCTACTATGGCAAGAAGGACCAGACGAACACGTTCGCCGGCATCCCGACGACGTCGACGAACGTGCTCTTCATCATCGACGTGTCGGGCTCGATGGACGATCTCGTCGTCGAAGTCGAGAAGTTCCAGGGCTACCGCGACCGCAAGCGCTTCACGATCGTGCAGACCGAGCTCTTGAACACGATCGACACCCTGACCGCGGAGACCAACTTCGACATCGTCGCATTCGCGACCGATCTCTATCCGTGGAAGAAGCGGCTCGTGCCGGCCAACGTCGTGAACCGCGATTCGGCGAAGTCCTTCATCCGCGGTCTGAAGCCGATCGGCGGCACGGAGTCGCAGGACCTCGCCCAGTCCGGTCTCGGTGGCGCGGCCAACCTCGACGCGGGCAAGACCAACACGTTGAAAGCGCTGCTCTACGCATTCGGTGTCGACCCCGACAAACCGTCGAAGGCGGTCATCACGGGCTTCGACAAGGCGGCGATCAAGAGTCCGCTCGACACGGTGTACTTCCTCAGCGATGGCCGCCCGTCCATCGGCAAGCTCGTCGAGACGAACGAGATCCTGAAAGAGGTCCGGCGGCACAACGAGATCTACCGCATGGTGATCCACACCATCGCGATCGGCGAGTTCCAGAAGGAGTTCCTCGCGCAACTCGCGACCGAGAACGGCGGAGTCTTCGTCGATCTCGGCCGCTGACGCGCGCGCTCACGCGATCGGCGTCTCGCCCCGCAGCACACCGCGTGGGCGGATCCACAGGACGATCGCGGTTGCGGCAGCGCCGGCGACTCCGGTCCACCAGAGGGTCCATGCCATGCCGTGGCCGAGCTGCGCGTGGAAGAGGGCCACGTTGCACACCGCGTAGCAACTTCGCGCCACCAACGACACGGCCGACAACACGGTCGTGCGTGCCGCCGGCCCGATGCGGTGGTTCACGAAGTCCTGCAGGAGCGCCATGTGCATGCCGAACGGCACCTGCTGCACGAAGAACATCGCCACCGCGAGCCACGCGAGGGCGCGCGATCCCGTGCCTGCCTCCGCGGCGTGACGTTCCCAGGCCATCACGACGAGCGACGCGCACAGGACGAGCGGCATCGCCCAGAAGAGCGGGCGCCGGCCCAGGCGGTGCACGAGGCGGGGCACCGCCGAACTGAGCGGTGCGGCGGCGAAGTTCATCGCAGCGAAAAGCGCGCCGACGAAGAGCGGGTCGAGGAGCAGCGGTTCGATCGAGCCCGCGGCGCGCAGCCACGGCTGGTAGTTGTGGAACGGGTACCGCAGCAGCGTGAACAGCACCGCCCAGTACGAGAGCAGCCAGATCAGCGGTGGTCGTGTGAGGTCGGTCCTCAGCTCCGCGAAGAACTTGCGGACCCGGAACACACCGCGAGCTGGTTCCGGCGCGAGACGCATGGCGACGACGGCGGCGCCGGCGCACAGCACACACGTGGCGGCGATGGTGAGGTGCCAGGCGTCGCCGCTCGGAGCCCCGATGCGTGCGAGCGTGCCGCCGAGGAGGAACGAGCCGCCGGTGCCGAGCAGGCGCCGTGCGTGCATGCGCGATTCCTCGGCGAGGTAGCGGCGCTGTTCGCCGTGCTCGCGCAGCGTCTCGTACAGGATCGTCGACGGAGGGCCCGAGAGCACCGCATGGCCGAGTCCGAGCAGCACTTCGCCGGCGACGAAACCGGCGTAGCCGGGTGCACCGAGAAGCAGCCCGAAACCTGCCGCCAGCAGCAGCGGGCCGAACACGAGCATGCGTTTGCAGCCGAAGCGATCTGCGAGCACGCCCGTCGGCACCTCGGCCAGGAACATCGCGAGGTAGTACGCGCCGACGATCTCGCCGTAGTCGCCTTCGTCCATCCCGTGCCGATGGAACCAGAGGAACAGGAACGGCACGCACGCGAACGGGTACGTGAGCAGCGCATACGCGCGAAGGAGCCGCAGCTGCCGATCGAGGGGCGACAAGCCGGGCAGGTTGGCGCGGCGCCCGCTGCCCCGCAACGGAGAAGCCGCGGGCTCGCCGCCTTGCAATCGGCGTCTCCTCGGGCATCCTCAGCCATCCCCGAATGTCCGCGCCGATCGCCGATTTCCGCAGCGACACGATGACGCGCCCGACGCCGGCGATGCGGGCGGCGATGGCGTCGGCCGAGGTCGGCGACGACGTGTGGGGGGAGGACCCGACGGTTCGCCAGCTCGAGGCCGAGGGTGCCGGGCTCCTCGGCAAGGAAGCGGCGGTCTTCGTCCCCTCGGGCACGATGGCGAACCAGATCGCGATCCATCTCCATTGCCGCCCGGGCGACGAGCTGATCTGCGAGGAGCGTTCGCACGTGTTCGTCAACGAGGCCGGCGGCATCGCCCGGTGGTCGGGCACGCAGGTGAAGCCGCTCGCGGCGCAGGACGGGTTCCCGACGCCGTCGCAGGTGGAGGGCGCTGTGCGCGCCGACGACGTGCACTATCCGCGGTCGCGCCTGCTCGTCCTGGAGAACACGCACAACAGCGCCGGTGGTCGCGTCGCGTCCGCCGCCCGAGTCGGTGCCCTGGCGGCCGCGGCGAAGAAGCATGGGCTCGCCGTGCACTGCGACGGCGCGCGGCTGGCCAACGCCGCAGTGGCACTCGGATGCCCCATGGCCGATCTGGCGGCTGCGCTCGATTCGACGACACTGTGCCTGAGCAAGGGGCTCGGCGCTCCGGTGGGTTCGCTCGTCGCGGGCAGTGCAGCGTTCGCAAAGGACGCGCGGCGCGCCCGCAAGGCGTTCGGCGGCGGCATGCGCCAGGCGGGCGTTCTCGCGGCGGCCGGCCTGATCGCGCTGCGGGACGGACCTGCGTTGTTGCGCCGCGACCACGAACGTGCGAAGGATCTCGCGCGCGGACTCGCCGAGGTGCCGTGGGCTCGTGTCGACGCCGCGTCCGTCGAGACGAACATCGTCATGTGCGAACTCGTCGGCATCGATCCCGCGCCGCTGCTGGAGCACCTGCGCGACCACGGCGTGCTCGCGGCGACGATGGGTCCGCGTCGCGTTCGCTTCGTGCTCCATCGCGACGTCGACGACGCCGGTGTGCGCGCCTGCCTCGCAGCGTGCCGTTCGTTCGCTGCCACTCCCTCTTCGTCTCCCGTGAAAGGACTCGTCCCGTGAGCATCTTCAAGGCCTACGACATCCGCGGCACATACCCCGACCAGATCGACGAGAAGATCGCGTTCAAGATCGGCGCCGCGATGGTCAAGTTCCTGTCCGCCAAGCGCCTCGTCGTCGGTCGCGACATGCGTACGATGGCGCCCTCCATCCAGAATGCCGTGATCGACGGCATGCTGTCGCAGGGCTGCGATGTCGTCGACGTCGGGCTCGCATCGACGCCGATGGTGTACTACGCGATCGGCACGATCCCGTGCGACGGCGGCCTGGCGGTCACCGCGTCGCACAATCCGAAGGAGTACATCGGCTTCAAGCTGTGCAAGAAGGAGGCACGGCCCATGTCCGGCGACACGGGCATCAAGGACATCGAGAAGCTCGTGACGGGCCCCGACCTGCCGAAGGCGGCGCGCGCCGGCAAGCGCGACCAGGTCGACAAGATGCGCGACTGGGTGAAGCACATCGCCGGCTTCGCGAAGGGCATCCAACCGATGAAGATCGTGGTCGACTACGCGAACGGCATGGGAGCCAACGAGTCGCCGGCCATCTTCGCGGCGGTGCCGGGTCTCGAGGTCGTGCCGCTCTACGAGAAGCTCGACGGCACCTTCCCCAACCACGAGGCGAACCCGCTCAAGGAGTCGAACCTCGACGATCTGCGTGCGGCGGTGAAGAGGCACAAGGCACCGCTCGGGCTCGCGTTCGACGGCGACGCCGATCGGTGTGCGTTCGTCGACGAAGAGGGGCGCACGGTGCACGCCGATCTCATCACCGTCATCCTCGCGCGCGGCATGCTGCAGCGACACCCGAAGAAGGGGATCATCTACGACCTTCGGTCGAGCAAGGTCGTGCCCGAGGAGATCGTGAAGCTGGGTGGTCGTCCGGTGCGCGAACGCGTCGGCCACTCGTTCATGAAGGAGACCATGCGCCGCACGGACTGCATCGGCGGCGGCGAGCTGTCCGGACACTTCTACTTCGCGGAGAACTACTACACCGATTGCGGCGTGCTCGCGGCGATCCTGGTGATGAACCAGCTCAGCCAGGAGAAGCGTTCGCTGAAGGCCGCTGCCGACGAACTCCGCAAGTACCACGGCACCGGCGAGATCAACTTCAAGGTCGCCGACAAGGCGGCGCTGATGAAGCAGGTCGAGTCGACCTTCAAGGACGGCAAGATCGACCATCTCGACGGCGTCACGGTGACGTACCCGAGCTGGTGGGTGAACGTGCGGCCGAGCAACACCGAGCCGTTCCTGCGCATGTGTCTCGAGGCCGACACGAAGAAGCTGATGGAGCAGAAGCGCGACGAGCTTTTCGCGATCCTCGGTCACCCGGTCGACCACTGATCTCGCCAGCTCTGGCCGCATGCGCTCCCGAGGGAGCGCATCGCCGCCGACTTGCGGGCGCCGCGCCGATCGTGTCCGCTCGCCGCTTCATGCATCCACGCCCGTCCGGCTTCGTCGCGCTGCTCACCGACTTCGGTCTGGCGGACCCGTACGTCGGCATCATGAAGGGCGCGGTGCTGCGGGCTTCGCCCAGGGTTCAGATCGTCGACGTCACCCACGACGTCGCGCCGCAGGACGTCGAGGCCGGTGCGTTCTTCGTGAGAGCGTTGGTCGGCCGGTTTCCTGCCGGCACCGTGCACGTGGCGGTCGTCGATCCCGGCGTCGGTACCGCGCGACGCCTTCTCGCAGTCGCGGCTCACGACGCGTACTGGCTCGGTCCGGACAACGGCGTTCTCGGGCCGGTGGCGACCGGCGAAGTGCGTGCGATCGACGTCGCGCATCTCGGCATCCGCCCGGAGTCGAACACGTTCCACGGCCGCGACATCCTGGGGCCGGTCGCCGCATGGCTCGCCGCGGGGCGCTACGGGTTCGCGTCGCTGGGGCCGCTCGTCGTCGAGCCGGTGCGTCTTCGGACCGGTAACGGGTCCCCGCGGGTCCTGCACGTGGATCGCTACGGCAACCTGGTGACGAACGTGCCGGCGGCCGGTCTGGCCGGCGTGGGGGGCGTGCGCGTCGGTGGACAGGTGGCCCCCCTGGTGCGGACCTACGCGGATGCACCGCCGGGCGGGCTGGTGGCGCTCGTCGGGTCCTACGGTCTGCTCGAAGTCGCGAAGAACGGCGGCGATGCGGCGAGGGCTACGGGAACTGGACGCGGGGCGCCGATCGAACTCGTCCCCGCGTAGACTCTTCGCCCCCGCGCCATGACCAAGACCTCGACCCCGCAGAAGATCATCCGCCTCGTCGGTGTCCCGATGGACCTCGGCGCCGGTCGCCGGGGCGTCGACATGGGGCCTTCGGCCATCCGGATCGCCGGCGTCAGCCAGGGCCTGCGCCAACTGGGATACCGCGTGGAGGACGACGGCGATGTCGGCGTTCCCGCGCCCGAAACCCGCGATCCGGGCGCTGCGAATGCCCGCTACCTCGAGCCGATCTACCACGTCTGCAATCGGCTGCGTCTGCGTGTTCGTCGCTCGCTCGAGACCGGCGAAGTGCCGGTCGTGCTCGGCGGAGACCACAGCATCGCGATCGGCACCGTGTCCGGTGTCGCGGAGCACTTTCGCAACCAGGACCAGCGCATCGGCCTCGTCTGGGTCGATGCGCACGGCGACATGAACACTCCCGAGAGTTCGCCGACCGGCAACATCCACGGAATGCCGCTCGCGACGTTGCTCGGCATGGGGCACCCGAGGCTCGTCGAGATGGGTGGGTTCTGGCCCAAGGTCGAACGCCGCAACGTGTGCCTGATCGGGATTCGCGACATCGACGAGGTCGAGCGCGAGATCGTGAAGAGCTCGGGCATCCACGCGTACACGATGCGCGACGTCGACGAACGCGGCATCCGGGCGATCCTGCAGGAGGCGATCGGCTACGCGACGGACGGCACCGCGGGGTTCCACGTCTCCTTCGACCTCGACGGCATGGATCCGCGCGACGTGCCCGGAACCGGAACGCCGGTGAAAGGCGGGATCAGCTGGCGCGAGGCCAATCTTCTCATGGAGATGGTCAGCGACAGCGGACGCATGACGAGCCTCGAAGTGACCGAGCTGAATCCGATCCTCGACGTGAAGAACCAGTCGGGCGAGGTCGCGGTCGACGTGATCCTCAGCGCGTTCGGGAAGCGCATTCTCTAGCGCGCGGGCCGAGAGGCGACTGCTTCACCCGAGACGTCGCAGCGGGGCTGGCTGCGTCGCTCTCCCGTGTTGTGGCCCCGCGTCGCGACGGCTCCCGTGAGACCCTGAGACACGCCGCCCGCGCGGGGTGGCGTTCGGAGACGTCGCAGCGGGGCTGGCTGCGTCGCTCTCCCGTGTTGTGGCCCCGCGTCGCGACGGCTCCCGTGAGATCCTGAGGCACGGCGCCCGCAGGGCGGGGTGTCTCAGAAGTCGATGCCGAACGACAACTCGGCGAAGAAGCCCTGGTCGAGCGCGCCTTCGGTTTCGTTGAAGCTCGCTGCCCCGGTCGTCAGGTGGTAGTCGCCGGCGACGACGAGGCCCGAGCGCGCCCGCAGCGACATGTTGTCGTTCATGCGGTGCACGAGTCCGACGTAGGCGATGATCTCCTGGACCTGCACGTCGGCCCGCTGCGAGCCGGTGGCCTCCGTGGTCCGCACGTGGTACTGGGCGCCCGTGACCTCGCCGCCGATCAGGATGCCGGTGCTGGCGCTCGGCCACAGGGAGAGTTCGACGTATTCGGGCGCCAGGAGGTCGAAGCGCATGCCGTCGAACACGTGCCAGCTCACACCGAGGTAGGGGAGCCACGGCGCGTCTTCGTAGACTTGGTTGTACCGCGCACCGACCTTCAGGAAGACGTTGTCGATCGCGTGGAACGTGAACAGCGCCTTCGACGGGAAGTCGAAGTCCTTGTGGTGCAGGCCGTCGTCCCAGTCGCTCCACAGGCCGGGGGAGGTCTCCATCTCGAACAGCACGTTGTCGTCGAGGAAGACGCCGAAACCGACGTGTACGCCGGCTGCGTGCAGCTGCTCGTCGCCGATGCCGGAGGCGTTGCCCTTCGTGCCGAACGCGCTCGAGAAGGTGTAGCTGCGGCCCTCGTAGTAGGCGCCGAACTTCAGGTAGCCGTCCGTCGACACGAGCACCGGCAAGTCGACGTCGATGTCGTAGCCGAACAGGTCGAACGAGCCCGGCTCGTGCTGGATGCGCTGGTTCGGCAGCACACGCGCGCTCAATTCGATCGGAGCCACGTAGCGCTCGCGCTTCGCCATGAAGTCGCCGTGCGAATCCTTGAACAGGCGGTTCAGGGAGTAGAGATCCGGATCCTGCTCGCCCTTCGACGTCGGCTGGTACCGCGGCGAGTAGTCGCCGATCGTTCGTCCGCTCGCAGGCGCGGGATCCTTGGCGCCGGGGTTCTGGGTGCCGACTTCGCGGAACTTGCTGTTGTCGAGCGTGGGGGCCTGAGCGGCTGCCGCGGCAGCGGTCACGCACGCTGCGAGAACGAAACGAGCTGGGTGGTTGCGCATACTCCCTGACCGGTTGAGACCGGCCGAATCCTCACCGCAGCGGGGCTGGAATCAAGCCTGAAGTCAGCGCTGGAAGATGGGCAGGTACTGCTTTGGCATCTGCAGCAGAATGCACGCGATCGCGGTCGCCATTTCGTCGCCCGGGCCGACGTCGTTGCGCCACCGACCGTCGGGCTGTTGCGACTCCAGCAGGTCGGCCGAGAGCCGCGCGAAGTAGCGCCGCAGAGGGGCCCCGCCGTGCTGGTAGAAGGCCTGGGCCGCGTAGTAGTTGCCGTACCAGAAGTAGAAGTGCGACCGGTAGTAGTCGGCGATGCCGCCGTAGTCGCGCTCGAGGAACCTCAGCACCGGATCGACGATGTTCTCGTCGTGCACGCCGGCCGACGAGAGGGCCGTGAGCGCGGCAGCGTTGATCGCGTACTCGTTCGGCTTCGTGTACGCGCCGCGCCCGTGGATCTTGTAGTAGAAGAGCCCGGCCTCCCGGCCCGAGTTGGTGCGGCTCTGCATCACGTAGGCGATCGCGCGGTCGATCGCCTCCGGCGGCACGCGGATGCCGATGTTGCGTGCCGCGCGCAGGGCCTGCACCTGGCAGACGGTGACCGAGAGGTCGATCTCGCGGTCGAACGGGTTGTAGCGCCAGCCACCGTACTGATTCTGGCTGTCGACGATCAGGTTGACCGCGCGCTCGAGTGCGACCTTCGCGGAGTCGGTCGCCGCCATGCCGTGGATCTCGGCGAGGAACAGCGTCGCGAACGCGTGGCTGTACATCCGCGTCCCCGCGTCGGTGAGGAACCCGTTCTCGAGACCGCGGGCGACCAGGTAGTCGTGAACTCGCCGCACGACGTCGCGATGCGTGCCGCGGTCGGGCAGGTTGCCCCCGGCGAGGAAAGCCATCCCGCAGAGTGCGGTGACGCCGAGGTGGCCGTGCCCTTGCACTCTCTGGGCGTCGACCGGCATCGATTGCGGCAGCTCGATGTAGTCGTCCTGGGACTTGTGGCCGACGATGCCGGCCCACGCGCCGCGCTTGCCCTGGTTCTTCGCGAGCCATGCGAGGCCCCGCTCTGCGGCGCGGTAGCACTCTTCGGCCTGCCTTGCGTCGAACCACGCTTCCTCGTTCGTCGCCGGCCGCGGCACGGGCCGCGGGTCCTGCGCCAGCGCGGCCGACGCCAACCACGGCAAGAGGGTCACGAGCGATGGCATCGGGGACTCGGGGCGGCGCGGGGGACGGGACGCGACGGGCGCGCATTGTCGGCAGGCCGGCACGATGGCGCCAGTCGCCCGCTTGCGTTCGCGACCCTCGACGTGCTAACCATCGTCCCCTGCGCGGCCGTGCCGGCCGCCAACGTCGAACGATGCTCGCATTCGTCCTCACGACCAATCCCGTCTACTGGCTGATCCTCGGCGTCGGGCTCGTGCTGAGCCTTGTCGCCGCCGGACGCGTGAAGTCGACCTTCGCGCGCTGGTCGCAGGTTCGCGCTCGCTCCGGAATCCGTGGTGCGCAGGTTGCCCAGGCGATCCTCCAGGCTCACGGCATCCACGACGTACGGGTCGAGCCGGTGGCCGGGTCGTTGACCGATCACTACGACCCGTCCTCGAAGACCCTCCGGCTCAGCGAGCCCGTCTACCACAGCGACAGCATCGCGGCGCTCGGAGTCGCCGCCCACGAAGTCGGACACGCGATCCAGCACGCGACCCGGTACGCGCCGCTGAACTTCCGCTCCGCGTGGGTGCCCGTCGCGGGCATCGGGTCCGGCCTCGGCGAGGTGCTGGTCGTGATCGGGCTCTTCATGGCCGGTGGCGGCGGGTCGATGCTCGTCGCGTGGATCGGTCTCGCCCTGTTCGCCACCACGACCGTGTTCACGGTCGTCACGCTGCCCGTCGAGTTCGACGCGAGCCGGCGCGCGATGGCGACCCTCGAGCAGAGTCGGGTGCTCGCCGCGGACGAACTGCCAGGGGCGCGCAGCGTGCTGAACGCGGCGGCGATGACCTACATTGCGGCGGCGGCAGTGTCGCTGATGCAGCTCCTGTGGTGGCTGTTCCAGATCCTGGGCTCGCAGCGCCGCGACGACTGACGGTCTCCGGCCGCTCGCCTACCAGCGGTCCGCGGTGACCAGGGCGAGAGCCGCCTCCGCTTCGGGCCGGCTCGGCGAACACTCCACGCCGACGAAGCCGCGGTAGCCCAGTTCGGACAACTCGCGCAGAACACGCGGGTAGTGGATCTCGCCGGTGCCCGGTTCGTGGCGGCCCGGGTGGTCGGCGATCTGCACGTAGCCGAGCTGGTCGAATCCCTCGCGCAGGTGGCCGCACAGGTCGCCTTCGCTGATGTGGCAGTGGTAGAGGTCCCAGTTGACCTTCACCATCGGCGATCCGACCGCGCGGCAGATGCGCACCGCGGCTTCGCTGCCGTGCAGGCAATGGCCCTTGTGGTCGACGCGCACGTTCATCGGTTCCAGGATGAGCGTGACTCCCTCGCGTTCGGCGATCGGCGCGGCCAGCTTCAGGCCGGCCACGATCTGCGCGTGCATCTCGGCCTCTGTCGCACCCCGCACGTCGTTGCCCCCGACGACGGTCATGCGCGTGCAACCGAGCTTCCTGGCGACGGCACACGACGCCTCGATGTCGGCCGCGAACTTCGTGTGGTTCCGCGCTTCGTTGAGTCCGGGCGTGAAGCCCCACGCGGTGAACTGGGCAGTCGCCATGCCGAGCTCGCGCGTCAGAGCGGCGATCGCCGGGACGTCCTTGTCGCGCCAAGGCCAGAACTCGATCGCCGGGAAGCCGAGTTCGTACGCGCGCCGGATGCGGTCGAGGAACGGCAAGTTCGTCCACCACATCTCGAGGTTCGCCGCGAAGCGGGTGCGGGTCGTCGCGAGCGGTCGTGCAGGCGCCGGATCCTGCGCACGCAGCGCTGAGGCGAGGGCAGCCGTCCCCGGCGCGAGGGCGAGGACATCGCGGCGCGAGAGCGGCGCCACGTCAGTTCGCCTCCAGTTCGCGCCAGCGCATGGCGATCGCCGCCGGATAGGTCTCGCACTCCGCCGCGAAGACGCGGGCGCCGAGCGTCGCGACCGTGTCGCCCGGCAGGACCGGAACGTGCGCTTGCACGAGGATGCGGCCTTCGTCGTAGTTCTCGTTGCACAGGTGCACGGTGCAGCCCGATTCGGTTTCCCCCGCCGCGAGCACGGCCGTGTGCACACGGTCGCCGAGCATGCCCTTGCCGCCGAACTTCGGCAGCAGTGAGGGGTGGATGTTCAGCACGCGGCCCGCGAACTCGGGCACGATCGGGAGGAGGCGCAGGTAGCCCGCGAGAACCACGAGATCGACGTCGAGTTCGAGCAGCCACGACCAGATCGCCGACGGCTCGCGGAGATGCCGCGTTTCGAGCCCGTGGTCCATCGCGCGCTGGAGGCCGAACGCGTCGGCGCGGTCGCTGGCGACGCCGGCGATCGTCGCGCGCATGCGGCCGTCGGTCGTCCGATCGAGCAGGTTCTGCAACGTGCGGCCCGAGCCGCTGAGCAGCACGCCGAGGCGCGGGCGCTGATCCTTGCGCGGCAGCGTCGCCATCGTCAGGCCTCGCGCGACGCTGCGACGATGCCGACGAGCAGGCTCGCCATGCGCGGCGCGGCGAGGTCGGCTGCGTCGATCATCGACTCGATCGAGACTTGCTGCGATCTACCGGCGAGCAGTTGCTGCGTGACACCGACGAGTGCCAGCACCTGGAAGCCGGCGTGCACGGCGGCGATCGCTTCGGGGACGAGCGACATTCCGACGAGGTCGGCGCCGGCCTGGCGGAGGAAACGGTACTCGGCGCGGGTCGGCATGCTCGGGCCGGCGATCGCCGCGAACACTCCCGGCTGGCACGGGATGTTGGCGCGCAGCGCGACGTCGCGGGCCACTTCCTGCCATTCGCGCGAGTAGGGCTCGCTCATGTCCGGGAAGCGCGGCCCGAACTGGTCGTCGTTCGGTCCGATCAGCGGATGCAGCCCGCTCAGGTTCAGGTGGTCCTCGACGACGGCGATGGCGCCGGGCTCGATCTGCTGGCACAGGCTCGCCGCGCCCGCGGTCAGCATCAGCACTTCGCAGCCGAGGGCGCGCAGCACCCGAACGGGGAGTGCCAGCTCCGCGGGGGAAAGGCCTTCGTACGTCGCGAGCGGGGCGTCCGCGACGGCGACCGGAACGCCTTCCAGGAGGCCGACGAGCAGCGGAGCGTGCAGTGCCGCGCCCGGCAGGTCTTCGCCGTGCACGACGACCTTCTCTTTCAGCTGGTTCGCGATCGACGCATGGCCCGAGCCGAGCAGCATCGCGACCCGCGGCCGCAGCGGGGTGCGTTCGTGGACGAACTGCGCGACCTCGCGGGGGATGGTGCGTGAGGCTTGGGGCGCTGGCATGCGCGCACGGTAGCGGTTCCCTCGGGCGAACGCACGGCCGCTACCCGGGCAGCCCGAGGCGCGCGCGCACGGTGGTCGCGTCGACCCCTCGCACCTGCACCGTCTTGCGCGGCGAACTCTGTCCGCTCGCGATCGCGACGTCGCGCGGCGGCACCTTCAGTGCGGCGGCGAGCATGCTGCACAGGCGTTCGTTCGCCCGCCCGTTCTCGGGCGGCGCCGCGACCTGCACCTTCAGTGCCGAGCCCAGCAGTCCGACGATGCGATCGCGCGCTGCACCAGGAACGACCTTCACGGCGAAGCGCACGCCGGTCGCGTCGGCTGCGACGGCGAGCGTCATGGCAACGCGGCGACGATGAATGCGTGCGGCGATTCGGCGAGCAGGCGGTCGACGTGACTTGCCGCGGCGAGATTGCGGCGCTCGGACAGCGCGCGGAGCCCGGCGACCAGGCGCTGGGTGGCCTGGAGTTCGCGACGCAGGCCGATCACCCACGGCTCGGTGTCCTGTTCGGGCAGTGCCCGCAGCAGTGGTTCGAACATCACGGCGCCCAGCGAGTAACCGTTCGTTCCCGTGCCCGACGCGTCGTCGTCCGCCCGCAGGCGGCCGAGGAAGTCGCGGGCGGCGTCGGCATGCTGCACGATGGCGAGGAGGCCGAGGAAGCACTCGCGGGATCCCTGCGGCGGCGTCTGCACCTGTTCCGCGATCGTGCGCCACGCATCGAACGAGAGCCCGGCCGTCTTCGTGGGCACTTCGCGCGGCGGCTTCTTGCTCTGGTCGAGCAGCACGAGCTGCTGCTGCGCGCGGTCCCATCGGCCGATCGGCATGCTCGTGCCGTCGCTGCCCGTGAACGTGAGCTGGCCCGCGCCCGCCGCGCGATCCATCGCGACCACGAACGTGCCCGCCTGGCCGATCGTCGCCACCAGAGTGCGGGCCGCGTCGGCGATCGCGGGTTCGGGCGCCGCGCTGGCGAAGCCGTTCGCGAGCGTCGCGGCCGCGGCGAAGTCGAAGCGGCGCAGCAGCACGACGATGCCGGCTTCGCCGGGGAAGAGCGCGTGGTATCGCTGCCACGCCGAAGTGCCGCGTTCCGCGACGAGGCCCGCGAGCGCCGTGCGCGCCGACGCGAGACGGGTCGCCGCCTGCTGCACGTCGTTCGCCAGCTCGTCGGGCCAGCGGTTCGCGGCGCCGAGCGCCGTCGCCCACGCGTCGCAGGCAGCGGTGAGACCCGCCGAGTCCTTGGCCTTCGCCGCATCGTCGGCCGTGCTCTGGAGGGAAGCCAGTCGCGCACGGGCGCGCTCGAGCACCTGGTCGCGCAGCGCCTTCCTGCCGGACTCGAGATCCGCATCGCCGCGGAGCGCGTCCTCGGCTGGCGTGGCGATCGCGCGCAGTGCGCCGGCGAAGTCGGCGGCGTCCAGCGGGGCCTGCATCGCCTGGCGCAGCGCCGAGAGCTGGTCGGCGACCATCGTGCGGCGCTGTTCGCCCGCGCGCGCCTTCTCGGCCGCTTCGGCGCGCGTGCGCGCGGCGCGCTCGGTCGCTTCGACGGCGGCGCGGGTTCCCGCGTGATCCGCGCCGAGGCGGTCGAACGCCTTGGCGAGGTCCTCCCCGGCGAGGTCGGCGAGTCGCAGCGACAACAGCGCGATCGTCGCGGTGGCTTCGCGCACTTCCTGCTTCAGCTGGGAGTTCTCCTTCGCCAGCCGCGCCGCCTCCGGGTTGTCGGCGTACTCGATGCGTGTCTCGACATCCTTCGGCTTCGTCACCGCCCACCAGATCGCACCGCCGGCGATCAGGACCGCGGCTCCCGCGAGCGCGATCCACATGCCCTTCTTCACCGGCGGCTGCAGCAGGATCTCGAGTTCCTCGAGAAGTTCGTTCGCGGTCTGATGGCGGGCCGCCGGGTCCTTCGCCATCAGCTTCTGGATGATCGCCGCGACCTCGGCGGGCACTTCCGGGTTGACCTTGTTCGCCGGTTCCGCGTCCTCCTTCACCTGCGCGGCGAGGATGTCCTTCACCGTCTTGCGCGGGAACGGCGTTCGCCCGGTGACGAGCCGGTAGAACGTGCAGCCGAGCGCGTAGAGATCGGTGCGGTGGTCGACCGCCTTGCGCAGCACCTGTTCGGGCGCCATGAAGTGCGGGGTCCCGACCGCCTTCGTCTCCGCGTCGCCGCTCGTGTTCGCGAGCCCGAGGTCCGCGATCTTCACCGACCCGTGCTGGTCGAGCATCAGGTTGTCGGGCTTGATGTCGCGGTGCACGATGCCCAGCGACTCGGCGTAGGCGAGGCCCGCGGCGGCGTCCGCGACGACGCGCAGTGCACGATCGACGGGCATCGCGCCGTTCTGCTTCAGCCAGTCCTCCAGGGAGCCTTCGTGCATCAGCTCCATCGCGTAGTAGTAGGTGCCGCCGTCGTGCTCGACGTCGAACACCGCGACCACGTTCGGGTGCTGCAGCTTCGCCGCGGCGCGCGCCTCGGCGACGAACTTCGCGACGAACGCGGGGTCCTGCGTCAGGTCCTTGTTGAGCACCTTGAGCGCGATCTCGCGGTGCAGGCTCACCTGCTCGGCGCGGTAGACCATGCCCATGCCGCCGCGGCCGAGCTCTTCGATGATGCGGTAACCCGCGATCTGCGGCAGTCCGCGCTTCTGCGTCTGGCCGAACGCGACGCGCGTCGTGCCGAGTTCGATGACGTCGCCGTCCTGCAGGGGGGACGCTTCGATCGAAGCTCCGTTCACCCGCAGGCCCGCGGCCAGCGCCTTCACGCCGAAGCCCTGGTCCTTGAGCGCCTTCACCACCGCGTGCTGCGGTGCGACGCCGGCCTCTTCGATGCGGATCGCACAATCGGGGCCGCTGCCGAGCAGGGTCGGATGTTCGCGATCGAGGGTGACGACGGTGCCGGCGAGCGGGCCGGTCTCGACGGTGAGTCGCACGTGCGGGGTCCGGGGAGGGGAACCGAGGGGCGCGGCAGTATGGCAAGAGCGACGGCCCCGCGCGAGAGCGAGGCCCGACTCAGCCGCACCCGGCGGTGACTTCGATCGAACGGCGCGTGTTCAGCATGAGGCGCGCGGGCTCGGCGATCTCGACGCCCGGGACCCACAGGATCTGGTCGTTGGCGTCGACGACCAGCGGCAGGCGGTCGCGGTCGAAGCGCGGTACGTGGCGGCTCTGCAGGAAGCGGCGCAGGTCGATCGCGCGCGGCTGCCCGAGCGGATGCACGACGTCGCCGGGTCGCCGCGTGCGGAGCCGCCAGGGCAGGGGTGCGTGGCGCGGGTCGAGCAGCGCGCGGAAACGGCCGGCCTCCGTCGGCGACGGCACGAGCGGGGGCACCGGATGTTCGAACGCCTCGAGCCACCACTCGGTGGCGCCGAAGCGCTGGCGCCCACCGTCGACGTGGAACAGCTGGCCGCCGTCGTGTGTGCGGGGCGGCGCGCCGGCGCGCTCGGGATCGACGAGCAGGAGTCCGTCGCGCGTGCGTTCGAGCAGGAGGCCGCCGCGACCCTGCAGTCGCTTGCCGTCGGGCTTCTTCAGCAGTTCCACCGCGCGGTCGAGCCACGCGGGCAACGGTGAGGCGCCGCGCGCATCGAGGCTCGCGTGCGCCTGCCGCAGCGCCTCGGCGACGAACGGTTCGTTGCCCTCGTCGATCGAGCGCAGGTCGAGTTCCAGGCGCCACGTCGTCTTGCGGCGCGCGCGCTGCGAGAGGATGCGCAGGCCCTGCGCCTCGACGATCTCGTTGGCGGCGCGCGCCGTGCTGGCGACGGTCATGAGCGCGACGTCGAGGCCGACGCCAAGCGCCTCGCGCAACTGCGGGATCGTCTCGAGGCGGAGGCGGTTCCGCGCGTAGCCGAGGTCCGCGTTCGTGCTGTCCTCGTACGGATGCTCGCCCAGTTGCCGCGCGAGGCCCTCGAGCGTCGTGCGACGGGTGCGCAGCAACGGACGGACGAGCAACATGCGATGTTCTCCGTGGCCGAGCCAGCGCGCTTCGGGGATGCCGGCGAGCCCGCGTGGACCGGTGCCGCGCAGCATGCGGAACAGCACGGTCTCGAGGTTGTCGTCCGCATGGTGGGCGGTGACGAGCATCCCGGCGCCGACGTCGCGGCCGGTCTGCAGCAGCTCCGCGTAGCGCGCGCGACGCAGGAGGTCCTCGCTCGGTCGCCCCGCCGCGGGGGGGAGACGGCGGACCGTCAGCGGCACTTCGAGCCGGTCGCAGAGGGCGGCGACGTGTTCGGCGGTTCGGCGGCTGTCGGCGCGCACCGCGTGGTCCACGTGGCAGACGTGCAGCGGGCCCGGCAGTCGTCCGTCCTGCTGCAAGCGGTGCAGCGCGCGGAGCAGGACCGTGCTGTCGACGCCGCCCGACACCGCCGCCAGCACCGGGCGTTCCGCGACGACGTTCTCGAACCGGCACAGGCACCGGGAACAGGCGTCCAGCAGGCGAACGAAACTGTCCATTGGCTCGGGAGGGCTTGCCGGTAGACTGCTCGGCCGATTTTCCGCGCAGCAACCAACAGGAGCTTATCTCGCCATGGCCATCCGGGTCGCCATCAACGGTTTCGGTCGCATCGGCCGCCTCGTCTTCCGCGCCCTCGTCGAACAGGGCATGCAGGGCAAGACGCTGGACGTCGTCGCGGTGGGTGACATCGTCCCCGCCGACAACCTCGCTTACCTGCTGAAGTACGACTCGGCGCAGGGGCGCTTCGCCGGCACCGTGAGCTCGAAGAAGTCGGCGGCGGACAAGGCCGAAGACGACGTGCTGGTGGTGAACGGCAAGGACATCCTCGTCGTGAGCGCGAAGACGCCGGCCGAGCTGCCGTGGCAGAAACTGGGCGTCGACATCGTGATCGAGAGCACGGGTCTCTTCACCGACGCCGAGAAGGCGAAGGGGCACCTCACCGCCGGCGCGAAGAAGGTCATCATCTCCGCACCGGCGAAGGGCGAGGACATCACGGTCGTTCTCGGTGTCAACGACGACAAGCTCGACCTGCAGAAGCACGCGATCATCAGCAACGCGTCGTGCACGACGAACTGCCTCGCGCCGCTCGTTCACGTGATCCTGAAGGAAGGCTTCGGGCTCGCCGAGGGCCTCATGACCACGGTGCACGCCTACACGGCGACGCAGAAGACCGTCGACGGCCCCAGCAAGAAGGACTGGAAGGGCGGTCGCACCGCGGCGCAGAACATCATCCCGTCCACGACGGGCGCGGCGAAGGCCGTGGCGCTCGTGCTGCCCGAAGTGAAGGGCAAGCTGACGGGCATGTCGTTCCGCGTGCCCGTGCCGACCGTGTCCGTCGTGGACCTGACGTTCAAGACGACGAAGGACACGTCGCTCGACGAGATCAAGAAGGCGATCAAGCGCGCGTCGGAGACCTACATGAAGGGCATCCTCGAGTACACCGAGGAAGAGGTCGTGTCGTCCGACTTCATCCACTGCAAGGCGTCGTCGATCTTCGACGCGGGCAGCTCGATCGAGCTGAACAAGAACTTCTTCAAGCTCGTCAGCTGGTACGACAACGAGTGGGGCTACAGCAATCGCGTGGTGGAGCTGTGCCAGAAGGTCGCGCAAGGCCTGCGCTGAGCCGCTCACCACATGGCGACCTTCAAGGCGTTGCGCGACCTGCCGCTCGCGGGGCAGCGCGTGCTGATGCGCGTCGACTTCAACGTCCCGCAGGACAAGGCGACGCTCGCGATCACCAACAACCAGCGCATCGTCTCCGCGCTGCCGACGATCCGCTACGTGCTCGAGCAGGGCGCTTCGCTCGTCCTGATGTCGCACCTCGGGCGTCCTGACGGTCAGAGGGTCGCGAAGTACTCGTTGAAGCCGATCGCCGCCGAACTGCAGAAGCTGCTCGGCAAGCCGGTGACGTTCCTCGACGACTGCGTCGGCCCGGCGGTCGAAGCCGCGTGCGCGAAGGGCAAGCTGAAGGCCGGCAGCGTCGTGCTGCTCGAGAACGTGCGCTTCCACCTCGAGGAGGAGGGCAAGGTCAAGGTGAGGAACAAGGACGGCACCGAGACCAGCAGGAAGGCCGAGCCCGCCGCGATCGAAGCGTTCCGCGCGAGCCTGAAGAAGCTCGGCGACGTCTACGTGAACGACGCGTTCGGCACCGCGCACCGCGCGCACAGCTCGGTCGCCGGCATCACCGGCATGCCGTGCGCCGCCGGCTTCCTGATGCAGCAGGAACTCGACGCGTTCGGCAAGGTGCTGCAGAGCCCGGCGCGCCCGTTCGTTGCGATCCTCGGCGGCGCCAAGGTGAGCGACAAGCTGCCCGTGATCGAGAACCTGCTGCCGAAGGTCGACACGCTGATCGTCGGCGGCGCGATGGCCTACACGTTCCTCGTGCAGATGGGCCAGAAGGTCGGCAAGTCGCTCGTCGAGAAGGACCTCGTCGAAGCGGCCGGCAAGGTGCTCGCGGCGGCCAAGGCGTCCGGCAAGAGGCTGCTGCTGCCGACGGACCACGTGTGCGCCGCGGAGTTCAAGGCGGACAGCCCGGCGAGCGTGCAGACGTCGATCCCGGACGGCCTGATGGGCCTCGACATCGGACCGGCGACCGTGAAGAGCTACGTCGCCGCCCTCGCGGGCAGCAAGACCGTCGTCTGGAACGGACCGATGGGCGTGTTCGAGATGGACGCCTTCTGCAAGGGCACCGAAGCGGTGGCGCACGCGGTGGCGCAGGCGACCGCCGCGGGCGCGTTCACCGTGGTCGGCGGCGGCGACTCCGTCGCGGCGGCCGAGAAACTCGGCATCACGGCGAAGCTGTCGCACGTGTCGACCGGCGGCGGCGCGTCACTCGAGCTGCTCGAGGGCAAGGTGCTGCCGGGCGTCGCCGCACTCGGCGGCTGATCGCCGCTCGCGCGTCACACCCGCAGCGAGTACTCGAACTGGTTCACGCGCGCGACGGCACTCCAGAGGTCGTCCTCGACGAAGTGCGGATCGACGGTGAACTCGCCGTCGGTCCCGCCCTTGCCCGTGCGGAGCAGGATCGTGCCGAGCTCCGCGCGCTGCGCGGCGAGCACGTCCGCGGTGGTGTGGCCGATCATCCAGCTGCGCTGCAGGTTGAGGTCGAACTCCTGCTGCGCCATCTTGAAGATGCCGGGCCCCGGCTTGCGGAAGACGCTCTCCTTGCGGAAACGGCCCTTGCCCTTCGGGTGGTAGGGGCAGCTGTAGATCTTGGCGATCGGGATCTGTTCGGCGTGCAGGCGCTGCAGCAGCACCTCGCAGAACTTCGTGAAGTCGCGCTCCTTCATCTCGCCGAAGGCGATGTCGGGCCGGCTCGTCGCGATGAACAGGCGGAACTGGCGCGCGTCGACGCGGGCGAGCGCTTCGAGTGCGCGGTCGAGGAAGCGGATGCCGCCGTCCTCACCGAGGCGCGCCTCGGGGACGAGCACGCCGTCGAGTTCGAAGAAGAGGCCCTGTTTGTCGGGGATCTTGGCCATGCTGTGGGGAAGCGTTCGGGGTGGGGCCGGGAGCGGGTCCCGTGCCCCCATGGCATCGGCTCGTCCGGGCGCGGCCTTGAAGACCAGGGAGAATTGCCTTGCCCGAACCTGGGTTGTGCGTTCCGACAGAAACCCTGGCCATGGCCCACCCTGGGCGCGTAAGGGCAGGCATACTCTTGCGCGCTCCCTCACCCCGCTATCCAGCTTGAGTCAGCGCCCCGACAACGAGTTGATGCTTCGTGTCCAGGCAGGAGACCTGGACGCCTTCTCCGAGCTGGTAGCGCGGTTCCAAGACATGGTCCACGGATTGGCCATCAGCATCCTTCGGCGCCCGGAAGACGCCGAGGAAGCGACTCAGGACACGTTCCTGAAGCTGTTCCGTGCCCGGGGTCAGTTCGACGGGTCGCGCGCGGTCGAACCCTGGCTGCTGCGGATCGCGGGCAACGCCTGCCGGGACAAGCTGCGGCGCCGGCGCGCCGCGTCGCTGCCGAACGGACGGGCCGAGGATCGCGACCTCTTCGAGTTGCCCGACGCCCGCCTCCAGCAAGGAGCGGTGCGCCAGGCGCTCGACCACACGGTGCGCGGTGAGCTCGAACAGCTGAGTGACAAGGTCAGGATGCCGCTCGAACTGAAGTACCTGCGCGGCCTCACCAACCAGCAGATCGCCGACGCGCTCGGTGTGTCGCTGAGCAGCGTCAAGGTGCAGCTGGCGCGCGGCAAGGACATCCTCGCGAGCCGTCTCCAGGGGGTGCGGGAAGCATGAGCGAACAACGCCCACGCCCGCCGCTGCACCAGCCGCTGCACCAGCCGCCGAACCCTGCGGATCTGCGGCGCGCCCCGCCCGCGAACTCCGACTGTGCGCGGATCCGCGGCCTGATGCGCGACTTCGCCGACGGCGACCTCGATGTCGCCGGGCGCCGTGACGTGGAGGAGCACGCGCACCGTTGTCACGTGTGCGCGGTCGAGCTGTCGCGCGCCGAGCACGAAGTCGTGCGTCTGCGCCGTGCGTTCGGCCAGGTCCAGGACGAAGAGTCCGCCGCGGTGCCGCCTCTCGGCAGCGACTTCGCGTCGCGCGTCGTGCAGCGGCTCGTGCTCGACGAGACATCGTCGTTCCCGACCGAGGCGGTCGTGGCAGCGGTGCGGGCTGGTGCGGCGCGGGCCCGCGCGACCGCTCGGCCGACTTCGCCCCGCTTTGCTCCGAGCGTGCTCCTGAGCGTCGCCGCGGCGTTGCTCGTGGTGGTCGCCGGGGCGGCATGGTGGTTCGGGGGCGACGACCGCGCTCCGGATCGTTCGGCGCGGCTCGTCGTCACCGAGGCGCGGGGCGCCGTCGGTCCGAACGGCCGTCGGTGGGGTGTCGGCGACGGGCTCGGTGAGTCGCAGTCGTTGTCCGTCAGTGCGGCCGGCGGAGCCCACCTCGAATGGCACGACTTCTCCTCGGGTTCTCAGCCGGCAGCGACGCTGGAACTCGATGGCAATGCGAGCCTCATGCTCCAGGACGGGGCGCCGGTGCTGTTGAACGGCACCGTGCGGATCGAGACGCATCGACCGGTGTCGTTGTCGGTGAAGGACGGCGCTTTGCTGCAGTTCGGCGTCGGCGAGTACCTGGTCGCTGCCGACGCGGTCGACACGATGCTGGCCGACGGCTCGTCGCTGCAGGACCCGATGGCGTCCGCGCCCAGCGACTTGCGTTTCGAACTCGAGGTGCTGAGCGGTGAGTCGGCGCGCATCACCCGCTCCGACATCGGCCCGACGCTCGTGTCGCAGGGCACCGTCGGCGTCTACGGGAGTGGCGGTGTGACGACGCGCCCCTCCACGAGCGGTGGTGCGAGCAGCGAATTCGCCGGCCGCGGCCCCGAAACCACGCAAGTGGCGTCGGCGCAGCCGACGATCTCCGCTTTCGTCAACGAGCGGTCGGGCGTGCCGAGCGTCGGTACGGCGTTGTTGCTCGCCTACGCCGCGCACTCCGTGGCGCACGTCGGCTTCGGCACGACGAACGCGAACGGCGCCTTCGTGTTGAATCCCGAGTTCGCGGCCGAAACCGACTTCGCGGTGATGCAAGCATATCCGCCGGCGACGCGGCTCGAACTGGGGCTTCGTGCGCCGGACGCCTACCGCCTGCTGCGTCAGGGCGCGGAGGCTCGCTGCACTTCGTCGCTCGTCCTCGACGTGTCGGTGCCCCTCTCGGGCACCGTGGTCGACGAACAGGGGGATCCGAAGCTCGGCGCGCGCGTGGTGCCCTGCGTTGTCGACGAGCTGTTCGGCACGCTGTTGCCGTTGCTCGGCCGCCTTGCGTACACCGACCAGGAAGGCAGGTTCGAGATCCGGCAACTGCCTGTGCAGTTGCCAAAGCACCAGTACCTCGCCCTGTTGCTCGCCTACGGCGGGTTGCGGCCGGTGGTCGTTCCCGTGCCGGTTCGCGGCGACATTGCCGCGCTGTTGCCACTCGGCCCGCTCGTGTTGCCGCCACTGCGAACGATCCGCCTGCACCAGCTCCCGGCACACACGACCGTGACGGTGCTGGAGGAGATCGACGATCTGCCACGCGGGTCTGCCGCCTGGCAGCGCACGTTCACGACCGATGCCTACGGGCGCGTGTCGATGGCCGCGGTCGGCACGGGTGACCTGTGGGTGCGCGTCGGCAGCGACGCCAACGCCCTCCTGCTGCGCCTCGTTCTCGACGAGATGGGCAGCGGCGGCAGTTCGCCGCGCTACCACCCGTCGGCGACGGTGTCGTCGATGGCCTCGGTGTTCGATCCGCTGAGCCCGTTGCCCGGTGCCGACGTGCTGCTCGCGAGCACGTTCCGCCACCAGGTGTTCCAGTGCGCTCCGGTCGAGACCACTTCGGGGCTCGCGCTGCGCGTGGTCGACTCGCTCGATCGTGCGGTGCCCGAGGGCCAGGTCTTCGCGGTCACGCCGACGGGCCCCCGCGGTCGTGCGGCCGCGCGCTTCCTCGGCTTCACGTCCGCGAACGGCGTGATGTCGCTCGAAGCGGTTTCGCAGGGCGGCGACGTCGTGGTGATCGCGCCGGACGGTGCCACCAGCTACGTCGCTTCGCCGCAGCAGGAGTTGCTGCAGGTCCACGTCACCGTGTCCGGCCTCGGACGTGTGCTCGTCGCGCCGAATCTCCGACCGATGGGCAACGCCGCCGATCGCGCGGTGCCCGTCCGTCTGCAATCGCTCGGGCCCGTGTTGCCAGGACTCGAAGTCTCCCTGATGCGATTCGCCTGCGAAGCGAGCGGATGGGAAGTCGCGGGCATTCCGCCGGGCACCTATCGGGTGTCCGTCGGGCTGAACTCGCCGCGTATGGTGATCGTGTCCGCGAGCGGTCTCGGCGTCGTGCAGTGACCTGACCGCCGCGCTGCGGCGCCGCGGAGCGTTGGCGTGCATCGGCCGCAGGCCCTACCGTTCCGCGCATGTTCCTCCTGCGCAAGATCGGGTCGGTGTTCCGCGGCAAGGCCACGCCGCTGCAGGTGATGTTCGCGACGCTCCTCGGCGGCATGCTCGGCTTCGTGCCGGGGTTCTTCCTCCGCGGCGATCTGGGCGGCGGGTTCGCGCAGGCGCCGGGCCTGATCCTGTTGCTCCTGTGCGCCGTGCTGGTGCTGAACGCCAACCTCGGAGTCTTCGGCCTCGTCACGCTCGTCGCGAAGGCGGTGAGCCTCGCGCTCGTGCCCGTTTCGTACTCGGTGGGCACGTTCCTGGTCGACGGACCGGTGCAGGGGCTCTTTCGCTGGCTCGTCAATGCGAAGGTCACCGCGTGGTTCGGTTTCGAGTACTACGCGACCGTCGGCGGGCTCTGCCTCGGCACCGTGTTCGGCATCGTCGCGGGCATCGTGATGAACCGCACGATCCGGGCGATCCGCGAGCGTATGGCGAGCGTCGAAGAGAGCAGCGAGGGCTACAAGAAGTTCGCGGGCAAGTGGTGGGTGCGCTGCCTGTCGTGGCTCCTGCTCGGCAAGGGCAAGGGCAGACAGAGTTGGCGGGATCTCGCCGAACAGACGAAGGTCGGCCTGCCGATCCGCATCTCCGGGCTCCTCGTCGCCGGCGTCGCCGTCGCGAGCCTGTGGGTCTTCCAACAGTGGTTCTCCACGCCGATCCTCACGCAGAACCTGCGCGCCGGCCTCGAAGCGATGAATGGCGCCACGGTCGACCTCGACCGCGCGACACTCGACCTCGCATCGGGCGAGATCGGTGTGCACCGGCTCGCCATCGCCGACAGCCGGGCGCTCGACAAGGATCTCCTCGCCGCCGATCAGCTGGTCGCCGTCGTCGACACCGGCGAACTGCTGCGCCGCCGCTTCGTCATCGACGAGGTCCGCTCGACGACGGCACGAGGCGGCACGGCGCGGAGCACTCCGGGGGTTCGCATTCCCCGGGCCGAGGAGCCGCCGCCTCCGCCGCCTCCGGCCGGCACCAAGACCGTGGACGACTGGGTGAAGGACTTCGAGTCCTACCAGCAGCGTTTCGAACAGATCCGCGAGTGGATCGACGTGCTGACCGGCGGTGACAAGGCCCCGCCGACCGAGACTCCGACTCCCGAACAGGAAGCCGAACGGGAGGCCGAGCGCAAGAAGCGGGAGGAAACCGTCGGCTTCGTGCGAGTGCGCGCGGAGCATCTGCTCGAGCAGGCGCCGCGCGTCCTGATCCGCAAGATCGACATCGAGGGCATCGGGTACTCGATCGGCGGGAAGGTCGACAAGCTCGATCTGCGCGTTCGCAACGCGTCCGATCGTCCGTCGATCGTCGCGGAGCCGTTGTCCGTCCAGGTCACGTCGCAGACAGGCAAGCTCGAGAACGCGAAGCTGAGCGGCAAGTCCGCGTCGGAGTCGCGAGTCGGATTCGAATTCGCGCTGCGCGATCTCGCGGTCGACGACATCTTCGGCAAGCTGAAGATCAGCGGTGCGCCGCCGGTGCGCGGCGGATCGATGGCGATCGCGACGTCGGGCTTCGTCGGGAAGACCAAGGGACAGGGAACGACGATCGACCTGCCGCTCCGCGTCACCATGAAGGACACGACCTTCGCGCTGGCCGGCGCCAAGGAGACGAAGATCGACTCGCTGGTCGTGCCCGTCGGTCTGCGCGGCCCGGTGAGTCGACCGTCGGTCGAGCTGGACGACAAGGCGCTCCAGGACGCGCTGGTCGCCGCCGGCCAGAAGGAACTCGCGAACTTCGTGCAGGGTCAGGCCGGCAAGCTCCTCGGCGGCCTGCCGAAGGAACTGCAGGGCGTCGTCGATCCGACGAAGAAGCCGACCGAGATCGTCGACGAGGCCAAGAAGAAGGCCGAGGAGGAGGCGAAGCGCCTCGAGGAGGAAGCCCGGAAGAAGGCGCTCGAAGAGGCGAAGAAGAAACTGCCCGGCGGCCTGCAGGGCATCCTCCCCGGTGGCGGGAAGACTGGCGGCGGGAAGAAGTGAGGCGTTCGAATCCATGCAACGACTCGACCGCACCGAGCAGCGCATCACCGGCGTCCTGATCGAGAAGCAGCTGTCGGTGCCCGACAGCTACCCGATGAGCGAGAACGCGCTGGTCGACGGCTGCAACCAGAAGAACAACCGCGATCCCGTGACGGAACTGGTCTCGTTCCAGATCGCGGGCGCCCTGATGTCGATGCAGGAGAAAGGCTTCGTCGCGCGCGTCGAAGGGGCCGGGCGCGTCGCGAAGTTCAAGCATCGGGTCGTGGAGGAACTGCACGTCGACAACAAGGATCTCGCGATCCTCGCCGAGCTCCTGTTGCGCGGGCCACAGGCTCCGGGTGCGCTGAAGCCGCGGGTGGCGCGGATGGGCCTGCACGCTTCCCCCGAGGAAATCGAGGCGATGCTGCGCCGTCTCGGCGAACGGAAGCCCGCGCTCGTCGAACTGCTGCCGCTCGGTCCCCGCGAACGCGACCGGCGCTGGCGCCACCTGATCGGCGACGGCAGCGAGTTCGTGGCCGACGAAGGAGCTGCGAGTGCTCCGCCGTCGTCGGCGCACGGCACCTCCGTGGCCGCCGCCGTTGCTTCGCCCGATCTCGAGTCGCGCATCGCGACGCTCGAGCGGCAGGTCGCCGCGCTCCAGGCCACGATCGTGAGGCTGACGTCGCCGGGCCAGGGCGGTTGAGTGCGATGCAACTCGCGATCTACGCGCACCCCTTCGATCTGGACGCGTTGCGCGGCAACGGCGGCCTCGCGCGACTCCGCGATCTCGGCTTCGCCGAAGTCGCGATGGCCACGAGCTACCACGACGGGCGGTGGCTCACGCCGTGGCACCCGAGCGGGCGCGTGCGCTTTCTCGAGGACGGCACGGTGCACTTCCGGACGTCTTCCGACCACGGCGTTCTGCAGCCGAAGCCGTCGAGCGAAGTGCCGGCGAGCGGCCCGTCGCCGCTGGAGCGTCTCTGCGCCGAAGCGGCGCCCCTCGGAGTGGCCGTTCGCGCATGGAACGTGTTCACGCACAACTCGCGCCTCGGTGCGCTGCACCCCGACCAGTGCGTGCAGAACGCGTTCGGGGACCGCTACACGTACGCTCTCTGCCCGTCGCAGCCGGCGGTGCGGCAGTATGCGACCGCGATGGCGGGCGACCTCGCAGCGCACCACGGTCTCGGCACGATCGAACTCGAAGCGCTCGGCCAGATGGGGTGGAAGCACAGCAGCCACCACGACAAGGCTTCGTTCGCGCCGTCCGGCATGCTCGACGCCGCGTTGTCCGCGTGCTTCTGCGACGCGTGTGCCGGCGCAATGGGGGCGGCGGGTCACGACCCTGCGCGGCTTCGCGTCCTCGTGCGCACGTTCGTCGACCGCCATCTGGCCGAAGGGGATGCGATGGCGCCGGCGAACGTGGCCGCAGGGCCGGGCGATGCGGCGGTCGACGCGGATGCCGCCGCGTGGCTCGACGCCGCGACTGCGGTCCGTGCCGGCGCGATCCGCGGGATCGCGGACTCGCTGCGTGCCCAGGCGCGCGTGCGGCTGGCGGTCCAGGTGCACCCGCATCCGTGGTTCACCGGCAGCCAGCTCGCGATCGCGTCGGCGGCAGCGTTCGCTCCGTCGGTCGAGCGCGTCGTCACCTGCTACGGTGACGGAGTCGACGCGATTTCACGCACGTTGGCGGCGATGCCGATGTCGTTCCGGACCGGCGCGAGCCGTGTCTGCATCTGGCCGAAGGCGCCGCAGTTCCGGGGCGACGAAGACCTCGTGAAACTTCGCGACGTGCTCCGCGCCAGCGGAACGAGCGCGCTCGCCGTCTACCATCTCGGCCTCCTGCCATGGCGCACGATCGAACGAGTCGCGAAGGTCTTCGGCGCATGAGCCGTCCGTTCGTGCGTTTCACCGCGGTTCTCGTCCTGGCGGTTGCCGCCTCTGCACAGGGGCGCGGCGGGCCCACTGTCGACGCGCCGCGTCCGCGCCTCGTCGTGCTGTGCTCGATCGACCAGCTCGCCGACTGGGTCTGGCAGGCTGCGCGGCCGCACTTCGGCAAGGACGGCGGCTTCGCGCGGTTGCTCGGGAACGGTGCGTACTTCCCGCAGTGTGCCTACGAACACGCGTGTTCCGAGACGGGACCTGGCCACGCGACGATCGGCACTGGAGCGCCCGCTGCAGGGCACGGCATCGTGCGCAACGCGTGGTGGTCGCCGGCCGACGGACGGGCCGTCTACTGCGTCGAGGAGCCGATGGCGGCGCTGCCCGAGCTGAAGGAAGGCAAGGACCGCGGTCCGGGGCGGCTCTTGCTGCCGACGCTCGGAGACGGCGTGAAGGCGCACGTGCCGGGTGCGAAGGTGGTGAGCGTGTCCTGGAAGGACCGCGCGGCGATCCTGATGGCGGGCCGGTCGGCCGACATCGTGTGCTGGTTCGAAGCGACGACGGGCAACCTCGTCACGAACACGGCGTGGGTCGACAAGACTCCCGGCTGGATCGTCGACTTCAACGAGAAGCGCGCGATCGACGGCTTCCACGGCTGGGTGTGGGATCGGTTCGGCCCGCCTGACGCGTACGCGGGTCTCGTCGACGACAGGCCGTACGAAGTGCCGCACCAGAACGGCTCGAACCAGCGCACGTTGCCGCAGCCGGTCACCGGCGGAAAGCCCGAGCCGGGCGGCGCGTTCTACACGCAGGTCTACGTGTCGCCGGTGGGCAACACGATGGTGCGCCTCGCCGGCGAAGCCGCGGTGCGCGGGAACGGTCTCGGCTCCGACGACGTGCCCGACCTGCTGTGCATCAGCTTCTCGTCGGTCGACATCGTCGGGCACACGTTCGGGCCCGATTCGGTCGAGGCGCGCGACACGCTGCTGCGGCTCGATCGCGAGCTGGCGACGTTCTTCGCGTTCCTCGATCGCGAGGTGGGCGCCGACCGCTGGGCCGTGTTCGTCACCGCCGATCACGGCGTCGGCCCCACGCCCGAATGGGCCAAGGCCCATGGCGTGGACGCGGGCCGCGGCCTGTTGCAGACGCAGGCGCGCGCAGCCGCGGAGAAGGCGCTGACCGAACAGTTCGGTGCGCCGCCGGAAGGCAAGCGCTGGATCACGCACGTGGGGGAGTTCTCGCTGTTCTTCGACCAGGCCGTGCTCGAGTCGAAGCAGGGCGCGCTCGACGCAGCGACCATGCATCGGCAGGCGTCGCGGATCGCGGCGGCCGCGGCCGCGGGGACGAAGGGCTTCGCGGCGGCGTTCGCGACGTCGGATCTGCTGGAGACCGATCCGCTCGGCGATCCGCTCCGCATCGCGCTGCGGAAGGCGCTGTGCCCCGGGCGCGCCGGCGACGTGCAGCTCGTGGTGAAACCCTACTGGCTCGACGGCGTGATCCCGGCGTCGCACGGGACGCCGCACCCGTACGACCGCGAGGTCGTCGCATTCGCCATGGGCCCCGGAGTGCCCGCTGGCGTGCGCTTCGCCGCGCCGATCACGCCCGGTTTCGGCACTGTCCTGTTCGCCGAGATGCTCGGGATCCCGAAGCCCCCGGGGGCCGTCGACACGTTGCCGGCGGGCCTCTTCCGCATGCGCTGACGCAACGATTCCGCGGTGCCAGCGGACCCTTCGCCGTGTTGTTTCCCGCACTGCGGCGAAGGGCTGAACGCGTCCATGGATGGGATACCCTTCTCCGTCCCCGACACGAAACACCGCCATGGCATCACGGTTCGACGATCTCCCCCTGCGCCGCGGCGCGCATCCGACACGCGACGACGGCATGTGCGCGATGGAGATGGTCGCGTGGCTCGCCGGCGAGGCGCACAGCGACGAGCCGCGGTGCGCGTGCCCCGTTCTCTCGGCCTTCGTGCGCGCGTGCAACGACGCGATGGACGACGAAGCCCGCAACCGCTGGTTGCGGCCGCTGGTGCCGATCCTCGTGAACACCCGGGCCTCTGCCGCGGTCGAGAAGGTGCGCGGCTGGCTGGTCGTCGACGCCGTCGTCCGCGAGCTGGTGCCTGCGCGCCTTCGCTGGCTGCGTCGCAGTGACGAAGCGAACCTGCTCGCCGATCTGCCGCCGATCCGTTCCGCTGCGTCGGCGAAGGCGGCTCTGCGCGCGATCGAGCACTTCGCGCGCGAACACCATGCGACGCGCTGGGTACTCCAGCGCGCGGTGGACGGTATGCCGCCGGCCCGCTTCGTCGCCGGTGCCGTGCAGGTCGCGAAGGCGCGACAGAAGGGATCGACGTGGCCCGCGATCGTGGCGCTGATCGAGCGAATGGTCGCCGCCGGTGCGGCTCCGACCACCGAAGGGACTCCGGGTCGCGTGGTGGAAAGCGCGATCTGATCGCTGGTCGGCTTCGGTCCGCGGCGCCATTCGGCCGAAACCGGTCGCATGGGCAAGCCGCTGCGTTGGTGGGTGATCCCCGGAGCGATGGTCGTCCTGCTCCGCGTCGTCACGCTGGACGGGCCGGCGCCCGACTCCGCCGCGCCGAAGGAGGCCGTCCCCGCCGCGGCGCCGCTCGCCGACGTGGCGCTGCTCGAGGCCGCGGCGCGGCGAATCGGACCGGTCGCGCTGGATGCCAGTGCCGCCGCTCGCATCGAAGTGGCAACCGGGTGGGCGGGGCGTCGCGGGCAGATGACCGTGTGGCGCCGCATCGCAGGTGCTCGCGAAGCGACGCCCTGGCTCGAGATCACACCGCGTGTGCGCGACGACGGGACCATCCCGTTCCTCGGCCTCGCGGCGGGGCGCTACGACTTCGAACTGACCCTCGTCGACCGGGGGCGCACGGTTCTCCTGACCGGGAACGACGCCGCGGTGCCAGGAACCGTCGTGCTGAAGTGAGCTGGGCGCCGCTACGCTGCGGCGCGTGACGAGGATCCTCCCGGCGGCGTTTCCGTGGTTGTTGGCGGTCGCGATCGGCGCGCAGGATCCGGCGCGCCTCGACGCGCACCGCATCACGTCGGGCGAGTTCCGCGCCGAGGCGTTCGGGCCGGTCGCGTGGATCGACGGCGCCCACTACGCGACGCTCGAGCCTTCGCCGGATCGCACGTGCGTCGAACTGGTCCGCTACGAGGCGGTGACCGGCGCGCGCGAAGTTCTCGTGGCGCAGAAAGTGCTGCGGGTCGTCGGCCGCGACCGGCCGCTCGCGATCGAGAGCTACGTGCTGTCGCCGGACGGAACGAAGGCGCTGGTGTTCACCGACAGCGAACGGGTGTGGCGCCAGAACACACGAGGCGAGTACTTCGTCGTCGACGTCGCGGGCGAAGCGGCGCCGCGACGGCTCGGCGGCGACCTGCCGAAGTCGTCGCTCATGTTCGCGAAGTGGTCGCCGAAGGGCGATCGCGTGGCCTTCGTGTCGGGCAACGACTTGTGGGTCGAAGCGGTGGCCGACGGCAAGCGCACGCGGCTCACGAAGGATGGCAGCAAGACCGTGATCAACGGCACGTTCGACTGGGTCTACGAAGAGGAGTTCGACTGCCGCGACGGCTTCCGCTGGAGTCCGGACGGCAGCTCGATTGCGTACTGGCAGCTCGATTGCAGTGGCGTCGGCGAGTTCTTCATGGTCGACAACCTGTCGGACCGCTACTCGCGGATCGTGCCGGTGCAGTACCCGAAGGCGGGCACGACGAACTCGAGCTGCCGCATCGGTGTGGTCGCGGCGAGCGGCGGTGACACGGTCTGGATGCAGACGCCGGGGGATCCGCGCGAGACCTACCTCGCGCGCATGGAATGGCATCCGGGCGGCAAGGAACTCCTGGTGCAGTGGCTGCCGCGGAAGCAGAACGAGCTGCGCGTGCTCGGCTGCGACGTCGCGACGGGCGCCGTGCGTGTCGTGCACCAAGAGAAGGACGAAGCGTACGTCGACGTGCGCGACGACTTCGCGTGGCTGGACGAGGGCAACTGGTTCTTCTGGACGAGCGACACCGCGTTCTCCGAGCCAGGTGACCGGCGTGTGCGCCAGGCCGGTCGCATCTGCTGGGACACCCGCGGCAAGGAAGTGCTGGTGACGAAGCTGGCGTTGACCAGAGGGTTCGACGTGATGTCCGTCGATTTCGCCGACATCGACAAAGGGCTGCTCTACGTGCGCGCGGCCCCGCAGTATGCGACGCAGAGCGGTCTCTACCGGGTCCCCCTGGACGGGACGGCGCCACAGGCGCTCACGGTCGAGGGAGTGTTGCCGCGACGCTACGCGGAGATGGTCGGGGAGACGAAAGCGCCCGGGTGGCACGAGTACCAGATCAGCACCGACGGCTCGCTGGCGATCCACACGCGGTCGGCATTCGACATGCCGCCGGTCATCGACCTCGTGCGTCTGCCGTCGCACGAGCGCGTTCGGGTTCTGGTCGACAACACGAAGCTGCGGGCGCGCTACGACGCGGTCGCCAAGGGTCAGAACGAGTTCTTCCAGGTCGAGATCGAGCCGGGCGTGACCCTCGACGGCTGGGTGATGCATCCGCCGGACTTCGACGACGCGAAGAAGTGGCCCGTCGTGTTCCACGTCTACGGCGAGCCCTGGTCGCAGACGGTGAAGGACACGTGGTTCCTCTCACACCACCTCTTCCACCGCTGGCTCACGCAGCAAGGCTACGTGGTGATGTCCGTCGACGCGCGCGGCACGCCGGCGCCGAAGGGACGCGACTGGAGGAAGGCGCTCTACCAGAAGATCGGCGTCACCAGCTCGCACGACTGGAACCTCGCGGTCACCAAACTGTGCGAGCAGTTCACGTGGATGGACGAGTTGCGGCTGGCGATCTGGGGCTGGTCCGGTGGCGGCGCGATGACGCTCAACATGCTGTTCCGCTACCCGGACCTGTTCTGCGCAGGCATGTCGGTGGCGCCCGTGACCGACATCTCGCTCTACGACACGATCTACCAGGAGCGCTACACCGGCGACCCGCGCGAGGTGCCGGAGGTCTACCGCGAGTGTTCGCCGATCACGTTCGCTAAGAACCTGAAGGCGCACCTGCTGCTCGTGCACGGCACCGGCGACGACAACGTGCACTTCCAGCACAGCGAGCGCCTGTTCGACGAACTGGTCGCGCACGACAAGCAGTTCGAGTACCTCGCCTATCCGAACCGCACACATGCGATCGTCGAGGGCGAGAACACGCGCGCGCATCTCTACGCGGCGCTGTCCGACTTCCTGAAACGCCGCGTGCCCGCCGGGCCGCGGTGACGGGCGCGTTCAGATCGCACTGCGCAGCGAGCGTGCGTTCTTGCCGGCGCGCCAGGCGGCGTAGTGCACGCCGAACACCGCGAGCGTGCCCATCGTCAGCGTCACCGGACCGGCGCCGAGCCAGTCGCCGTTGCACCCGACGCCGGCGAGCACGAACACCGGCAGCGGCACCAGCACGCCCCCGAGCAGGCTGAACGCGCGCGGCACGGCGTGATGGCGGCGGACGCGACGCAGGCCGCGTTCGAGCCACAGCAGCGACAGCGCGCCGAGCATGCCGTGGCCGCCGACGAGCAGCGTGAGGGACACGGTGTCGTCGCCGAGCGCGCCGTGCAGGGCGCCGTGCGCGGTCGCGATCACGAGTCCGAGCAGCGCGAGGCCCCAGCGCACGGGTGTGTAGACGAACACCGAGCCGAACCCGGCGAGCGTCGTGTCGTCGTCGTCGGGTCCGATGCCGCACAGTCCGCCCCAGCAGTTCGCGAGGATGACGCTGGTCAGGAGGCTCGCGGCCAGTGCCGCGTCGGCGAGGACGGTCTCGAGCGGGGCCATGGAAGGGCGCGAAGACCATAGCTCGCGGAACATGCTCGTGCGGGTCGCTGTCGCGTTCGTCACGGCGGGGGACGGATCGGAGGTTTGGCTTTCGTTCGTGTGTGCGGTAGCTTCGCTGCGATGGGTGGGTACCAGCACGAGGTCCGTTCGTGGATCTGAGCGAGTTCGTGCGCCGTCTGCGGGCCGGTGCCGACGACGCACCGGGCGCGGTCGCCGCGTGGCACCGGCAGGAGCCGCGGCCCGCGCGGATGGCCCCGGTGCCGGAGTGGTTGCACGGCGACCTGCGAACGGCCCTCGAACGGCGCGGCATCGTCGAGTTGTACTCCCACCAGGCCGACGCGGCGGACCACCTGCACGCGGGCCGGCACACGGTGCTCGCGACGTCGACGGCGTCGGGCAAGTCGCTCGCCTACCACCTGCCCGTGCTCGACGCGCTCTTGCGCGACGGCCTCGACGCGCGCGCTCTCTACCTCTATCCGACGAAGGCGCTGGCGCGCGACCAGATGGCCGACGTCGAGAAGCTGCTCGCCGCGACGGGCCGCTCCGACCTCACGGTCGCGGTGTACGACGGGGACACGCCACCGGCCGTGCGCCAGGCGCTGCGCGAACACGGCACTCTCGTTCTCACCAACCCGCACATGCTGCACGCGGGCATCCTGCCGAACCACACGAAGTGGCAGGGGCTCTTCACCGGCCTGCGCTACGTCGTCGTCGACGAACTGCACACGCTGTCCGGCATCTACGGCTCGCACGTCGCGAACGTTCTCCGGCGCTTGTCGCGCATCTGTCGTCACTACGGCAGCGACCCTGTGTTCTGCGGCGCGTCGGCGACGATCAGCAACGCCGGCGAACACGGCCGCCGCCTCTTCGAGAAACCGGTGCAGGTCGTCGATCGCGACGGCAGTCCGCGCGGCGGCAAACACTACGTCTTCTTGAATCCCAAGGTCGTCTCCGCGGCCTCCGGTCTGCGTGTGCCCGCCAGCGAGGCGGCGCGCCAGCTCGGCGGATGGCTGCTGAAGAGCGACCTGCAGTCGATCTTCTTCGCGCGTTCGCGTCGGCAGACGGAAGTGCTGCTGAAGTACCTGCGCGACGAGGCGAAGGCGCGGCACGTCGACCAGGAGCGGGTCGCCGGTTACCGCGGCGGCTACCTCCCGAACCTCCGCCGATCGATCGAGAAGGGCCTGCGCGACGGCACGATCCGCACCGTCGTGTCGACCAATGCACTCGAACTCGGCGTCGACATCGGGAGCCTGGACGTGTGCGTGCTCGTCGGCTACCCGGGCACGGTTTCGAGCACCTTCCAGCGCGCGGGCCGCGTCGGCCGCCGCACCCAGGAGAGCGCCGTGGTGCTCGTCGCACGCAGTGACGCGATGGACCAGTTCCTGATGCAGCACCCCGGGTTCCTGTTCGACGCGCCGCGGGACGCGGTGAGCATCGACCCGGACAACGCGATCATCCTGACCAACCACGTGCGTTGCGCGGCGTTCGAGCTGCCGTTCGACGAGGACGAGTCCTTCGGGCAGGCTGCGGGCACGCGCGACGTGCTCGAGTTCTTGACGCACGACCTCGGTGTGCTCGTGCACCAGGCGGGGCGCTTCCACTACGCGGACCGCACCTATCCGGCCGACGGCGTGAGCCTCACCGCCGCCGACATGGACAACGTCACGATCCAGGACGTCGAGTCGAAGACGATCCTCGCGGAGATCGATCGACCGTCGGCGATCACCGAAGTGCACGAGGGCGCGATCTACGGCCATCAGGGTGACACGTGGCTCGTCGAGCGCTTCGACTACGACGACCGCCGCGCGTTCGTCCGCCGCATCGACGCCGACTTCTACACGGAGGCCGACACCGAGACCGAGGTCAAGGTGCTGCATCTCGACGAGCATCAGGACCACGGCGGGTACGTCGCGCACCGCGGTGGCGTGCACGTCAGCACGCTCGCCAAGGCGTTCAAGAAGATCAAGTTCTACACGCGTGAGAACGTCGGCATCGGCGAGATCAACCTGCCGCCAGAGGAGTTCGAGACCGAGGCGTGTGCTCTCGTGCTGAAGCCGGAACTCGTCGCTCGCCTCGGACTGCGCAAGGGCGGCGAAGCGAGTTGCCTTCAGGGCGTGGGGGAGCTGCTGCAGGGGCTGGTGCCGCTGTTCGTGCGCGTCGATCCCGGCGATGTCCGGGTGCTCGCCGAGGCGCTGCACCCGCACTTCGAAGCGCCGACCCTGGTTCTCTACGACCGTGTGCCGAGCGGCGTCGGACTCACGGAGCGCATCTTCCACGCACACCGCGAGATCCTCGGCGCCGCGCTGCGCCTCGCGGAGCGGTGCACGTGCCGCAGCGGATGCCCGTCGTGCGTCGGGCCGCAGGCGAGCCTCGGGCCGCGCAGCAAGGCGGTCGCGGTCGGCATCTTGCGCGCGATGCTCGGCGAGGCGGCGGCGACGGAACACACGGCGGAGGCCGCGTGGTAGCGCCGGACCGGGAACGGCTTCGGCGCGTCTTCCGCGTCCCGCGCGCCGACGCGCCGCCGTCGCGTGCATCCGAGCGCGACCCCGCGCTGCGTGCGTTCCTGCAGCAGCGTCTCGCGCGCCTGCCGCGCCGCCCCCGCGTCGAACTGCCGCCCGCCGAACCCGCGGCGGCCGGAGCCGAAGCGCTCTGGCGACGTGAACTTCGTTACCCCCTCGCGTCGTTGCACGGCTCGGCACGGCTCGGTGCGGCGCGCGACCTCGACGGCGAACGACTCGCTGCGCTGGCGAAGGATCCCGGGTTCGCGGCGCTCGATCCTCGCGAGTGCCTCTTCCTGGACACCGAGACGACCGGCCTCGCGGGCGGTGCGGGCACGACGGTGTTCGCATACGGGCTCGCGTTCTTCCGCGGCGAGGATCTGGTGCTCGAGCAGCTCTTCCTGCGCGACTTCGGCGAGGAGCCGGCGATGCTGCGGCACGTCGCCGCGCGCCTCCGCGAGTTCCCGGTGCCCGTGACGTTCGTCGGCAAGAGCTACGACCGCCATCGCATCGCGGCGCGCATGGCCGTGCACAAGGTGCGTTCGCCGGTGCTGACGCAACGCCACCTCGACCTCTACCACCTCGTGCGGCGATCGCACGGCAGGAGCCTTCCCGACGCGCGGCTCCGCACCGTCGAAGAGCGCCTGCTCGGCGTGGTTCGCACCGACGACCTGCCGGGCAGCGAAGCGCCCGCGGCGTTCCTCGATTGGATTCGCGACGGCTCGGGCCCCGTGGACCGTGTGCTCGAACACAACCGTCTCGACGTGCTGAGTCTGGTGGCGCTGCTCGGTGTGCTGGCGGGCCGATCCGTCTGACCCGCAGCGGGCGCGCGGAATCGCGGCACGCGTCGGCTCAGGCGCGGCTCGGGCGCCGTTCCGTGCGCGGCGGCACCGGATCGAAACCGGGCTCGCAGAACGGATGGCAGCGCGCGAGGCGGCGAACGGTGAGCCACGATCCGCGCAGGGCGCCGTGCGCGCGCAGCGCTTCCATCGCGTAGCACGAGCACGTCGGGCGGAAACGGCAGGTCGCCGGCTTCCATGGGCCCACGAGCCTCTGGTAGAGCCAGACCGGCAACATGAAGAGCCACCTCATGGGCGGCGGTCCTCCCTCGGCGGTCGCGGATCGGCGGACGTGCCGACGGCGCGCAGCACGAGCGCGACGACCTCGGTGCGCAGTTCCGCGAGCGGGAAACGATCGGGCCGTTGGCGGGGGATCAGCACCACGTCGATGGCCGATGGCATGCGGTGCCGTTCGAGCCGGAACGCCTCGCGCAGGAGTCGCTTCAGCTTGTTGCGCCGCACTGCGCCGCCGTGGTCCTTGCTCACGGAGACGCCGAGGCGCGTCGGCCGATCGGTGTGCCGCGGGCCGCCGCCGCACGCGACGACGGTCATCCATCGGCCCGAAGCGCGGCGGCCGCGCTGGTAGACGCGGCGGAAGTGCTGCTGCGTGAGGAGGCGTTGGTCGCGCCGCAGGGTCGGCCGTTCGCCGTTGGTCACTGCTCGAGGGCGCGCAGCGCGAGGGTGCGCTTCTCGGTCGCCGTCTCGGAAGCCGGCATCGCGAGGAAGCGACGGAAGTCCGTCTTGGCTTCGTCGTTCCGCTTCAGCTCGAGGAGCGTGCGGCCGCGGTTGTAGTAGTCGACCGTGCGCTGCGGATCGAGCTCGAGCACGCGGTTCAGTTGCACGAGTGCCTCGTCGAAGCGCTGGCGCGTGTAGCAGTGCTCGGCGAGCAGGGAGCGCACCGCGAGTTCTTCGCCTTCGAGCGCACGGAGCGCCCGCGTCTGCTCGGCCTCGTACGTCGGGTCGACGGTCTGGGCGATCTCGCGGCGGACGGCGGTCTGGTCCTTCGCGCACTGCGCGAAGTAGGCCTTCGCGGCGTCGGCGAACGCCGCATCGTCGCCGAGGTCCTGCGCGATCTGCAGGAGGTGGTTGTGGGCGATACGCAGCAGTTCACCGCGTCCGACCAGCACCTTCAGCGCCGAACGGGCCTCGTCGAGGAATGCCACGGCATCCGCGCGCTGCGCGTCGGCCTTCGCTTCGAGGTCGCCTTTGTCGGGGGAGCGCGACGCCTGGCCACGCAGTCGCAGTTCTTCGCCGAGCCGTCGCCGGCCCTGCTTCTGCTGCGCCATCGCCCACGTCAGCAGCAGCGCCGGCTCGTGGCGGTTCGGCGAGCGGGTGTCGTAGACCGTCTGCAGCTCCTGCGTGGCCTGGTCCAGCAGCCGATGGTCCGTGCCGAGTGCGCTGCTGCT
>JAEUHQ010000185.1 GCA_016794565.1 Planctomycetota bacterium | reverse complement strand
GGTGTTCGAGGATCGACAGGATGCGCGCGCGACCGACGACGCGGTCGGGGCTCCACGTCGTCGCGCCGCCGACGTCCATGTACTCGATGAAGCGGATCTCCGCGCCGACGCCCTTCGCGTAGTCGAGCAGCGCCGGCAGTTCGCCGTCGTTCACGCCGGCGATCACGACGGTGTCGAGCTTGACGTCGGTGAAGCCGGCGGCACGCGCCGCGTCGATCCCCGCCAGCACGCGCCGATGGTCCGGGCGACGCGACAGCATGCGGAACGTGTCCGGGTCGAGCGTGTCGATGCTCACCGTCAGACGGTGCAGGCCCGCCGCGCGCAGCGCCGGGGCATGTTCCGCGAGCAGCACGCCGTTGGTCGTCATCGCGAGATCGCGCAGGGCCGGCCGCGCGGCGAGCATCGCGACGAGCTTCGACAGGTCGGAGCGCAGGAGCGGTTCGCCGCCGGTGAGCCGAACCTTGTCGACGCCGAGACCGACGCAGACGTCGACGAGGCGGACGATCTCTTCGAACGTGAGTACGTCCGACTTCGGCAGCCAGACGTACTCCTCCTCCGGCATGCAGTACTCGCACCGCAGGTTGCAGCGGTCGGTGACCGAGAGGCGCAGGTTGCGGAGCGGCCTCTGGAGTCGATCGAACCGGGGGGGCATCGGGCCCGGCGACGATACCCGCCGGTGTCGCAGAAGGGGCGCCCTCAGTCCGGCAGCAGCGAGCAGAGGCGCCGCAGCCGCTTGACGGTCATGGCGTTCGGCCGTTCGTCGTCCAGCGGATCGACCGGCGGCTGGTCGAGCACGAGCACACGCTGCAGCGCCCATGCGACGGCTTGCACGGTGTGCGCCGGCGTCCCTCGATCCTGCAGCATGTCGATCAGCTGGGACACGGTCGCACGGCGCGGCAGCCGCACGATCGCCTGCACGACCTTGATCGGCACCGGCTCGTGCGCCAGCGCCCTGGCGAGATCGGGTCCACCGCGCCGGGCGAGGTCCAGCGCTTCCGTGTCGACGCGGGTCGACGCCTCTTCGACCGCGCGCACCACCGCCGTGACGTCCTGATCGAACTCCCGCCCGAACGCGAGCGTCAGCACCCTCTGCAGCACGCGGTCGCGCGAGTCGATGCCGGCGCACGTGCCCTTGCCCGCCCTGGCGATCGACTCGAAGGCCTCGCGCGTGTCGGGGCCGGCGTTCTGCGGCGACGTGACGAGCGTGTGCACGAACGACCGTCCGTCGCGCACGAACGTCTTCACGGCGGTGAGCGTGGCCTGCACGTCTTCCCTGTGTGGCGGCGCATCGCCCGCGAGCACGACGACGCGCCTCGCGTTCGAACCCCAGCGCTGCCCGAACGCCGCCGCGAGGCCGGCGCGCACGTCTTCCTCCCGGTCGCCGCCGCCTTCGGCGCTCACGCGCTGCACGAAGTTGACCGTCGCGAAGTAGTCGCTCCCGAGCGGGATCTCGCGAACGCGGTAGACCTCGGCGCCGCGATCGCGGTAGGTGACGATGCCGACACGTGCGTCGGGCACGAGCGCGCGGAGCACGTCGAGCATCTGCCCGACGGTCGCCTTCGTGTCGGCGATCGTCTCGCCCATCGAACCGGTGCTGTCGAATACGAACACGATCTCGAGCCCGGTGCGACGCAGCTCGGCGACCGTCTTGCGAAACCCGCCCGACCCGACCGTCCTCACGGGATCGTCGGCCGGGGCCGTGTCGTTGCCGCCGGCGCCGGGCTGCGGTCGCGGCGCGGCCGTGATGCGCGGGTTGGTGGTCGGGATCCGGATCGTCGGCGGCCTCGTGGAATCGACTGCGGTCTCCGCCGGCGCTGGCTCTTCGGGCAGGGGTTCGTCGGGTGCCGTCGCGACCGGCTCGATCACGACCTCGGGCGCCGCCAGGCTCGCGCCGACATCGGCGGCATCCCTTGCGATCTCGACACCGACCCGCGCCGGTTCGCGACCGCCGCCGGAGGCGTCGGCGAGCAGGAGCCACAGGAGGAAGAAGAGCAGCGCGTGCAGCAGCAGCGATCCGGCGAGCCACGGTGCACGGCGCAGTTCGTCGGCGATCAGTTCTTCGAACGTCGCGGCGTCGCGCCGGCGCACGGCCGCTGCCGCGCGCGCGCCGATCTCGCGGAGCCGCCGCACGGCTGCTGCCGTGCGCATTCCGGGCAGCGGTACCAGCGCAGCCGCGCCGCGGTCCGGGACGATGGTCGCTTCGCTCGCGCCGAAGTGCAGCATGTCCCCGATCCCGAGGCGGGCCGAGTCAACCCGTTCGCCGTTGCGCCACGTACCGTCGGGCGAACCGAGGTCGCGCACCGACACGCCGTCGACCGTCACCACGAGCATCGTGTGCCGTTCCGCGGCGGGCGGGGGCAGCCGCAGGTCGCAGTCGTCCCCGCTGCCGAGGAGGTAGTCGCGCCCTGGTTCGAGGGCGTGGTCCGCGCCGCGCAGGCGAAGGGCCAGGGCTACGGGTTCCGCTGCCACGGCCCGGGTTGTAGCGCCGTCGGGGGCGATTGCGGGTCGAAGTTGCGCGAGGCGTCCGCCCTTGCGAACATCCGTGCGACCCATGAGCCTGAAAATCATCGCCGGCACCTACGGCGGACGCGTGCTCCGCACCGTTCGCGGCCTCGGAACACGGCCGCTCCTCGGCCAGGTCCGCGAGTCGGTCTTCAACATCCTCGCCGAGCAGATCCCCGACGCGATCGTGTGGGATCTGTTCGCCGGGACCGGCGCCTCGGGCGTCGAGTCGCTCTCGCGCGGTGCCGCCCGCGTGCTGTTCTGCGAGAAGAACGGCAAGGCGATCGACGTGCTGCGCCAGAACCTGCAGACGCTCGGCGACGATGCCGTGGCGCGTTCCGTCGTGATGCGCGCCGATGCTTGGGATCCGCCGCTGATGAATCACGCGACGTTCGGCGGCGGGCGTGACGACGCGGACGAGGAGGGCGACGAGGACGAAGTCGCCCCCGACGTCGTGTTCCTCGATCCGCCGTACGCGATGGTCGCCGAGGATCCGGTCAAGTCGATGGCCCGCGCGCGGCGCCTTCTCGACCGCACGGCCCGCGGCGGCTGCGTCGTGTTCCACTTCGAAACCGGCGTGCTCGACGAGGACGACTTCGACGACGACCTCGACCTCGATCTGCGCGAGTGGGGTACCACGGCGATCGCGTTCCTCTGGCGCCGCGGTGAAGCGCCGGAGCGCCAGCAGCGACGTTGGGCGAAGGAACGCGCACAGGCCGACTGAATCGGCCCGACCGGCGATCAGTCGCCGAACGTCACGTGCAGCGCGTTGCTGACGCCCTGGAACGGCGTCCACGCGAACGGCAGCAGATCGAGCACGAACGCCTGCGCGTGCGCCTCGGTGCCGGCGAGCGCGGGAGACGCGTTCGCGAGCGAGAACGGGATGACCGTCGTCGAGACCTGCGTCTGCGCGAGCCACGCGATCACGAGCTGCGACGTGTCGATGACCTCGGCGCACAGCCCCGGCGTGGACGGCAGCAGCGACGGTTGCCCCGCGGGCGCCGCGGCCGCGCTCCACACGACGAGCACGTACTCGCCGTAGATGCCCGTCGAGTTGTCGATCGCGAGGCGGAACTGCGCGTTGCCGAGCAGCGGCAGCGATGGCGCGCGGAGCACGGGCGCGCCGAGCAGATGGTTGTCGAAGGCGGCGCACGCCGTGCCGTAGCTCGCGACCCCGGCGCCGGACAGATTCGGTCCGAGCGGCGTCGGCGTCGGGTCGACGAACCACTGCTCGTCGTGGAAGGTCACGCCGCCGATCGTCCCCTCGTTGCGCGCGATGCTGCTGCCGTCGGGAATCGCGGACGTGTGCCGTCCGGCCGTCCAGCGGCCGTTCGCGATGGCGAGCGGTTCGCGCGAGTAGCCATGCTCGCCCCAGCTGACCCAGTCCTCGATGCGCGCGGCGTCACCCATCTGGTCGCCCAGCTGCGTGCGATAGAGCCCGAACGCGCCGCGCAGCGGCGACAGCGTTTCGCCGCCCAGACTGAAGAGGAAGTTCCAGGGCGTGCTCCCGGTGTAGAGCTCGTTCGTGCCCGGCGTGGCCGGCGCGGCCTGGTACCAGTGCACGCGCAGATAGGCGCCGGCCGCGATGACGGTGCCGTTCGGGAACGCCCACCAGTACTCCTGCGGCATGCTCGGCGTGTGCGACGCGTGGTGCAGCGACCACGACGAGAGGTCGATCGCCAGCGCCGAGCGGTTGTGCAGTTCGACCCAGCGACCGCCGGCGTCGGCGCGCACTTCGCTGATGAGTACGGACTGCGCCCCGAGTGCGGCGGTGGTGAAGAATGCGACGAGAATGGAACGGACAGTCGTGATCATCGGCAGGTCTGCGGCGAACCGTCGAGTTCTGCCCCAGTTCGGCGGCCGAGCGTCGAGTTCTTGATCGGTCGCGGCATCGACCCTTCGCGTCGGCGGTTCGAAGCCGCGGTTTCCCACGGGAACGACCGGTCCGCGGCGGAGACATCCCGTGTCAAGGGACGACGCGTCGCGCGCCGATAGCCGAGTCGCTCACGGGCAACCGTGCGCAAGCACCCGGGTTCAGCATCGTGCCGAAGCAGCCTTCCGAAGACGTGGAGAGGATCGTCGAGGAGTTGTTGGATCGCCGCCTGTCGAAGGCGGAGAGGATCGAACGACTTCGCGAACTCGCGCGATCGGGGGAGGACGTTCCGGACGAACTGATGGACCAGGCTCTGCGCAAGTTGATGGAGCGGATCACGGAGTGACCGCGCACCCTTCGAAACCCCAGTCTTCTTCGAGAACAGCCATGAGAACCGCGTTGTTCGTTTCGTTCCTGCTCGGTGCCGCGTCGCTCCCTGCGCAGGATCGTGAATTCGGCGTTGCCGTCCGCACCAACCTCGGTCAGGTCCGCGAGAACCCCGATGCGTACAAGAACGTGAAGGTCTGCTTCACGGTCCAGTTCGCGTCGCTGGGCAAGATCTCGAACCCGTTCTTCACCAAGTTCACGCCGACGGAGTTCGCCAACTTCTACGCGTGGGCCGACGAGCAGCCGATCTGGCAGCAGAAGTCGTACGAGGACGTCTTCGGCATGCTCTTCCTGAGCAAGACGCACCCGAAGCTCGAGCGCCTCTACTCGCTGCGCCTCTACCAGCGGATCCAGGTCACGGGCGTCGTCCGCAACACGTTCCAGAACATGCCGTGGATCGAGGTGACCGACTTCGAAACGCTCGACGAGCAGCTCGACACGGCCGTGCTGACGCACCTGTACCGCGGCGAGAAGTTCATGGAGCAGCGCCAGTGGCCGCGCGCCATCGCCGAGCTCACGCTCGCGCCGGGCGACGGTGTGCCGACGACGGCCGTGCAGGCCGCGAAGCGCAACCTCGGCGTCTGCCTGCTCCGCATGGGCGAGTCGCAGGCCGCGATCGCCTACCTCGAGGAAGCGTCCGACCTGTCGAACGGCACCGACCTCGAAGTCGAGAACCTGCTCGCGATGGCGAAGAGCGCTCCGGATCAGGCGATCGACCGCACGGTCGACTCGCGTGGCCTGAAGGACAGCGAGCGCCCGATGTGGGAAGCGTTCGACGGCGACAAGAACCGTCCCGCCGCCACGAAGATGATGCGCTGATCGTCAGCGGGCCCGGCGCGCTGCGCTGGCCCGCGACCGCCCGCCGCGGCAGGGACCGCGGCGCGGCTTGCGGCTGAAAATCGCCGCGCGAAGGGGCATTCTGTGTGGCCCGCCCGGGCCATGACCTCGACCACCGTTCCCCTCGCCGCGACTCCGTCGACCCGGGGGCCGTTCCGGCTCGCGATCGGCGTGCTCGCGGTCACGGCGCTGACCGTCGTGAAGGGCGCGATGACGACGAGCACGGGATCGGGCCTGGCGTTCCGCGACTGGCCGACGTCGGACGGCGGGTTCATGCCGGAGCGCAGCCTGACGACGGTGCCGGGGTTCCTCGAGCACTTCCACCGCCTCGCCGGCGGCACGGTCGGGCTGCTGTCGCTCGCGCTCGCGCTGTGGCTGCACTTCGGCCGCCTCGGCGATCGCCGCGTGCGCGCATGTGCGTGGTTCGGCGGCTGCTTCGTGCTGGCGCAGGGGCTCGTCGGCGGCACGCACGTGCTGAAGGGACTGCCCGTGCTCACCGGCGTCGTACACGCGACGTTCGCGCAGCTGATCTTCGCCACGTTCGCGTGGATCGCGTACCAGCTCACGGATCGTCACCGCACGACGGCGCCCGTGACGACCGCGGCGCCCGGCGCGGGCCGCCGCATCGCGATGACGGCGCTCGCGATCCTCGTCGTGCAGACGGTGTTCGGCGCCGTGGCGCGGCACTCGAACAGCGCCCACGCCCTGTGGACGCACGTCGGCAACAGCTTCGTGGTCTTCGTGATCGGCACGATCGCGACGGCGTTCGCCACCGGCAAGCTCGGCCAGATCCCCGGCATCCGCCCGCTGGCGAACTGGATCGTCGGCCTGCTGGTGCTGCAGATCGCGCTCGGCTTCGTCGTGCTCGCGATCCGGCCCGCGCAGGGCAAGCAGCCCGAGAACGTGGCGAACCTGACGACCGCGAGCGTGATCTCGCTCCACGTCCTGATCGGCGCGTCGTTGACGATGCTGGTCGCGCTGCTCGCGGCGCACGTGTTCCGCGGAACACGCCGCGCGGGGCCGCAGGACGCCGTCGCATGACTGCACCGACCGTCGGCGCGGCATCGGGCGGCAAGCTGCGCGCCTACTGGGAACTCGGCAAGCCGCGGCTGTCGGCGCTCGCGGTCTTCGCCGTCGTGGCCGGAGCGTGGATGGCGTGGCCCGCGAAGACTTCGCATCCGCCGCTCGACCTGCTGGTCACCACGACGGCCGGCACGTTCCTCTGCGCCGTCGGTTCGGGCGCGCTCAACATGTACCGCGAGCGGCACCTGGACCCGCTGATGAAGCGCACGCAAGGGCGGCCGCTGCCCACGGGCCGCCTGTCTCCGCGCGAAGTGCTCGCGTTCGGCGTCGCGGCGAGTCTCGTCGGCGTGCTGCTCGTGCTCGTCGGCGCGGAGCCGCTCGCCGGCGACGGCTCTCGTGCGCGCGGCATGTGGAACTGGACCGCGGCGACGCTGTGTGCGGCGATCGTCGGCAGCTACGTCGCCGTCTACACGCCGATGAAGGTGAAGACGCCGCTCAACACGCTCGTCGGCGCGATCCCCGGCGCGCTGCCGCCGGTCGTCGGTCATGCCGCTGTCACGGGCGGGCTCGCGCTGCCGCAGCTCGTGCTGTTCGCGATCGTCTACTGCTGGCAGATCCCGCACTTCCTCGCGATCGCGTGGCGCTACCGCGACGACTACGCACGCGCCGGCATGCGCATGCTGCCCGTCGTCGATCCCACCGGGCACCGCACGGCGATCACGATGCTGCTCTACGTGGCGGCGCTCGGCCTCGCGAGCGTGGTCCCGTTCCTGACCCGGATGGCGGGCGATCGGTACCTGGCGGCCGCGCTCCTGCTCGACATCCTCTTCTTCGTGCCGACTGCGTTCGCGGCGCTCACCCGGCGCGACGAGGCGATGCGGATGACGTTCGTGGTGTCCATCGTCTATCTGCCTGCGCTGCTCCTCGTGATGGCGTGGGACAAGGCATGAGCTACAACGGTGCCCCGATGAGCAATGCCGTGACCGCCGCCGGGATCACGTTCGCCTACGGCGAGCGCCGCGCGTTGAACGACGTTTCCTTCGAGGTCGCGGCCGGGCAGGCCTGCGGCTTCCTCGGACCCAACGGATCGGGCAAGTCGACCCTGTTCAAGCTGCTGTCGACGCTCGTTCCCCTGCAGCAGGGCCGGGTGTCGATGCTCGGCCTCGACCTCGCGAAGGAGTCGCGCGCGATCCGATCGCGGCTCGGCGTCGTCTTCCAGTCGCCCGCGGTCGACAAGAAACTGACCGTGCGCGAGAACCTCCGCTACGGCGGCCTGCTGATCGGTTTGTCCGGCGCCGACCTCGCGGCGCGCATCGACGCCGTGCTGGCGGCGGGGCGACTCGCCGATCGCGCGAGGGACCTCGTCGGCGAACTGTCGGGCGGCCTGCGGCGCCGCGTCGAGATCGGCAAGTGCCTGCTCGGGAAGCCCGATCTCGTCCTGCTCGACGAAGCGAGCACGGGGCTCGATCCCGCTGCGCGCAAGGACATGTGGTCGATGCTGCGCGAAGACCCGAAGCTGACGGTTCTCTTCACGACGCACCTGATGGACGAAGCCGCCGAGGCCGATCGCCTGCTGCTGCTCGACCAGGGCCACGTCGTCGCGTCCGGTCGGCCGGCGGAGCTCATGCGCGAAGTGGGCGGTCAGGTGCTCGAACTCGAGGCCGCGGACGCCGCTTCGCTCGCGCCCGAGCTGCAGCAGCAGTTCGGCGTCGCCGCGACCGTGGTCGACAGCACGCTTCGCATCGACGGCGCCAACGTGCACGAACTGGTGCCTCGCATCGTGCAGCGCTTCGGCGCGCGCGTGCAGCGTCTGTCGCTGGCGCACCCGTCGCTGCAGGACGTGTTCCTGAAGAAGACGGGCAAACGCTTCGTCGTCACCGAGCCCGACGCACTGCCGGCGAAGGGCCGGCGGAGGAAGTCGTGATGCGCGCCGTCCTGGCCCTCTGGCACCGCGAGATCGTGCGCTTCCTGCGCGACCGCCCGCGGCTCACGGGTTCGCTGCTGCAGCCGATCGTGTTCTGGGCGCTGTTCAGCGGCGCGCTGCACGGCTCGTTCAAGCCGGGCGGCATGGACTACGGGCAGTACTTCTTCGTCGGCACCCTCGCGATGATCACGCTGTTCACCGCGATCTTCGCGACGATCACCGTGATCGAGGATCGCAAGGAGGGCTTCCTGCAGGGCGTCCTCGTGTCGCCTGTGCCGCGCTTGGCGATCGCGCTCGGCAAGATCCTCGGCGGTGCGTCGCTCGGCCTCGGCCTCGCGGTGATCTTCCTGCTGCTCGCGCCGCTCGCCGGCGTGTCTCTGTCGTTCGACCGCGTGATGCTCGGACTCGGCGTTCTCGCCCTGCTGGCACTCGCCGTCACCGGCCTCGGGTTCGCGCTCGCGTGGTTGATGGACAGCACAGCCGGGTACCACGGCATCATGATGCTGTTCCTGATGCCGATGCTGCTGCTGTCGGGCGCCTTCTTCCCGATGGAGAGTGCGCACCCGGTGCTCGCATGGGTCCGCTTCGTCAACCCGATGACGTACGGCGTCGGCGCGCTGCGCCACGCCTTCCAGGGCGAAGTGCCGGGCGTGCCGTCGTTCTCCGTCTGCATGATCGGCACCGTGCTGTTCGCCGCCGCGACGTTCGCGCTCGGCGCTCTCGTCGTCAACCGTCGCAGCGTGCGCGACGTCGTCTGAACCATCGATGCTCGCCGCCTTCGACTTCCGCATCCTCGCCCACGTCGACGCCACGCTGAATGCGATCGCGTTCTTGCTCATCTGCGCCGGTCTCGTCGCGATCAAGCGCGGCAACGTCGCGTTGCACAAGGTCCTGATGCTCAGTGCGGTCGGAGTGTCGGCCGCGTTCCTCGCCTGCTACCTGACGTACCACTTCAACGCCGAGGCGGTGAAGTTCACGAAGGAGGGCTGGATCCGGCCGGTGTACTTCGCATTGCTGATCTCACACATCGTGCTCGCGGTCGTTCAGGTGCCGCTGATCCTGCGCACGGTGTGGCTCGGGCTGAAGGATCGTCGCGCGCAGCACAAGAAGTGGGCGAAGGTCACGACGCCGATCTGGCTCTACGTCTCGATCACCGGTGTGGTCGTGTACGTGATGCTCTACCAGATGTGAGTGGTGTCGCATGGACTGGTTCGCGCAGACCCTCACGGCGTTGCTGACGGCTCTGGTCCTGGCCGCCCTCCTGAAGGCGGAACGGCGGTCGCCGGACCTCGCCGGCGGTTCGGCCGTGCTCGAGTACTCGCGCGGCGTGCGATGGTTCCTGCGCGGGGCGGCGATCGCGTTCGCCTTGTTGCTCACGTGGGCTCTCGTGGCGGCGTTCCTTCCTGGCGGCACCGCGCGCGACGTCGGCCTCGTGGCGGCGGGATTCCTCGTCCTCGGGCCGTTGGCGATCTTCGGTTTCTTCGAACCGCGCGTCCGGCTTGCCATCACCGCGTCCGGGATCGGCGGCCGGACGGCGTTTCGTGGTCGGCGCGAGGTCGCGTGGTCGGACGTGACCAGGATCCGCTATTCCGCGGTGTCCGCGAACTGGACCATCGAGGGACGGGGCGAGAAGGTGCGCGTGTCGCGGTACCTCGTCGGCAGCGCGTCGTTGGTCACGGCGTTCGAGACCAAACTGCCGCCCGAAATCTGGCGCGCGGCCGTCGATGCCTGGCGGAAGCACCCTGGTTGACCGTCTCGCCCCGCGCGGACTTGCCAGCGTCGCGGCGCCGCGGACACTTCCGACCATGCGTCTCCTCCTCCTCTCGTCGGCGTTCCTTCTCTTCGCCTCCGCCGCGTCGGCGCAGCAACTGCTCGACGCGCGCAACGACAACCCGTCGTACGGCGGCTACGCGGTGGGTTGGCCGAGCAGCGTCATCGCGTTCCGCTTCACGGCGACGCAGACGACGGACCTGACCGCGGCGCAGATCTTCACGGGCAACTCGGCGCCGGCGCAGCACTCGCTCGAGATCCGCACGCGCGACGCGGCCACCGGACTGCCGCTGTCGCTCGTCGGCCAGCCGGGCACGTGGACGACGACGCACACACGCTGCTGGCAGGGCGCCGCGTTCGCGCAGGCAGCGCCCGTCGTCGCCGGGCAGGACTACTTCGTGGTCTGGCGCGTGCAGGGCATGTTCCCGCAGCACTCGGTCAGCGCCGACACCGAACCCGCGAACGTGCCCGTCGAGACGCACTACTCCGACGGGAACACGTGGCACGCGCAGGCGCTGACGGCGGGCAAGTTCCGCCTGTACGGGCCCGGTGCGTCCGGCACGAACGCCGTCTACGGCGCGGGCAAGGCCGGTCAGTACGGCGTGCCCACGATCGGGCTCCAGGGTTGGCCGTCGCTCGGCAATCCGATCGACGTGTGGCTCGACTCCGCCGCACGCAACGCGATCGCGATCCTGGTCGTCGGCTTCCCGATCCCCGGCGGCGCGCCGATCGGGATCATGGACCTCTACGCGTCACCGGAGATCCTGCTCGCGTACGTGACGAAGACGCACACGAACCCGCTCAACGGCGGCGTCGAGACGAGCATCTTCGTGCCGAACGATCCGACGTGGAGCGCGCTGCCGCTGTCGTTCCAGTGGGCTGTTCTGGATCCGCTCGCGGTCGACGGCCTGTCGCACTCGGGCGGCGCGACGGCTTTGATCCCCTGACGCCGCGCGCTTCGTCCGCGGGTCGCCATGCTCCACACGCTCCACATCCAGAACCTCGCGCTGATCGAGCGCGCCGAGATCCGCCTCGCCGAAGGCCTCACCGTCGTGTCGGGTGAGACCGGCGGCGGCAAGTCGCTGCTCATCACGGCGCTCAAGCTCCTGCGCGGCGAGAAGGTCGCGGGCTCGCTCGTGCGTCACGGCGCGGACGAACTGCAGGTCGACGCCGAGTTCCGTCTCGGCAAGGGCGAACGCAGCGCCGTCGTCGCCCGTCTCGTGCACGACCTGTGCGGCGGCGCGATCGAAGAGGACCTGCTGCTCGTGACGCGCATCGTCGACCGCCAGGGCAAGACCCGTGTGCGCATCGGCGGCCGGCCGGCGACGCTCACTGCGCTGCGCGAGCTCGGCACGCAGTTGCTCGAGATCCACGGGCAGGGTGATTCGCGCGCGCTGATGCGCCCCGAGATCCAGTGCGAGACGCTCGACGCGTTCGCCGGCACCGGCAACCTGCGCCGTGAGTTCGCCGAGCACCTTCACGCCGCGCGGGCGGTCCGGGCGCGCCTCGCCGATCTCGCGCACGGCGAACGCGAACGGCGCCAGCGGCTCGAGTTCCTCCGCTTCCAGCACGCGGCGATGACGGAGCTCGCCCTCGGCGAAGGCGAACTGCAGGACCTCGAGCAGGAGCACCAGGTCCTGAGCAACCTCGACGTGATGCGCCGCCATCTCGAGGAAGCGCTCGGTGCGCTGCAGGACGACGAGAGCAACGTGAGCGACCAGGTCGGGCGCGCGATCCGTGCCGTGCAGCAGGCGGCCGCGATCGATCGCCGGCTCGAAGACGCGGCGGAGCAGATGACGCAGGCCGAGGAACTGATCGCGGACGTGTGCCGCAAGCTGCAGTCCGGCCAGGCGCGGCTCGACCTCGACCCGAACCGCCTGCTCGCGGTGCAGCAGCGCCTCGACGAGATCTACGGGGCCCTGAAGCGCTTCGGTCCGACGGAGCGCGACCTGCGGCACAACCTCGAGCGCGTCACCGCCGAACTCACCGCGGCCGACGGCGGCAGCGACGATCCCGAGGCGCTCACCGCCGAACTGCGGCAGAAGACCGAGCAGACGGCGGCCGTCGGGCGCAAGCTCGTGCGCGCGCGGGGCAAGGCTGCGGCGCCGTTCTGCGCGAGCATCCGCACCGAACTGCAGGACCTCGGCATGCAGCACACGGAGGTTCGTGTCGCGATGCACGAGGAGTTCGCGGTCGAACGCCTGCTCGACGACGCGACGGACCACGGGCCGGTGCCCGTCGACATCGAAGTACGCATCAACCCCGGCGAGCCGTTCCACAGCATGCGCGACACCGCGTCGGGCGGTGAGCTCGCGCGCATCGTTCTCGCCGTGAAGAAGACTCTCGCCGACCAGGACCGTGTCCCGCTGCTCGTGCTCGACGAGATCGACGCCGAGATCGGCGGCCGGCTCGGCATGCAGGTCGGCAAGAAGCTGCACGAGGTCGCGCGCCACCATCAAGTGGTCATCGTGACGCACCTCGCGCCCGTCGCCGCGTGGGCGCAGCAGCACTACCTCGTCAACAAGGAGGTCGCCGGCAGGAGCGGCGACGAACGCACGCGGTCGAACGTGCGTCAGCTGCGCGCGGCCGAGGTCGAGAAGGAACTCGCCGCGATGTCGATGGGGGACGGTGCCGATGCCGCGGCGTTGCAGCAGGCGCGCCGCCTCGTCGAGAAGGCGAAGGGCATGGGCGACGCGTAGCGAGGCTCAGAAATCGCCGGCCGTGAGCTGCAGCGAGTTGGTCGCGGTGACCGAGACGATGCCGAGCACGGGGTCGGTCTCGAACGGGATCATCTGGTGGAAGAAGGCGAGGCCAGTGAGCGGCGGCGTGTTCGGCAGGAACAGTTGCGAGTCGGCGATGCCGTTCGTCGTGGCGAGCAGTTCGGTGATGTCGGGCGCGACGAGCAGATCGCAGCCCGCGGGGCTGAGACCACCGAACAGCGCGGCGAGCGGGAACACTCCCTGCGGCACCGACGCGAAGCTCGTGAGCGCGACCACGAGTGCGGACGCCGGCAGGCCCGTGCCGCGCGCGCGGAACGTGGCGTCGACCCACGGCAGCGTCGTCGCGCTGAGTGTGTTCGCGCCGCCGCTGCTCGCGCAACCGAGACCGCTCGTCGTCGATGCCGGCGGGCAGGTCGACACGTAGCGGGCGAGGTACGCGGACGGGGCACCACCGGCCGTCAGGAACGTTCCGCCCGCGACGAGTGCGCCGGCAGGGTCCACGGCGAGTGTCTTCGCGCCGGCGTCGAGGCCCGCGCCGAGGGCGGACCACGACGCGCCGTTCCAGCGGGCGATCCGGTTCGCAGGCACGCCGCCCGCGTTGACGAAGAGTCCGGAGGCGATCAAGTCGCCGTCGGGCATGACGGCGAGTGCCGACACCGAGCTGGCGACGCCGTTGCCCACGGTGGACCACGACGTGCCGTTCCACCTCGCGATGTTGTTGGCCGACAGTCCGCCGGCCAGCGGGAAGATCCCGCCCGCGAACAGGCCGCCGTTTGGAGCCGCCGTGAGCGCCGACACCACACCCACGATGCCCGTGCCGAGCGGCGACCAGGACGTGCCGTTCCACCGCGCGATCCTCGACGCCCCGGTGCCGCCCGCCGTGGTGAACGCTCCGCCAGCGACGAGATCGCCGTTGCTCGCCACCGCGAGTGCGTTCACGGTTCCGTTCAGTCCGGTTCCGAGAGGAGACCAGGCCGCGCCGTCCCACCGCGCGATGTTCGCCGCGGGTGCGCCACCGGCGAGCGAGAACGTCCCGGCGGCGACCACGTCGCCGTTCGGCAACGTGGCCAGCGCACTCACTCCGAGACCGTCGAGTCCGGTGCCGAGAGTGTGCCATTGCGTGCCGTCCCAGCGCGCAACGAGGTTCGCGGCCGCGAACCCGGCCTGTGTGAAGGTCCCGCCGGCGATCAGGTCGCCGTTCGGCAGGGTCGTGAGTGCGAACACGGGTTCGTCGGTGCCGAGGCCGAGCGGTGTCCAAGTCGATCCCACGCGCCGTGCGACGTGCGTCGCCGCCTGACCACCGATCGCGTAGAAGTTGCCGCCGGCCACGACGTCGCCGTTCGGCATCGTGGCGATCGCGTTGACCGCAGCATGCGTGCCGGTGCCGAGTGCTGCCCAGTCGACGCCGTCGTAGCGCGCGACGTGGCACACGGGCGTGTTCGCGGCGAAGTGGAAGCGCCCGCCCGCCACGACGTTGCCGTTCGCGAGGGCGACGACGCTGCGGACCGACGGGGACGTGGACAAGTCGCCCATCGTCGATCCGTACGACGACCACGCGCTGCCGTTCCACCGCGCAAGGTGCGCGGCGCCGGTGCCGCCGGCCAAGGTGAAGTCGCCTGCGGCGACGAAGCCCCCGCCCGGCAGGACCGCCATGCTGTAGACCGCCGCGCCTAGCGTGCCCTGCACACCGGAGCCGAGCGCCGACCAGACCGTGCCGTCCCACCGCGCGACGTTGTTGCACGCGGCGCCGCCCGCGAGCGTGAACGAGCCGCCGGCGATCAGGTCGCCGTTCGGCATCGCGAGCAGCGACTCGACCGTTCCGTCGATGCCGATGCCGAGCGGGAACCATGTCACACCGTTCCACGACGCGACGTGGCTCGCGGTCGCGGTGCCGATGGTGAGGAACGGGCCGGCTGCGACGAGGGCGCCGGTCGCGGTGACGGCGAGCGAGTACACGCCGAGGTTGGCGTCGCCGATCGCGGTCCAGCTCGCACCGTCGAAGCTCGCGAGGTTGCGCGCGCTGACGCCGCCCGCCGAGTCGAAGTTGCCGCCGACGATCAGCTCTCCCGTCTGCAGCACGGCCAGCGAACGCACCTGCGTCGCGCCAACGCTGTTGTCGACCCCGCCGCCGAGCTGTGCCCAGTTCGCCCCGTTCCAGCGAGCGAGGCACTTCGCCGGCGCACCACCCGCGTTCAAGAACGCCCCGCCGGCGACGAGGTCGCCGTTCGGCAGCGCCGCGAGCGCCCACACCTGACCGTCGACCCCGCCGCCGAGCGCCGACCAGGTCCCGGTCGTGGGGTTCCACGCCGCGATGTTCGCGGCGGCCGTGTCACCCGCGACCGTGATCCGGCCCGCGACGACGAGCAGTTCCGGTTGTGGCCCTGCACCGTCCGGGTCCCATCGCAGCATCACGGTGACCGGCAGAGAGGCCGTCGAGTGCTCCACCCCGGGCACGCCGCCACCCGGCGCCCATTGCGCGCATTGGGCGAGGACCGAGGTCGTGGCGAGGCCGGTACAGAACAGGAACGCGGCCGCGCGAGCGGCGGAACCGAGCGTCATGGTGTCACCTCTTCTCCGAAGGTGCGCGCGAGAGAGCGCGGCGGATAGTCCGGGAGTTCTAGCGGGTCACGGCCCCGTCGGGTTCGCGCGAAGCGATCGGCACCTGCGCGGTCCCGATGCCGACGGCCGGGTCCACCCTGCTTTGGCTTCGTTCTGGATTCTCCGGCGCGCTCCGCGGACCCTCCCGGCCAATGAGCACGAATGCCCCCGAGCATCGTCCCCTTGTCGCGTCGAACGAGGCGCAGCCCGAGCTCACCCTGCGCGCCGTCTTGTTGGGGGCGGTCCTCGGCCTCGTGTTCGGCGTCGCCTCCACCTACCTCGCCCTGAAGGTCGGTCTCACCGTCTCCGCCTCGGTGCCGATCGCGGTCGTCGCGATCGCGGTTCTGCGGCCGCGGGGCGGCAAGCGCGCGATCCTCGAACACAACATCGCGCAGACCACCGGGTCGGCCGGCGAGTCGGTCGCCGCCGCAGTGGTCTTCACGGTGCCGGCGCTGATCTTCCTCGGGTATCCGCTCGAGATCGGCTCGACGACCTTGATCGCGCTTGCCGGTGGCGTGCTCGGCGTGCTGATGATGGTGCCGCTGCGTCGCTACCTGATCGTCAAGGAGCACGGCAAGCTCCGCTACCCGGAGGGGAAGGCGTGCGCCGAGATCCTCCGCGTCGGCGAGACCGGCGGCACTTCCGCGAAGAAGGTGTTCGTCGGCATGGGCATCGGCGCCGGCTTGAAGACCGTGCAGGCGATCTTCGGGGGTGTCGTCGCCACGGTGGGCACGAAGCTGAGCGCCTTCTTCGGCACCCGGCTCGCCTACTTCGACAAGGCGTTCGTCGGCTGCGACTTCGATCCGGCGCTGCTCGGCGTCGGGTACATCATCGGCTACCGCACTTCGCTGATCATGGTCGCCGGGTCGTTGATGTCGGCGCTGATCCTGATTCCGCTGATCTACACCTTCGGCGCGCAGGCTCCCGGCGTGTTCGGCTTCGGCACGAAGCCGATCGCGGAGATGGACTGGGGCGAGATCTACAA
>JAEUHQ010000107.1 GCA_016794565.1 Planctomycetota bacterium | reverse complement strand
CTCGACGCCGGACTTCACCGACACGTGGTCGCTCGTCGTCGCGCCGGGCTCCGCGGGCATCGCGGTGTTCGTGCAGTGCGCGGCGCTCACGCCGAACGCGCGCAACGGACTCTTCGAGACCACGAACGCGCACGCATTCCTGTTCCAGTGACACGGGTCGTCGCTGCGCGACTCGGGTGAACCCCTCGCGTCGTCGCGCCGCGTGCAGGACTTCCCCACTCAAGAACGGGAACGGCCGGCGCGATGTGAGGCCGGTGCGTGCCACCTCGAACAACGGCCTGAACGGGGCCGGGATCGCCGCCAGGCGGTCGCGTCGCGATCGATCCACGGACTTCGGCGCGGTGATCACGTGCCTCTTCGTCGTGGTCGGGATCGGCGGTCTGATCCAGGCCGCGGTCGCGGCGCTGTCCACGGCTGGTGAGGTGGCGCGGTTCCAGGCGGTCGCGGGCGAGGCGCTGATGGACGCCGGCCGCCGCCTGACGGAGGCGATCGAGCACACCGTGGCGCCGTCGATCGCGTGGACGAGACGGATCGCGCAGGACCCGTGCGTCGTCGCGGCCTTGCAGAGCCGGGACCGCACCCGCGTCGTCGCCGCGTGCAACGCGGCCGTTCTCGGCACCACCTCCATCGATGCGATCGCCCTCTTCGACTCGCAGGGCACGATCCTCGGTCTCAACTCCGTCTACGCGGACGGATCGCCGATCGCGCCGGAACGCCTGGACCGCGTGCTGGCTCGCGACTTCCGCGATCGCCCGATCATCACCCGCTGCCTGCGCAACGAGTCGCGCGCCGAAGTCCTGGAGTTCCAGACGCGCTGCGACATCACGCCGGCGCTGTTCGATTCGTCGGGCCTGTCGGTCGCGCACTCCGTGCCCGCGTTCGACGCGAACGGCCGGCAGGTCGGCGTGGTCAGTGCACGGCTGCGTTTCGAGCGGATCGCCGCGGTGGGCAAGGAGTGCACTCTGGCCGACGGCCTCGGCAAGGCGGAGTTCGTCAGCGACTCGGGTCGGCTCTTCGACGAACTCGTCAACTCCGGCGCCGTCGCGCCGCGGCTGTCGCCCGGTCACCTCGGCGCGATCGTCGCGTCGCTCGCCGTCGGCGGCGTGTTGCACTCCGTCGTGCAGCTCGACGACGCGTACATCGGTCTCCAGCGGATGAACCAGCTGCGCACGCTCGACGGCGGCGGCATCCAGGTGATGGTGACGATTCCCGCCGCGTGGGTCGCCGACCGGGCCCACCGGGACCGCCTCGCCGAGGCCGCGGGGACGCTCGTGTTCAGCCTGCTCGCGCTGGCGCTGGCGATCCTCTCGATCACGCACCGCCGTCTGCGCACGGCGCGTGCCGTGGCCGAGTCGGCGAGCCTGACCAAGAGCGAGTTCCTCGCCAACATGAGCCACGAGATCCGCACGCCGATGTCGGCGATCCTCGGCTATGCCGAGCTGCTCGCCGCCGAGCCGCAGCCCGCGCGGGCGGAACGGGCCGAGTTCGTCGACACGATCCGTCGCAACGGCGAGCACCTGCTGGAGCTCGTCAACGACGTACTCGACATCTCGAAGGTGGAGGCCGGCAAGCTCACCGTGGAGAAGCGGGCGACCAGGATCGACGTCGTCGTTCGCGACGTGGTCTCGCTGATGAGCGTGAAGGCGCGCAGCAAGAACCTGACCCTCGAGGCCGAGATCGTGAGTCCGATCCCCGCGCGGGTCGCGTCGGATCCGGTGCGCGTTCGCCAGATCCTGGTCAACCTGATCGGCAACGCGATCAAGTTCACCGAGCTCGGCAAGGTGACCGTTGAAGTGCGCGGAGTGCGGGGCGACCCGGCCACCGTGGTCTTCGACGTGCGCGACACGGGCATCGGCATGACGCGCGAGCAGTGCCAGCGTTTGTTCGCGCCGTTCACCCAGGCGGACACGAGCACGACGCGCCGGTTCGGGGGCACGGGCCTCGGCCTGCACATCAGCAGGCGTCTCGCGACGATGATGGGCGGCGACATCAGTGTCACCAGTACCCCGGGCGTCGGCAGCTGCTTCACTGCGACCGTCGCGGTCGACGTGATCGGCGACGCGTGGTTGCCGCCCGCTCCGCTCGCGGGCATGCCCACGGGTTCCGTTCGCGAAGGCGAAGCGGCCCCGGTGGAGTCGATGCCGCTCGCCGGAGCCCGCATCCTGCTGGCCGAGGACGGACCCGACAACGTCCGCCTCATCTCGCACGTGTTGCGCAAGGCCGGGGCGGAGGTGCTCGCGGTCGGCAACGGCGCACTCGCGGTCCAGGCGTTGACGAAGGACGGCACGCTCGAAGGCGAGCTGCGGGAGCCGCTGCCGTGCGACCTGCTCCTGACGGACATCCAGATGCCGGTCATGGACGGCTACACGGCGGTGGCGCTGTTGCGTCGCAAGGGTGCCCGGCTGCCGATCATCGCGCTGACGGCGCACGCGATGGCGGGCGATCGCGAACGCTGCATCGCCGCGGGATGCACCGGATATGCCAGCAAGCCGATCCATCGCCGGCACCTCATCGCGAGCTGCGTCGAGGTCCTGTCGCAGGCTCGCGAGGCCGCGCCGGAGAACGAGGCGCTGGTCTGAGGCCGGAACGGCCGCCGTGCCGTCTACGCGCCCTTCAAGTGAGCGGCGACCAGCGCGCGGCCCTTCTGCAGGCTCGCCGAGTCGCGCGGGTCGACGGTCAGCAGCGCGTGCAGCGTCGTGAACAGGTGCCGCCGGTCGTGTTCGCGCATCGCGCCCTCGATCGTCGCCCACCCGTTCCGCTCCGGTGTGCCGTACGTGCGCAGCCACTCGGCGAACACGCGTTCGTCGAAGTCGTCGCGCGCGACGAGGGACAGCACGGCCCGTGCGAGCCGTTCGTCTTCGCCGAAGACCCACGGGGTCGTCGACTTCGTCAACCGTTGGCCGATCGCCGTCAGGATCGCGCCCTGATCCGCGGGGGAGAGGTGGCGGCTGCGCGCGCAGAACTTCAGCAGGTCGGCAGTGTGTGCGAGCGCGTGCACCCAGCCGACTTCGGCGTCGAGGCCGCGCGGGTCGAGTTCGACGGTCAGGTAGTCGATCGCGCTCGCCAGGATGCGGTCGAACTCGGCGCGTTCGAGCCAGGGGTCCTGGTTGTCGAGGGCCACGAGCAGAGCGAGCGAGAGCGTCGAGAACGAGCGCCGCAGCACCGCGTCGGGGCCGCCGCGCGGCGCTTCGCCAATCGCACTCGTCCACTGCGCGAGCAGTTGTCGCTGCTGCGCGATCGGCACCGGCGGATCGGCGTCCTTGTGCAGCCACTGTGCGAGCAGCGTGTAGGCGATGTCGTCGCGGAGTTCGGAGTCGCGCGAGCCCAGCATGCCCGACAGCTCGGGCAGCAGCTGCACGACTTCGTCGGCAGTCGGACGGCGCGCGTCGGCGCCGAGCAGCGCGCGCCAGAACGCCTTGTCGCGTTCCTGCGCAGTCGCGCCGAGTGTCGTCAGGAAGAACAGGAGCAGCGGGCGGAGGGCGGTCATCGCGCCTGCTACGCAGCGCGTAGCGCGGCTGCGAGCAGCGGCAGCCTCAGTCGCAGCCGGGCTCTTCGTAGAGAAGGGCGAGGTCGCTGCACGCGTTCCACACGAGCACCATCGCCTGCTTCACGTTCGCGGTGACGACGGGTGGGAGATCGGTGCGCTGCGCGAGTGCCTTCAGCCGCGCGTAGAGATCGAGCAGTTCGCGGTCGTCCTTCGACAGCGGGTTGCCGAGCAGATCCTTGCTTTCGTTCGCCATCGGCGGGTCCTCAGTTCGTTTCTCAATATTGGGGCCGCAGGTCCTGGAGACGCTTCGCCTTGAGCTCGAAGCGCGGCAGCTCGCCCTGCTTGCACAGGTCGAGGTTGAAGCGCAGCCCTTCGTGCGCGTCAGCGAGGTCCTTGCCGAGCTTCGCCTGCAGCCGCGGCCAGCACTCGCCCTGGTCGGGCTTCAGTTCGATCTTCACGGTGATCTCGTCCTGCACGTTGTCGACGCGCGTGATCACGATCTGGAACTCCTCGACCTCGGCGTGCTCGCGCACGACGGCCTCGACCGCGCGCGGATAGACGTTGGTTCCGCGGATCAGCTTCATGTCGTCGACGCGGCCGAGGATGCCGCCTTCGTAGACGTCGCCGGTGCGGCCGCACGTGCAGCGCGTGTGCGGCACCTTGCAGACGAGGTCCTTCGTGCGGTAGCGGATGAGCGGGATGAAGCCGCGGCCGAACGACGTCACGACGCGTTCGCCGCGTTCGCCGTACGGAACTGGCTTGCCGCTGTCGGGGTCGAGCACTTCTTCGATGAACCAGTCCTCGAGGATGTGCGGGCCGCCGGGCTGATGGTCGCACTCGAAGATCATGATCGTGCCGATCTCGGTCATGCCGGCGGTGTCGCCGCACTTCCCGCCCCACATGTCCTCGATCATCTTCTTCACCGCGGGGATCGAGCCCGCGGGCTCGCCGCTGACGACGACGCGGCGCACCTTGCCTTCCTTCTTCAGATCGATGCCCATCTTCTCGGCGGTCTGGCCCATGCGCAGCGCGTAGGTCGGCGTCGCGCAGACGACGGTGACGCCCATCTCGACGATCTGCTTCACGCGCTGCTCGGTGGTCATGTTGCCCGACGCGAGCGTGAGGCAGCCGAGCCTCTCGCAGCAGTAGTGGGCACCCCAGAACCCGATGAACGAGCCGTACGAGAACGCGAAGAACACCTTGTCCGTGGGCCGGATGCCGAAGCCCCAGAAGCCGTAGCACCACATGTCGGCGATCCACGACCAGTCCTTGCGCGAGTCGAGCACGCGCAGCGGTTGCCGTCCCGACGTGCCCGACGTGAGGTGGTAACGGATCGCGTCGGACTCGGGGCGCGTGATCAGGTCGCCGAACAGGGGCTTCTCCGCCTGATTCTGCATCCAGTCCTCGCGCGTCATGAACGGCAGCCGCTGGATGTCGTCGAGCGTCCTGATCTTGTCGGGGTGTGCGCCCGCCTTCTCGTACAGCCGGCGGTGGAACGGCGACTCGTGCCATGCACGCTGCACGAGGCGCTGCAGTTTCGCGAGCTGCAGCGCACGCAGCTGTTCCTTCGGCAACGTCTCGGTCTTGGGGTTCCAGTACTGCGAAGCGGTGGCGGGCACGGTGGTCTCCGGCGGCGAAGGGAGCGCGGAGCGTAGTGAAAGGCGCGGACCGGGGCGAGGTCGCGGTGGGTCGGTATGGTGGCTGCTCGTAGCCGGCGCCCTTCTCCCGGAATCCGCCCATGCTCCGAATCCTCGCCGCGTCGGTTTTCGCGCTCCCGCTCTGCGCGCAGTCGACGACGTTCCCTTCGCTGACGTATGCGACCGTGACCGTCGGCGGTTCGCCGCTGAACCTGCTGCTCGACCTCGTGGTGCCGGTGGGAACGGGCCCGTGGCCGGTCATGGTGTGGGTGCACGGCGGCGGGTGGCAGGGCGGCAGCCGGCTGCCGATCCCGAGCCAGGCGACGCGGCTCGTCGCGCGCGGCTACGCGGTCGCGAGCATCGACTACCGGCTGAGCGGACAGGCGATCTGGCCCGCGCAGATCCAGGACTGCAAGGCGGCGATCCGCTACCTGCGCGCGAACGCCGCGACCTGGTCGCTCGACGGCAACCGCATCGGCGTGATGGGTTCGTCCGCCGGCGGCCATCTCGTCGCGGCGCTGGCGACGATGGGGAACGTCGGCCCGGTGAACGCGGGCGCGTTCGCCGTTGACCTCGAGGGGTCGGTGGGACGGCACGTCGGCGTGTCGAGCCGCGTGCAGTGTGCCTTCGACCTGTTCGGACCGACGAACATGCTGCTCGCGAACGACTTCCCGACCTTCGACCACGACGCGGCGGCCTCGCCCGAGTCGCAGCTGATCGGCGGCGCTCTGCAGTCGAACCCGGAGAAGTGGGCGACGGTCGATCCGATCTCCTTCCTCACGCCCGACGATCCGCCGCTGCTCGTGATGCACGGCACCGACGACACGACGGTGCCATTCCACGAGAGCGAACTGCTCGTGAAGTCCGCGGCTGCGATCGGGCACGACGCGACGTTCTTCCCGGTGCAGGACAACGGGCACGGCGGGCCCGGCTTCAGCGCGGCCGACGCGACGGCGGTGAGCGACGCGTTCTTCGATCGGGTGCTGCGGGACCTGCCGGACGTCGTCGTTTCCGTCGCCGCGACCGACGCCGTCGGAGACGAGAACGGCGACCCCGTGACGTTCACGCTCAGCCGCACCGGTCCCACGACCTCGCCGCTGCTCGTGCGCCTGTCGTTCGCCGGCGACGCCCGCCTCGGCGACGACTACGCGGTGGCGCCCTTGCTCGCGACCATTCCCGCCGGCCAGTCGAGCACGTCGCTGACGATCGTTCCCGTGCAGGACGCGCTCGTCGAAGGCGACCAGTCCGTCGAACTGCGTCTCGTGCCCGCGGACACCCACCGCATCGGCCACGCTGCGAGCCGCGCGATCGCCACGATCGTCGATGACGACGCGGCGCTCGGGCTGCCGGTCGTCACGCTCGTGTCCGTCGACGCGGCGGCGACCGAGGCCGCCGGCAATCCCGGCGCGGTCCGCTTCGTGCGAACGGGTTCCACCGCTGCGCCGCTGACCGTCGGCTACGAACTCGCGGGCACCGCCGTGCCCGGCGTCGACTTCGTGGCGCCCACCGGCACGGCGACGATCCCCGCGGGCAGCGCGACGACGCTGGTCGTCGTCACGCCCATGCAGGATGTGCAGCGCGAGCCGGGCGAGACCGTCGTCTTCTCGCTCGCGCCCGGCACGACGTACGTCCGCGGCGCGGCGCGGTCGGCGCACGTCGTGATCGCGGACGACGATCGCTCGCTGCCGCTGCCGGTGGTCGGCGTGATCGCGACGGACCGCAGCGCCGGCGAGCCGGACCTCGACGGCGCGTTCACGATCACGCGCACCGGCGGCACGCTGAATCCGCTGGCGGTGACGTTCACGATCGGCGGCACCGCGGCGAACGGCGTCGACTACCAGGCCATCGCCGGAACGGCCGTGATCCCCGCCGGTGCGGCGTGGGTGCGTGTGCCCGTGACGATCCTCGACGACGCGCTGCAGGAAGGGCCGGAGAACGTCGTGCTGACCATCGTCCCGAGCGCCACCTACGTCGTCGGCGCCGCCGCGACGCAGCAACTGTGGCTCGACGACGACGAGGCGCCGGTGCCGGCCGCCAGTCCGGTCGTGTTCGCGATGAGTCCGCTGCAGGTCGGCCGCACCGCGGTCGCGACGGTGAACGGCGGCCTGCCGTTCGGCTACGTCGCACTGTGGTTCGGGCTGCGCCCCGCCTACGCGCCGTTGCCGCCGCTCGGCACGGTGCAGTTCGACCTCCTGCTCGGCGCGCCGTTCGCGATCGCCGCGTTCGACGCGAACGGCGGCGTGACGCTGCCGATGGTGTTCCCGCTCCTGCCGTCGCTCACCGGCCTCGAGTGCTGGTGGCAGTGCGTCGCCGAGACGCCGGCCGCGCCGTTCCTGGCGCTCAGCGACGTCGCGTTCCGTGCCGTCGTCGGCGTGCCCGCGTTTTGAGTCGACCCTGAGTGCGCCTCACCGGACGCCGGCGGGCTTGCCGTGGCTCGCGTAGTTTCGATCGACGCCGAGGATGTGGCTGCGCAGCCAGAACGAGAGGAAGTCGAAGAACGCGCGGTCGACCTTGCCGCTGCCCGCGCGGAACGACGTGTGCAGTCCGGCGAAGCGCTCGAGCAGGTTCTCGTGGATCCGCGCGTGCGTGCGGCGATCGGGGAAGCCGATCGACTCCATGTGCTTCTCCTCGTCGGCGAAGTGCTTCGTCGTGAGCTCGGCGAGCTTGCCGATGGCCGCGTCGATCGTGCTCTTCGCGGCGTTCGCGGCGTCGAGATCGTGCACGTGGTTCATCGCGGCGATGAGGCCCTTGTGTTCGGCATCCATCGCGGCGACGCCGAGTTCGAAACGCTGCTCCCACTCCATGAAGGTCATGTGCAGTCTCCGTCTTGCTCCCCGACATGGTTCGGCCCGACGACCGTCGGCACCGCACCGCAGGAGGTCGTAGGGGTAGTCCTCCGGCCCAGCGACCGGGCCGCGTCACGCGAGGGCGCGGTGCGCAAGCGCGTGGAACTCGGCGTCCATCGCCGCTGCCGTCGGTCGCGGCGACGCCTCGAGCCACCACTTCAGCATCTCGAGCATGGCGCCGGCGAGGAAGCGCGCGACGACGGGCGACCACTTGCAGAACCAGTCCTTCGCCGCCGTGTTCGTCGTCACGAGCTCCGCCGCGATCGCGGCGTGGTCGATCGCGGGCTGGTGGATCGGGCTGTCGCGCTGGCTGCGGACGTTCGGTGTGATCGTCCCCGTCGTGCCGGCGGCGCTCGTCGCCGCCGGCCACCTCCGTCTCGGCGTGCACGGTTTCTTCGTCGTCGTGATCGTCGACGCCGTCTGGGCGGTGGGTGCAGCGATCGAGCTCCGCCGCAGCGCGCTTGATCCGGCGGGGTTGTAGGCGACGGCGCGACCCTGCATTGTCCCGGCGTCCATGGCTGCGGCGCGCGTTCTCGTCGTGATCGGCACCCGACCGGAGGCGATCAAACTCGCGCCGGTCGTTCGCGCGCTCGCTGCGGCGCCGTGGGCCGACGTGCGCGTCGTCGCGACCGCGCAGCATCGCGAACTGCTCGACCCGGTGCTGCGGTTCTTCGAGGTAGGCGTCGACCACGACCTCGATGCGATGCGCACGGACCAGCCGATCGCCGAGCTGGCGTCGCGCATGGTGACGTCGCTCGATCGCGTGATCGCGGACGAACGACCCGCGGTCATGGTCGCGCAGGGCGACACCACGACGACGCTCGTCGCGGCGCTCGCGGCGTTCTGGCGGCGGGTGCCGTTCGCGCACGTCGAGGCCGGCCTGCGCACCGGCGATCTCGCGCGGCCGTTCCCGGAAGAGGGGCATCGCCGCATGGTCGCGCAGGTCACCGCGCTGCACTTCGCACCGACGGAGTCCGCGAAGCAGAACCTGCTGCGCGAAGGGACCGCCGCGGCGAACGTGCACGTCGTCGGCAATACCGTCGTCGACGCCGTGCAGTGGGTCGCGCCGCGCGTCGATGCGTCGCGGTTCGCACCGCCCGCGGGCAAACGGCTCGTGTTCGTCACGATGCATCGCCGCGAGAGCTTCGGCGAGCCGCTCGCGAACGTGTGTTCGGCGCTGCGGCGCATCGCGGATCGCGGCGATGTCGACCTGCTCGTCGCGGTGCACCCAAATCCGAGCGTGCGCGACGTCGTGCGCGGCGCGCTCGGCGACCACGCGGCGATCCGATTGGCAGCACCGCTCGACTATCCGGATGCGATCGCCGCGATGCGCGCGAGTTCGTTGATCCTCACCGACAGCGGTGGGATCCAGGAAGAAGCGCCGTCGCTCGGCAAACCGGTGCTGGTGCTGCGCGACGTGACCGAACGGAGGGAAGCCGTCGATGCGGGTGCGGCGCTCCTCGTCGGCACCGCGACGGAACGCATCGTCGCGGCGGCCGACCGGCTGCTCGACGACGCGGTGGCGTACGCGGCGATGGCCGTCGCGCGCTTCCCGTTCGGCTCGGGCAACAGCGCCGCGGCGATCGTGCGCATCCTCGAAAACGGGATCTCCTGATCGTCAGCGTTCGTCGGGAGCGGCCGCCGGGCGCTCCGCCGCGATCGTCGCGAGTTCGACGAGCCAGCCGAGCAGGTCGCGCGGCAGGCGACGGTCGGAGCTCGAGTTCACCATCACTGCGACGGCGACCTTCGCGTCGGGGAACCAGCGTGCGATGCTCATCGAGCCGGGGAACCAGCCGTCGTGACCGAGGGCGCGGCCGAGCGGCGTCTCGTTCACGATGACGCCGAGGCCGTAGCGGGTCTTCGGGCCGAGCGGCGCCTCCGGCGCGTCGAGCGCTTCGTTGCGAACGCCGTCGAGCACGTTGCCGTCCCACAGCGCCTTGGTCCACGTGGCGAGGTCGGTTGCCGTCGACGCGAAGCCGCCGCCGGCACCTTCGAATCCCGGGTCGAACGGCAGTTCGCCATCGACGAGCATCGCGTCGCGTCCGCCGAACGGATTGTTCGCGCCCGCGTAGCTCTGCACGAGGCCGGGGATGCGGCGGCCGCGCGACGGCACGGTGTCGCGCAGTTCGAGCGGTCGCAGGAAACGGCGCTCGATCTCGGCGTAGCACGTCGTGCCCGTGATGCGCTCGAGCACGAGGCCCAGCAGCACGTAGTTCGTGTCGCTGTACTCGAAGCCTTCGCCGGCCGCGAAGCGCGGCGTCTCGTCGAGCACGAACGCGATCTCCTCGACGGGCGTGAAGAGATGGTCGGGCTGCTCCGCGAGCGCGCGCAGGAAGGGCTTACTCAGTTCGTACCGCATCACGCCGCTGCGATGCTGCATGAGGTGCCGCACCGTGACGTCCTTCGCGTTCGGCACGCGCGCGAACCACGGCTCCTCGCCGAGCAACGTCGCGACCTTCGCGTCGAGATCGAGCTTCTTCTCGCGGACGAGCTGCAGCGCGAGCGCCGCGAAGAAGGTCTTGCCCGTGCTGCCGGCGAGCAGCCGTCCCGAAACGGGCATCGGCATCGGCGTGTCGCGATCCGCTACGCCGCTCACGAGTGCGATCGCTTCGCCGTCGGCCAATACGACCGTGGCCTGCGCGCCCGGTGTGCGGTCGCCGCGCACGCGGTCCAGCACTTCCTGCAGCGCCGGGCGCAATCGTGGCGCCGCGGGACCGGCCGCGGTCTGGGCGATCGACGGAGTCGCGAGCAGGAGGAGCGCGGCGAGGGGGCGGAGCACGCGGCTGCTACGGCGCCCGGTGCAGCGGTGTTGGCGGACGGGGCGAAGTGTCGATTCCACCCACACCTCGTGTCGCGCGTGTCGGATCACGGGACGGTCCGGAACGTCCTCAAGCCGGCAAGCCGAACATCCATCATCCATGCGGCGCATCTTCGCACTGCATCAGGGGAGCTCGGACCGCGGCAATGGACATCTTCAGTGTGATCGGGCTGGTGCTCGCCTTCGTCGGCGTCATCGGCGGCATGGTCCTGGAAGGCGGGCATCCCACCGCGCTGCTGCAGGTCACGGCGTTCATGATCGTCATCATCGGGTCGCTCGGCGCGACCATGGTCGCGACGATCCCTGCGGACGTGCCGTTCGCGATCAAGTCGCTGAAGCGGATCTTCCTGCCGGGCAAGTACGACTTTCACGGCCTGATGGAGAAGATCCTCGAGCTCGCGAACCTCGCGCGCCGCGAAGGCCTGCTCGCGCTCGAGACGTACGCGAACAGCGGCAAGGGCGATCCCTTCCTCGTGAAGTGCCTGATGCTCGCGATCGATGGCAGCTCCGCGGAAGCGATCCGCGAGACCGTCGAGGTCGACATGCACATCGAGGAGGAGGACCAGAAGGCGGGCATGAAGTTCTGGGAGACCTGGGGCGCGCTCGCGCCGACGGTCGGTGTGCTCGGTGCGGTGCTCGGCCTGATGCACGTGATGAGCGTTCTCGACCAGCCCGCGCTGATCGGACCCGGCATCGCCGTCGCGTTCGTCGCGACGGTCTACGGCGTCGGCTTCGCGAACGTCGTGTGCCTGCCGATGTCGTTCAAGCTGAAGCGCCACATCGAGCACGACCAGCTGCTCAAGGCGATGGTGCTCGAGGGCGTCGTCGGCATCCAGTCCGGCGCGGCGCCGGGTGCCTTGCGCAGCAAGCTGAAGGTCTACCTCGGCAGCCACGGCGGCGCGCACGCCGAGAAGAAGCACTGATCGACGCTGCGCCCGCGCCATGGCGAAGAAGCACAAACACGAAGAGCACGTCAACCACGAACGATGGCTCGTGTCGTTCGCGGACATGATGACGCTGCTCTTCGCGCTGTTCGTGGTGCTCTACGCACTCGGCCAGGCCGACCTCACGAAGCTGAAGCAGCTGAAGGAGTCGGTGCAGTGGGCGTTCCACATCGCCGGCGAGGGCAAGACGAAGGACACCGGCATCTTCGACCAGCAGACCGGCGGCGGCGACGTCAGCGTCGCGGCGCCGCTCGTCACCGCGCAGGACGGCGAGATGCGCGAGTTCCTGAAGAACGTGCTGCCCGACTACGAGGAGATCAACGGTCGGTCGCTCACGATCAACCAGACCGACGACACCGTGTCGATGACGGCGCCGCTGTCGGACTTCTTCGAGGCGAACAAGAAGTTCCCGATCAAGCGCGAGGTGCAGAGCTGGCTCGGCCGCACGCTGCAGGCGTCGCTGACGTTCACCTCGGACATCCGCCTCATCATCGAGACGCCCGACGTCACGATCGGCCCCGACGCGCAAGGGCGCCCGGTGACCTCGCTCGATCTGTGCATCGCGCGGCTGCAGGCGCTGCGCCGCGTCGTGCTGCAGAATCCCGAGATCCGCCAGCACATGGTCACGTGCGAGTGGCGGGTGCAGAAGGCGGAGGCGGGCAAGGGCCTCGGCAACTGGGAAGACGAGGCGCAGGTCGTCATCGCGCTCTCGAACACGCGCGGCAACCGCTGAGTGCGGAAGGGCGCGGGCGCGTCACTCGGCCGCGAGCATGCGGCCGAGGATGCCCTTCTGGATCATCGACGTGCCTTCGTAGATCCGGAGCGCCTGGATGTCGCGCCACAGCCGCTCGACGGGGAAGGCCGACGAGTATCCCCGCGCGCCGTGCAGCATGACGGCCTCGTCTGCCGCCTTCGCCGCCGCTTCCGTCGCGTAGAGCTTGGCCATCGCGACGTCGGCGTGCGTCTCGGTGCCGGCCGCGCGCCGCATGGCGCATCGGTGCACGAGGCCTCGGCTCGCGTGCAGCGACGTGAGCATGTCCGCGAGGCGCTCCTGCACCATCTGGAACGCCGCGAGCGCCTGGCCGAACTGCTTGCGACCCGTCGTGAACGCGACCGCCGCCGCGAGTGCCGCGCGTTGGATGCCGACGGCGCCGGCCGCGACGGAGAGCCGGCCCGCGGCGAGGCCGCCCATCGCGACACCGAAGCCCTTGCCGACCGGTCCGAGCACTTCGTTTCCGGCGACCGCGAAGCCGTCGAAATCGAGCACCGCGTGGTCGCTGCCGCGGTGACCGAGCTCGATGCCGGGCATCGGGGAGCGCAGCAGGCCCGGTCGCTTCGTGTCGACGAGGAACGCGGTGATGCCGTTCCGGCCCTGCGCGGGGTCGACCGTCGCGAACAGGATCATGACGTCGGCGATGCCGCCGTTCGTGATCCACCACTTGCGGCCGTGCACGCGCCAGCCGCTGCCGTCGCGCTGCGCCGTCGTTCGCATGCCGGCGACGTCGCTGCCCGCGTCGGGTTCGGTGAGCGCGAAGCAGCCGATGGCCTCGCCTCGCACGAGCGGGCCGAGCCAGCGCGCACGCTGCGCATCGTCGCCGAACTTCGCGAGGCACTGCGCGACGAGGCCGGTCTGCACCGCGCAGAAGCCGCGCGCATTGCCGCACACCGCGCCGAGTTCTTCGTGGGCGAGAGCGAGCTGCAGCGGTGTCCAGCCCTGTCCGCCGAGCTCCTTCGCCAGCGGTCCGCCGAGGATGCCGGCCGTCGCGAGGTCGGCGACCATCGCGCGGCGGAACGTGCGATCTTCGTCGATCGTGCGCGCGTGCGGCGCGAGCTTCTCCTCGGCGAACGCGCGGATGCGCTGCGCGAACTCGCGATGCGCGGCGTCGAGGTCGCCGTCGGGGAGCCAGAGAGAGTCGTTCGTGGCCACGTTCACCTCCCGAGGAACCGTGGGTCGCGCTTCTCCATCCACGCGTTGTAGAACTCGCGATGGTCGTGCGCGCGGAGGAGCAGAGCCTGCGCCTGCGCTTCCTGCTCGATCGCGGCGTCGAGGGCCATCGGCCACTCGTTCCACACCATCTTCTTCGTCATGCCGAGGGCGAGGCCCGGTCCGGTCGCGAGGCGGCGCGCGAGAGCCATCGCCTCGGCCAGCGCCTGGTCGGCGGGAACCACGCGGTTCGCGAGTCCGATGCGCAGGCACTCTTCGGCGGCGACCTTGTCGCCGAGCATCAGCAGTTCCATCGCGCGGCCGGTGCCGATCACCTTCGGCAGGAGCCACGCGGCACCCATGTCCGCGCCGGTCAGACCGACCTTCGTGAACAGGAACGCGAACTTCGCCGTGTCCGCCATCACGCGCATGTCGCTCGCGAGCGCAAGGACCGAACCCGCTCCGGCCGCGATGCCGTTGATGCACGCGACGATCGGCTTCGTGAGGCGCAGCATGTTGCGCACGACGGCGCCGGTCATGCGCGTGAACGCGAGCGTGCTGTCGAGCTCGCTCTCGAGCAGCGGGCCGATGATCTCCTCCACGTTGCCGCCGCTGCAGAACGCGCGGCCGTGACCCGTCAGCACGACGACCTTCACGGTCTCGTCGTCCTCGAGGTCGTGGAAGAGGCGCTCGAGCTGGCCGTAGATGTCGAACGTCAGCGAGTTCAGCGTCTCCGGGCGGTCGAATGTCAACAGCGCGACGCCGTCGGCGCCGCGTTCGAAGCGGAAGTCGTATTCGCTCATGGGAGGTTCAGTCGAGGAACGCCGGGTCGGCGCGGTCGAGCTCGTAGACGCAGCCAGTGGGCCGTTCGCGCAGCAGCATCGCGACGGTCGCCGCGACTTCGTGCGGGAGATGCATGCGGCCGATGCGGTTCTGCGACGCCATCCGGGCGAACGCCTGGTCCGCGGTCGTCTTGCCCTTCGCGGCGACGGCTGCTGCGGCGGCACGGGTGATGTCGGAGTCGACGAAGCCCGGACACACCGCGTATACGCGGATCCCGGCGGGGCCGAGTTCGGCGTGCAGCGCCCGCGACAGGCCGACCATGCCGTGTTTCGCCGCCGTGTAGGCGGAGGTGAACGGATAGCCGCGAAGGCCGGCGGTCGAAGCGAGGTGGAGGAGGCACCCGGCGCCCGCCTTCTTCATGGCCGGCGCGCACGCGCGGGCGAATCCGAGCGGCGCCGCGACATGCAGGTCGAACGTCTCGCGCAGGATCGCAGGCGTCGTGTTCTCGACCTTGTCGGCGGGCGCGGTGCCCGCGTTGCTGACGACGTTCGTCGGCGCGCCGAAGCGCTGCTCCGTCGCGCGCACGATCGTCGCCGGAGCGTCTTCGTCGCGCAGATCCGCGGTGACCGTGTGCGTGTCCGCGCCGCGCGAGCGAAGGTCGTCCGCGAGTCTTCGCAGCGCGTCCTCGCTGCGCGCGACGAGCACCAGCCGGTGTCCGGCCCCGGCGAGCGCTTCCGCGATCGCGCGACCGATGCCGCGGCTCGCGCCGGTGACGATCGTGATCGGGGAGGCGTGTTGCGCGTCGACCATGGCGGCCCGGCATGCTCGCCGGGACCGAGGGGCCTGCGCAACCTTCGCGAGCGAGATGGCGACGAACGTGGGTTCGCAGCGGCTCAGGTCGCGCGCGTCCCGCTGCCGATACGTGGGCGGGAAGGGAAGCGGGTGGAGTCGAGTTGCGGACGACCCCGGAAAGGGCCCGGCCAGGACCGGGCCCTTTCTCTTTTCCGGCGCACGTTTCGGCGCAGTTCCGGCCGCAACCAGGCTGATGCCTCGAGTGGATCGCCGGGCGCGGTTGCGCGGTCGGGGTCCGGTGCCGGCTCCTGCGCTGGAGTCGGCGGGCGCGATCTGCCGATGCCATGGGAACCCGCGCGGAGCACACTCCATGGCCAGGTTCCCCTCGTTGTCGTTCGTCGCCACGCTCGCCGCGATTGCCCCGGCGCAGTCCACGGCGACCGTTCCCGCCGTGTGCGCGACGTTGCCCGGCAACGCCGCGTTGTCGCTGCCCTTCCGCTGGAGCCACGGGCTGTTGCAGATGCGCATCGCGCAGACCCTGCTGCCGGCGGCGCTGCAGGGGCACACGATCACCGGCGTGCGTCTCCGGCGGCCGACGATGCTGACCGAGCCCGCGTATCCGGCCGTGCAGCGCACGGTCACGGTGCGCGGCTCGTTCCAGGGCGACTCGCCGGGCCAGATGACGGTCGACGCGGCGCAGAACCGCCTCACCGGCGTGCAGACGCTGTTTGGCCCCGCGGTCGTCAACGTGCAGGCGACGCCGCTGCCCGGGCCCCAGTCGGTCTTCGGCCAGGAAGTGGCGCACTTCGTGTTCAGCCAGCCGTTGCCGGTCCAGCCGGGCACGCTGTTCCTCGAGTTCGAGACGAACGATCCGCCCCTGCAGGTCGCGTCGACGAACTGGGTCGACGCGGTGTGGTTTCCCGGCGGCGTCGAGACCGGCTACGTCGTGAGCGTCGGCGACGGATCGTGCACCACGCGCCCCGATCCGACGGTGCTGCGATGGAACGACTCGGTCGGGCCGCAGGCGGGCGCGACCGCGAAGTTCGAAGTGCTCGGCGCGCCGCCGACCAGCGGCAGCACGACCGGCCTGCTGATGCTCTGGATGGGCATCGATCCACAAGGGCAGGTGCCGGGTCCCGCCTACCTCGGTTTCGGCGGATCGTTCGGCCTCGTCGACGCGGGCCTCACCGGGTGCTTCCACTGGGCGCCGCTCGACGTGCCCTGGACCGGTCTGACCGACGCCGCCGGCAAGTTCACGACCACGTTCCCCCTCAACAACGTGCCTGCCGGCATCCGGATCGGCGTGCAGGCACTGTGGTTGGATTCGAATCGCCCCGGGCTGCCGTTCTCCTTCAGCAACGGCCTCGTGATGGTGCTGAACTCGGTCGCCGTCGGCGGCAACTGCGCGACTTCGTTCTTTCCGGCCGGGGCCACCGTGTCGCCGTGGCAGCCGTTCCTCGGCCAGATGCCCGTGCTCACGCTCGACTATCAGTGAGCCCGGTCGCTACGGGAGCTTGCAAGCGGGGAGTGCCTCGCTACTCTCCTCGGCCCTCCCGGTACCGCCATGGCCAAGCCCAAGAAGAAGAAAGAGATCGTCTTCCTCGTTTGCGAGGAGACGGGTGATCGCAACTACACGATCATGAAGAAGCCCGGCACCAACAAGCTGGAGCTGTCGAAGTACAGCCCTCGTTTGCGCAAGCACACGAAGCACGTCGAGAAGAAGAAGTAGTCTTCGCCGCCGCGTCAGCGCGGCGTGCCCGGATCCGACGACGGCGCACCGCCCGGGAGGCTGCGGGCCAGGAGCGCTTCGAGCGCCACGCGACCGGACTCCGACAGCGCCATCGTGCGCAAGCGCCGGCCCAGCCGGTCGATCGCGTTCAGGTTGCGCCCCGCCTCGAGGTTCTGCATCGCGAGCACCAGCGCGCCGAGGTGGTTCGGGTCCTTCGCGATGCGCGGGTCGTCCAGCAGCTCGGAGATCGCGCGCTCTCCGGCGTCGGTGTCGGTGGCGCTGAGTGCGAACACGGCCTGGATGCGCACGTCTGGCGACGGGTCGTGGCGGAGCGCGAGTTCGGCGACGGTACGTCCCTCCGCTGCACCCGAGAAACCGACGCCGGCGACCAGGTCCTGGCGCATGCCCGGCTGGGTGTTCGACGCGAGCAACTCGCGGTAGGCGTCGGCGAGTGCGCTCGGCGCCCGCGCCGCGAGCACCATGTAGGCGGCGGGCGCACGCGGCAGGATCGGCCCGAGTTCGCGCAGCACGTCGAGCGCGGCGGCCGGCTCGAGTTCGCGTGCGGCGAGGCCCGCCACTTCGATCGCGGTCGCGCCGTCCTGCTGCTCGCGCAGCCACGCGAGCACCATCGGCCGGTAGCGCGCGTCGGTGAGCAGGTGGCGCGTCGCGGCGATCCGCTTGCTCGGGTCCGTGTCGGCGAACAGCAGCAGCGCGAGGCGCGCCAGTTCGTCGGACGAACGTTCGCCCGACCGCTGCAGGTTGTCCCACAGCGTCAGCAGGAGGCGCGTCGCGACCTTCCGGGGCACGCGGTCCTCGCCCGCGAGGCGGACGATCGTGAGCACGGACGGCTCGTGCGGCAGGCGCAGCCAGGGGCGGTCGCCGAGCGTCTGGTCGCACAGTTCTGCGAGCGCGGGCGCGATCGGTGCGAGATCGAGGATGTTCTGCACGAGGGCGTCGCTCCGCGAATGGTCGCCGGCGGCGATCGCGGCGGTGTGGCGTCGTTCGCACTCGGCGATCGTGATCAGCTGGAGCACGAGGCGGCGGCCGTTCCCGAGCGGATCGGCAGCCGTGATCGGCGGCGCCACGGCGGGGTCCGTCTCGTCGTTCGCGGCGAACGCGGCGAGCGCCCTCTCCCCGGCGTCGGGGAAGGCGTCGAGCAGTTCGGCGAAGCGGCGGCGCACGATGCCGTCGGCCTCCTTCGCCGCGGCGAAGTCGTCGGCGGCAGCGAACGCAGCAGTGCGCAGGCCGAGGTCCGCGAGCTCGTCGACGCGCTGCTCGAACGTCGGCGGCGGAGCAGCGGGCGGCGGAGCCGCGTCGGTGCGCTGCGGCACCTCGTCGTCGGCCGGTGGCAGCACGGCCGCCGTGGCCGCCGGTGCCACCGGTGCGGCCTCCACGGCGGGCTCGACGGGCGCCTCGGCAACCGCGGCGGCCGCGGGCGGCGCGGCGAACGGAGCGACGAGCAAGGCGACCAGAGCTCCGGTGAGCGCGACGAGGGCGAAGAAGACCGTGAGCCCTGCGCGCGAACGCGCGGGCCCGGATGCGACGTCAGGCATGTTCCTCCGGCAGTGGCGCCGCGGCGCGCATGCGCCGCGGACTCCTACCTGTGGCCGTGCGGGGGCATCAGGGGCGCGCGGAAGGCGCGATCGGCGGGCACGGACGGGTCACCAGTTGCGGCACCTGCCCGACGACGAACGTGCGGTCCGCGACGCACTTCGATCCGATCGGCAGGATCAGGAGCCACTCCGTCACGCAACGGAACGTCACCTTCGTGATCGGCATCTGCGTGACGACGTCGACCATCGTGCGGTTGGCCGACGGTACGGCGAAGTCGTGAGGCGGCGTGTAGACGACGAACAGCGGGCACGCGTCCCGCAGCGTCGACAGCTGCAGGTTGCCGATCTGGTAGGTGAACCCGCCGCAGGTCTGGGGCGGGCCGTACGTGATGTTCGCGGCCACGTGCTGGGTCGTCTGCATCGGGCAGTCGTCCTGCGCCGCGGCCGGCGCGATGCAGAGCAGGAAGCTGAGTGCGGAAGCTCGGTGATTCATCGGACTCTCCTCGGGTCGTCCCGATCGTGCGGGCCGGAATCGAAGGCGGCGAAGCGCGGCCCGCGGCGCATCGACGCACGGGAGCCATGTGCACTGCGAATGCGAACGGTTGCACCCGTTCGCGCGAATCCGCGGGTCGTCAGCGTCGTTCGCGCAGTTCGTCGCACGCCGCGGCGATGCCCGTATCGACGGGGCGGGGGCGGTAGCCGAGTTCGCGTTCGGCCTTCGCCGACGAGAACCAGAGGAAGCGCGGTGCGAGGCGCAGGATCTCGCTCGTGAGCGGGCCGCGGCAACCGAACCAGCGCTCCTTCGCCGCGAGCACGCGGGCTGCAGCTCGCACGATCGCCGGAGCGAGCACACGCCGCGGGGCTCGTGCGTGTGCGATCGCGGCCACGCGTTCGAGCAGCTGGCGGCCCGTCAGGTTCTCGCCGCCGAGCACGTAGCGTTCGCCGGTGCGGCCGCGCTCGATCGCCGCGACGATGCCGTCGCAGACACACGCGACGTCCGCGACGTTGATCCCGCCCGGCGGCGCCATCCGGATGCGGCCGTCGAGCAGTGCGGTGATCAACGACCCGTCGCCCTTCCGGCGGTCGCCGCGGCCGTACATCGACGGCGGATTCACGACCACCGCGTCGAGGCCGCGCTGCACTTCGTCGAGCACGCGGCGTTCGGCGGCGAACTTGCTGTCGCAGTAACCGATCCGCAGACGTCCGAAGTTGAACGGTGCGGTCTCGTCGACCACTTCCGGGCGATCGCGGTACGCGATGGCCGAGATCGTCGAGCAGTGGAGGAATCGGCGAACGCGGGCTTCGCGTGCCGCCCCCGCGAGCTGCGCCGTGGCGTCGGCATTCGTCGCGAACATCGCGCCGCGGTCCTGCGGCCGGAACGACACGAGCGCCGCGAGGTGCACGACGAGGTCCGCGCCCGCCACACCGCGGCGCACGGCGTCGTCGTCGCCGAGTCGGCCGACGATTCGTTCGTGGTCGTGATCCGCGAGCCACGGCAGGTCCCGATCGTCGCGCACGAGCACGCGCAGTCGGTGCGTTCGCGCCAGCCGCGGCGCGAGATGGCGGCCGACGAAGCCGCTCGCACCGGTGAGGAAGCAGATCGGAGACACGGGATCAACGTAGCCGCGGTCGTGACGACGCACCGCACGCTTCCGTGCGACGAGCGCGCTGCTACTCTGCGCCGCGACCGCCCATGGCATTCACCGACGTGCTCTTCTTCGTCTTCGGCCTCGGCCTCCTCGTGCTCGGCGCGGAGTGGCTCGTGCGCGGCGCCGCGCGCCTCGCTTCGGCGGCCGGTGTGTCGTCGCTGGTGATCGGCCTCACGGTCGTCGCGTTCGGCACGAGCTCGCCCGAACTCGCCGTGAGCGTCAAGGCCGCGTGGCTCGGGCAGGCCGACATGGCAGTGGGGAACGTCGTCGGCAGCAACATCTTCAACGTACTGTTCATCCTCGGCGTGTCGGCGGCGATCGCGCCGCTGCTCGTCGCGCAGGATCTCGTTCGCCGCGACGTGCCGCTGACGATCCTGATGTCGGTGGTCGTGCTCGCCCTCGCCTGGGACGAGAAGATCGGCCGGCTCGACGGCATCGTGCTCTTCGCCTGCCTCGTCGCCTACACGGTCTGGGTCATTCGCGCGAGCCGCCGCGAGAAGGCGGAAGTGGTCGCCGAGTACGAAGCCGAGTTCACGCCGAAGAAGAAGCCGTCGGTGGCGGCGAACCTGGGCTTCGTCGTGGCCGGGCTCGCGCTGCTCGTTCTCGGTTCGCAGTGGCTCGTCGAGGGTGCGGTGAAGTTCGCGCAATGGGTGGGCGTCAGCGAAGTCGTCGTCGGCCTCACGATCGTCGCGGCGGGCACGTCGCTGCCCGAAGTCGCGACGTCGATCCTCGCGGCGCTCCGCGGCGAACGCGACATCGCGGTCGGCAACGTCGTCGGCAGCAATCTCTTCAACCTCATGGGCGTGCTCGGCCTCGCCGGGGCGGCGGCGCCGGCCGGCCTGCCCGTGTCGCCCGCGATGCGCGGCTTCGACATCCCCGTGATGATCGCGGCGGCCGTCGCGTGCCTGCCGATCTTCGCGCGCGGGTTCCGGATCCCGCGGTGGGAGGGACTGCTGTTCCTCCTCTACTACGCGGCATACACCGCGTACCTGATCCTCGATGCGACGAAGCACGGGGCGAAGGAAGGCTATGCCCGCGTCATGCTGACCTTCGTGATCCCGCTGACGGCGCTGACGCTCGGCGTGCTGGCGTTCCGTGTGTACCGGAGCCGGCACCCCGTGGCGGCATGACCTCAGGCCGTCGCGCCGCCGCCGCGCAGGACACGCAGGCCGAAGAGCCGGTGCGGCTCGCGCCGCACCAGGGACGGAGCGCGCCACCATGCCGGGTGCAGGCACTCGAGTTCTGCCGTGCCGTCCGCTCTGCAGTCCAGTTCCAGCAGCGGCGAGGTGCACCAGTCCATCGCGACCTGCACACGATGCGGTCCCGCGGCGACGAACAGTCGCGCGGTGTCGCCGCAGCGCAGGCTCGCACGCTCCACTCCGTCGACCAGGACGCGGAGCCGGCGCCAACGACCGAACATCGCGAGCGGTCGTGTCACGACGATGCGTGAGGTCGCGTCCGTCACGGCACCTTCACCGCAGTTCCTTGCGCACGACGAGGCGGAGCCCGGACCAGACGTCGTCGACCGCGCACACCTTCACGTCGACGAAGCCGAGGGGCAGCGCGACATCGCGGATCACGTTCTCGGTGACGTCGGTCGCGACCTTCGCGGTCTTCTTCGGCCACGAGACCCACACCGCTGCGTCCGGCCGCAGCGCCTGCCGCAGGCCGGTGAGATGGCGAGCGAGGTCGGCGGCGCTCTTCGTGAAGAGATGCACGATGTTCACCCTCGGCCCGACGCTGCGCGCGAACGCCACCTTCGCCGGCAGTGGTGCGAGCAGCGAACGGAATCGCAGGGGCGCCCCGATCGTGAGGACCGTGCAGCCTTCGGCGATGCCGAGCTTCTTCGCCAGCGGAGTGCCGGAGTAGCCGGCGGGGCGCGGGGGAGTCTTCGCCATGGGTCGTGCGCGGGAGGGCCGCGTCGCCGGCCCGCCCGGAGCAGCGAGTCTACGTCGGCCCCGAGTCCGCGCGTCGCACCGGGAACGAAGAACTGCTCCGTGCCGGCTCTCGCCCTGCTACCGTCGTACGGCGCCCGCGCCGTTCCGCACCATGCGTCTCCTCCACACCGCCGACTGGCATCTCGGCCACACGCTGCGCGAGCACACGCGGGAGGCGGAGCACGCGCACTTCCTGCGCTGGCTCGTCGACACCGTCGTCGCGCGGCGCGTCGACGCGCTGCTGATCGCGGGCGACGTGTTCGACAGCGCGAATCCGCCGGCGAACGCGTGGCGCGCCTGGTTCCAGTTCCTCGGCGAGTGCAAGCGCGCGCGGCCGTCGCTGCAGATCGTCGTGATCGCGGGCAACCACGACTCCGCCGCGCGGCTCGAAGCCCCGCGCGACCTGCTGGCGGCGTTCGACGTGCGCGTCGTCGGCGGGATCGTGCGCGGCGCCGACGGCAGGCTCGGGACCGACGATCTGCTCGTGCCCTTGCGCGACGAGAACGGCGAAGTGCGCGCGGTGTGCGCGGCGATCCCGTTCCTGCGGAGCAGCGACGTGCTCGCCCTCGTGCCGCCGCGCCCGGCCGATGCGGATGCGACCGACCGCGCGGACTACGTGCTGCCGCGCCCCGCCGATCCGGCCGCGGCGGCCGACGAAGATCCGTTGATCGAGGGCATGCGCTCCCTGCACGCCGAAGTGTTCGCCGCGGCGCGCGCGATGCGAGCCCCGGGACAGGCGCTCGTCGCGATGGCGCACGGGTATCTCGTCGGCGGCGCGCTCAGCGAACTCAGCGAGCGCAAGGTCTTCGGCGGCAACCAGCACGCGCTGCCGATCGACCTCTTCCCCGCCGACTGCGTGTACGTGGCGCTCGGCCACCTGCATCGCCCGCAGTCGCTCGCGGCGCGAGAACACGTGCGCTACAGCGGCTCGCCGATCCCGCTGTCGATGCCCGAGCGCGAGCACCCGCATCACGTCGTGTTCGCCGATCTCGAGGGCGAACGGCTCGGCAAGGTATGGTCGCTGCGCGTCCCTCGGCTCGTGCAGATGATCCGCGTACCCGAACGGGGCGAACTCGAACCCGACGCGGCGCTCGCGGCGGTGCAGGAACTGCCGCCTCGCGATGCGGGGCGGCCCGACGAACTGCGTCCGCTGCTCGAGGTCGCCGTGCGCCTGCCGCAGCCGGCGCCGGGCATCGGCGAACGCATCGCGCGCGTCGTCGCGGAGAAGGACGCGCGGCTCGTGCGTGTGGAGGTCGTCGTCGCCGGCGGCGGCGACGATCCCTTGCCGCCGGGCGCCGAACTCGCGTCGTTGACGCCGGAGCAGGTGTTCGTGCGGCGCTACCGCCGCGACCACCAGGGCGACGTGCCGCCGCCGCTCCTCGCGGCGTTCCGCGAACTGCTCGACGAAGTGCAGCACGGGGGCGGGCAGTGAAGATCCTCGCGATCCGCGGCCAGAACCTCGCGAGCCTCGCACGATCGTTCGCCGTGGAACTGGGCACCGGGCCGCTCGCCGCGGTCGGGCTGTTCGCGATCACCGGGCCGGTCGGCGCCGGCAAGAGCACGCTGCTCGACGCGCTGTGCCTCGCGCTCTTCGACCGCACGCCGCGCCTGTCGAACCGCGGCGGCACGCCGATCGGCGACGACGTCGCCGCCCGCGAGGACTGGCTGCGCAGCAACGATCCGCGCACGCTGCTCCGCCGCGACGCGCCGGAGGCGCACGCCGAGGTCGACTTCACCGGTCGCGACGGAGCGCGCTACCGGGCGCGGTGGTCGGTGCGTCGGGCGCGGCGCAAACGCGACGGCCGCGTGCAGGACACGGAGATGTCGCTCACGGACATCGACCGCAACGTCGCCGTCGCCAGCGGCCGCAAGACGGAAGTGCTGGCGGCGATCGAGGCGCGGCTTGGTCTCGATTTCGGCCAGTTCTGCCGCTCGGTGCTGCTCGCGCAGGGCGACTTCGCCGCGTTCCTGCGTGCACCGGCCGACGAACGCGCGCGGCTGCTCGAGACGCTGACCGGGGCGGACGTCTACCGTCGCCTGTCGCGCGCTGCGCACGAACGCCGCAGGGCGGTGGCTGCGCAGGTGGACCTGCTGCGCGGACAGCTGGACGCGCAGCCGCTGCTCGACGACGCCACCCGCGCGGCGCTCGAAGCGGATCGCGCGGCGCTCGAGGTGTCTCGCAGCACATGTTCCCTCGGCGTCGAACTCGCGCAGAAGTACGTCGCGTGGCACACGACCGCGCTGGTCCGGCAGGAGGAGGAGTCGAGGGCGGCGGTGGATCTGCAGAGTGCGATCGCCGCCGACGAGCGGGCCGCGGAACGACGGCGCCTGCACACGAGGATGGTCAAAGCGTCCGCGCTCGTGGCGCACCGTTCGCTGGTCGTCGCGGCGGAGCGGGAGCGGGCCGTTGCCGACACGGCGGCGCGGATCGCGGGTGAAGCCGCGGCGAACGCGACGCGCGAAGCGGACGCGGCACGCCGCTCGTTCGTCGCGGTGTGGCAGGCGGTCGGGGGCGGCGACGTGGTGCCGCGCATCGTTCACGAACTGCCCCAGTGGGAGCGCATGGCAGAGGAGTACGCGGCGACGCGGCGCCTGGCCGCTGCGTTCGCCGGTCGGATCGCCCAGTGCGAAACCGCCGAGCGCGGAACGGCGGCGGCTCTCGAGGCGGCGGCCGTGCGCGTCGCCGCGGCCGAGGCGGCGCGGGACGCGGCCCACGCCGCGATGGAGGCGGCGCGCGCGGCGTGTGCGGCCCCGGAGGTCGTGGGTGTCGCGGCGCAACGGCGGCGCCTCGACGCGAGGCGCGATGCGACGACCCGGGCTCACGATGCCGCGGCAGCGGCGGTTGCGGCCGAGAACGCCTTCGTCGCGGCGGAGACCCGGTGTACGGAATCGGCGGCGACGCTCGAAGCCGGGCGCGCTGCGCGGTCGGCGCTCGTCGAGACCGCGAGTGGTGCGGCCGAAGCGCTGCGCAGCACCCGAGCCGCGGCCGAACGTCTGCGCGCCGAAGCAGGCCTCGCTTCGCTGCGCGTCGACCTCGTCGCGGGAGAGCCGTGTCCCCTGTGCGGATCCCGCGAGCACGCCGTCGCCGATGTGCACGGCAGCGACGCGGCGAAAGCGGCCGAGGACGCGGTGGCGTGCGCCCAGCGCGGTGCGGACGAGGCGGCGCGGCGCCTGTTCGAGCACGATGCGCTGCTGCTGGCGGCGGAGCGGCAGCTGGCGGCGGAACGGCGCGCGCTCGATGCGGCCGCGGCGGCGCGCGGGTCGGCGTTCGTCGCCTGGCGCGCTGCGGCGGAGCCCGACGACGATCTCCGCGGGGCTGCGGACCGACCGGCCGCGGGACTCACGATCGTGCGGCAGCGGGTGATCGAGATCGGACGCGAACAGGCGGCGATCACGGAGGCCGAACGATGCGCCGCGGGCCTCGCCGCGGCGTTCGATGCCGCGGCCCGCGTGTTCGCGAAGGCGGCGCAGGACGTCGAGGTCGCGCGGCGCGCGGAACGCGAGGCGACGGCGGGACAGCGACGTGCGGCCGAGGCGTTGGCCGAGGCGCGTGCGGGAGCGCGTGAGAACGACGCGACGATCGTGCAGCAGCGACAGGCGCTCGCGGTCGCGTTTGCCGGCGTGGACGCATGGCCGGACGTGTGGGAGCGCCTCGGCGACGAGGTCACCACGAAGCTGCGCGAACTGCACCGGCTCGACGCGAACGTCCGCGATGCCGCAGCGGTTCGCGATCTCGCGCGTCGCAAGTCCGAGGACCTGCTGGTCGCGGCGGCTCGCGCCGCGAGTGGTGCGTCCCTTGCCGCGGTCCGGCTCGAGGGTGCGTGCGGCGAGGCAGGAGTCACCGGCGACGAGGTGGCGGCGGCGATGCGCCTCGGCAGCGCCGCGATCGAGGAGGAAGGCGCGCTGCTCGCCGCGTTCGCGACTGCGGTCGAGAAGGCGCGGGTCGTGCTGCGCGAGCGGGTGGAACAGCGCCGGAAGCACGAAGCAGCCGGCCGCCCCGAACTCGATGCCGCGGAGGCGAAGTCGGCGTACGAGGACGCGCGGCGGGCGCGCGAGGCGGTGGAGGATCGCCTGCTCGACGTGCAGGTGCGCCTCGCGGCGGACGACGGTGTGCGGCGGCACCGCGGCGAGATCGCACCGCGACTCGCCGAGGCCGAGGCCGGGCTCGCGACATGGCAGGCGCTCGACGACCTGATCGGATCGAGCACCGGCGATGCGTTCGTGGTGTTCGCGCAAGGACTCACGCTGGACCTGCTCCTGGTCGAGGCGAACCGGCGCCTCGCGGATCTCGCGCGCCGCTACCGGCTCGAACGGAACACGACCGGCGAGATGGACTTCGTCGTCGTCGACCTCGATCTCGGCGGGACGCGGCGCGGTGTGCAGACCTTGTCGGGGGGCGAGTCGTTCCTCGTGTCACTGGCTCTGGCCCTCGCGTTGGCGACGCTTGCCGCGCCGAAGACACGCGTCGAGACCCTCTTGCTCGACGAGGGCTTCGGAACGCTGGACGCGCAGCACCTCGAGGCGGCGCTCGGGGCGCTCGACACCCTGCAAGCGACCGGCTGCCAGGTCGGCGTCATCTCGCACGTGGACGGGATCGCGGAGCGAATCGGCGCCGTGGTCGAGGTCCGGCCGGAAGGCGGTGGCCAGAGCCGCGTGCTCGCGCGCGTGCGCTGATCCGGCCGCTGCGCCCGGTGCGGTGCGATCCGCGCCCGGCGCGATCCGTTCGCGGAGCGGATTGGTGCGCCGCGCGGGAGCGACGCTCGGGTAGCCGCTGGCGACGGCACGAAGGCGAGCCGCTAACCTGCGCCACGCATGGAACACGCCTCGCCTCGCGAACGCGGACTGTCGCTGCCGACGAAGATCCTGCTCGGCCTGATCCTCGGCGCGGCGCTCGGCGTGACCCTGAATCTGCTCTACGCACCGGAACTCGGCGCTCCGAAGTCCGCGACGTACGTGGGCATCGAGTGGTGGGCGGATCGGATCGTGAAGCCGGTCGGCGACGTGTTCTTGCGGCTCCTGTTCATGGTTGTCGTGCCGGTCGTGTTCTGCTCGCTCTTTCTCGGTGTCGCCGGGCTCGGCAGCGTGCAGAAGCTCGGCAACCTCGGGGCGCGTACGCTCGGCTGGTTCCTCGGCACCACCGCACTGGCGGCGTCGCTCGGCATCCTGCTCGTCGCCACCATCCAGCCCGCGAAGCAGATCGACCCGGCGTCGGCGGACCGCGTGAAGGCGCAGTATCTGGGCCAGGCGCAGGAGAAGATCGTCCAGGGCAAGGGCGCTTCGGCGTCGTTGTCGGCGGACGACGTGCTCCGCCTCGTCGCGGGCTTGCCGGCAGAGCGCCCGCTCGATGCGGCGAGCCTCAAGGCGGCGAAGACGACCTATCTGCGCGAGACGGAGAAGGCGCTCGAGGGGCAGTCGAAGAGCTGGGTCGAGATGCTCGTCGAGATCGTGCCCGACAACGTCGTCGGCGCGGCGGCGGACAACAAGAAGCTGCTCGGACTCATCTTTTTTGCGCTGATCCTCGGCGCCGCGTCGACGCGCCTCCCGCCCGATCGGACCCGCGTGCTGCGCGAAGTTCTCGAGACGATCTACGAGCTGGCGGTGAAGGTGCTCGGCTGGGCGATGCACCTGGCGCCGCTGGGTGTCGCGTGCCTGATCTTCCACTCGACCGCCAAGCTCGGCATCGACGTGATGCGCCTCGTCGGCTGGTACTTCGCGACGGCGATGGGCGGGCTCGTCGTGTACCAGGTCGTCGTGGTGACCGGTCTCGCGTGGGTGTTCGCCGGCTTGTCGCCCGGCCGCTTCTACCGCGGCTGCCGCACGCTGATCCTGACGGCGTTCTCGACGTCGTCGTCCAACGCGACGATGCCGACGACGATCCGCACCGCCGTCGACGAGTTCGGCGCGCCGAAGGAGGTCGCTGGTTTCGTCATGCCGCTCGGCGCCACGATGAACATGAACGGCACCGCGCTGTTCGAGGGCGTGTCGGTCCTGTTCCTCGCGCAGGCGGCGGGCATCGACCTGTCGATCGGTCAGCAGGTCACCGTCGTCGGCCTCGCCGTGCTGACGGCGATCGGGGCCGCGGGCGTGCCCGGCGGATCGTTGCCGCTGCTCGCGATCGTGCTCACGCAAGTCGGTGTGCCGCCCGAGATGCTCGCGCTGATCCTCGGCGTCGATCGTCTCGTCGACATGACGCGCACGATCCCGAACGTCACCAGCGATCTCGTGTGCAGCTTGTGGCTCGCGCGCCGCGAGGGTCACTTGCTCAAGGCCTGAGGCTCGCGGGCGAACAGGCGATCTCGGGCTGGTCGATCACGTAGCCCATGGCGCGCACGTGCACCGGGACCACGGGCACGAGGACAAGCCCCGTGCACTGGTAGGCGACGAGCATGCGCTTCTTCGCCTCGGCGCTGCCCGGATCGAAGCCGATGCGGACCGCCGGTTCGCGGTGCGCCGGAGTGAACAGGTGCCAGTACGGCCAGGTCGGCGCGGCGGGACAGCCGAGCGGGAACGGGCTCGCTTCGACGGTGGCGGGCACGGGCCGCGACCCGCGGTGGTGGCAGGGGCCTTGGGCAGTTGCCGCGGCGGCGAGCACGAGCGCGACGATCGGCCAGGAGAAGGCGCGCGTGGCGCGGAAGAAGGTGGGCATGCCTGCAATGGCACTCACGACCCGTTTTCCCGCTGAAAATCCGACCCCCGCGGGCTGATGCCTTGCGTGGATCCGCGCCCGCAAGCCCACTCGGGACCACTTCGGCGAGGGTCGATCGTCTCGCCGACCACCGCGAACCGACGTGATCCACGCAGAGCATCAGTTCGGGAGCTTCTTGTGGGAGCCGTCGCAGAACGGCTTGGTGCAGGAGTGTTTGCAGCCGCACCACGCCACCTTCTTCGCCGCGTCGATCGTCTCGATCTTCGGAACGAAGGGCGTGCCCGCGTGCGAGCCGTCGCAGTAGGGCTGCTTCTTGCTCGCTCCGCACGCGCACCACGCGTACTTGCCCGGCTGGACGTCGAGCACGTAGGGCGTCTTCGACGCGATCTTGGGCTGGCTCATCGGATCACTTCGTTCCCGTGGCCTTGGCCAGCGCGGCCTTCTTGCCCGCGTCGTCCATCTTGTCCCACTTCGCCTTGCACTTGTCGCAGCAGAACGCGACGTGGCCGTCGCCGAACTCGGCGGTGGGTGAGCCGGCCTCCAGCGCTTCGCCGGAGATCACGCAGACGTTCGCGAGCAGGGCGCCTTTCGCGGGAGCGGTGTCTGCGTGCTGGGCGCAACCGCTCAGGAGCGACACGGCGAGGAAGGCGACGAACGGTACGAGTTTCTTCATCGCCGGATTCTGTTCCTGCCGGCGGCCGGCGCGCAAGGAATGCCGGCAAGTTCGCGGTGTCACCGGGGCTTGACGCCCGGGCGGGTTCGTCCGGATCGTGTGCCGCCATGCGTCCTGCCCTCTTCGCGGCGATTCCCCTCTTCGCTTCCGGGCTGCTGGCCCAGAGCAACGCGATCCCCGGCACGGATCTGCGCGTCTACGACGTCGGCTCGCCGACCGTCTACGGGCGGCGCGGTCCCGCCTATCCCCAGGGCGAAGCCGGCGTCGGCTTCGGGCACTCCTACTGCAACAGCGGCACCGTGCCGCTCACCTGGCTCGGCTGGGTCGGCGGCAGCAGCTCGCAGGCGATGCTCGACACCTACCCGAAGATCGCGTTCCTGCTCGCGCGGGAGAGCGGTGGTCGGATGGTGCAGGTCTCGGGCGAGAGCTTCCTGAAGCACTCGCGCGTCCCGTACAACTTTTCCAGCGGTCCGTGTGCGCCGTGCCAGACCGGCCCGTCGAACACCATGCGTGTCGGCTGCTCGGACACGTATTCGACCGGCTTCAACGGCGATCGCTACAACCTCGGCCCGACGACCGAGATCAATCCGTGGCTTGGATCGTGGAACTCCGTCGGCAGCTACTTCGACGTAGGCGACCCGGCGGTGTCGGGGGCAGCGGCGGCCGACGGCATCCAGTCGCTCACCTCGCAGCAGGTGTTCGCCTTCGACGCGGTGAAGAACCGCCTCGTCGTGCGTGAGACGGAGCTCGCGACGGCGGGCACGTTCTACGGGCAGGTGCACCTCATGGTGAAGGGTGAGCCCGTCGCCAACCGCGACAACAACCTGATGTCGCGCGGCCTCTCGTTCACGTGGAACGGGAGCTCGTGGTCCACGACGTTCTCCGGCGCGGCGAACCTGCAGGGCTCGGTGCTGTCGCGCTGGACCGGCGCGACGACGGCGATGGCGGGCAACGGGCCCGACGACGGCCGTTTCCTGGTCGCGGTGAAGGTCACCGGGCCCGTCGAGGGCATGTGGCACTACGAGTACGCGGTGCACAACATCGACAACGACCGCGGCGGCGCGTCGCTGCGCATCCCGGTCTGCCCGACGGCGCGGGCGATCAACTTCGGCTTCCGCGATGTCGACGGTGATGCGCTCAACGAGTGGACGGTGAGCCGGACGGCGAACGAGATCGCGTTCCTCGCGTCGGCGACGAACGCGCTCGACTGGAACTGCATCTACAACTTCTGGTTCGACTCGGACGCCGCGCCGGTCGCTGGCAGCGTGTCGATCGACGAAGCGCGCCTCGGTGCTGGCAGCCTGTCGGTGGCGGTCGCGTCGCAGACGCCGACGCTGCTCGGCACGGAGTACCTCGGCGACGGCTGCGGCACTCCGGCGCCGCGCGCCTGGTCCAACGGCCTGCCGACGTCGCCGAACGCGGCGTTCGCGGTGCAGTTCAAAGCAGCGCCGTCGGCGTTCCTGATCGGCGCGTTCGGCCTCGGCGGTGCGAACGTCGATCTCGGCAGCGGCTGCACGTTCTTCCTCGACGAGCCGCAGATGGTGCTGCTCACGCTGGTGCAGGCGAATGCGGCCGGCATCGCCGAGTACCCGCTGCCGCTCGCGGCCGGCATGTCGCCGATCGACTACTTCGCGCAGGGCTTCGAGATCGTCGACGGCGGGCCGTTCCTCGGTTTCCTCGCGCCGACGAACGGGTTGAAGATCCGGGTCGCGGGCGCTGGTTGCCCGTGATCTGACGCCGAAGTCCCGCGCGGGCGCACGAGGCCGTGCGCCCGCTGTGTTCTCGGGCGACCGTCGTCGGTTGTGGCGCTGCTGCGACCGTGTTATCGCTACACGACGAGGAACGAGGACGCATGCATCGACTCTTGCACCGGCTCTGCCCCGCTTTCGCCGTGGTTGCGGTCGCCCTGCCGCTTGCGGCGCGCGCCCAGGAGACCGTGGTCGAGAGGGCGGGCACGTTCGCGGTCGTGCACTGCCACGGATTCGACGAGGCCGTCGCCGACGAAGCGCTCGCGGCCGTCGAGAAGGTGTGGCCCTTCGCGGCTCCGACGCTCGGCGCCGACGGGACGAAGCCGCCTGCGGCGCCCCTCGTGGTCCATCTCTACCGCACGATCGCCGGCTACGAAGCGGCCGAGCAGCAGCTCACGAACGGCAAGTTCCGCCGCAACCTCGCGATGTTCCACCACGCGAGCCGCACGGCGCACGTTGCACTGCAGCCGCCATGTTCGGACGAGACGCTCCGCGCCGTCGGCCTGCCCGCGATGACGGTCGAATTGCTCGCGTGGGAGGCGTCCCACGTCGCGCGTGCGCGAGTCTTTCCGAACTTCGAAGTGCACCCGATGTGGTTCGTCGACGGCTTCGCTGCGACGAACGCGCGCAAGGTGCTCGACGCCGTTCGCGGCGGCGGTCGCACCGAGATCTCGGTGATGGCGCAGGAACAGCAGCGACTCGTCCTGGATCTCGCGCGCGACAAGAAGCTCCCGAAGGCACGGGCGATCCTGCGCGACGGCATCGACGACCTCGACTTCCACCCGCGCTACGCGGCACGCGCGGTGTTCTACGCGATGTTGCAGACCCCGGCCCATGCCGATCGGAGGAACGCGCTGCTGCGAACGGTGGGCGGGCTCGCATCGGAGGATGCGTGGGCGAAGAGCGTGGACGGAACCGGTCTCGACCAGCTCGACGCCGCGTTCGCGAAGTTCGTCGCCGGGCTGCAGCCCACCTGGTCGGAGGTGTACCGCTCACTCGCGCTCGACGGGAAGCGGATGGTCCAGATCGCGTTTCCGGAACGCAATGCGATCGCCTGGTGCCGGCAGCCGGTGAAGGGCGCGGAGCTGAACGCCACCGGTTCGCTGCGCATCCTGCCGGCTGCCGCGCAGCAGATGAACTTCTTGTTCGGGCGCACGGAGGCCGGCGACTTCTATTCGGTGGCATTCACCGCCGACCGCGGCGTCACCCTGTTTCGCTACCGTTCGAAAGGCGACGAGTGGACCGAGCTCGGCTTCAAGGCGGTCCCGGCCCTTCGCCTCGGCTACTCGACGGCCTTCCAGATCACGGCGAAGCGGGATGCCGTGACGATCCTCGTGGGCGATGTCCCGGGGAGGTTCGCGCTGCCCGACGCGCTGCCCGACGCCGCCCCGTGGGGCATCGGCGCGCAGGCAGGTCCGCCGGGCGCTGCGACCGGCAGCGCCGGCATCTGGGAGGATCTCGTGGTGCGCGGCAAGGGTTGAGGAACCCGCCGGCCGCGCTTGTCAGCCGCCCGCACTGCGTGCTCTGCTGACCGGCATGAAACTCGGCCCGACCGAACGCATGAACCTGCTCCGGTTCGTCACTTCCTTCGTGTGGACCGACCTGAAGGTGACGCAAACGGAGCGCGATCTCGTGATGCGGATCGCCGGCCGCCTGAATCTCACCGACGCCGAAGTGAAACAGGTCGCAGCGTGGCTCCAGGTGCCGCCGGACGTCGAGGACCTCGATCCGGATTCGATCCCGCGTGAGCACCGGCAGCTGTTCCTGCAGGCTGCGGAACTCGCGGTCGAGGCGGACGGCCGCGTCGTGCCCGCCGAACGCGACTCGATCGCGCTCTTCCGCGACCTGCTGGCCGGCTGACGCATCGGGCCGCCGGTCCGCCGCGGTTCCGCCCCGGCTGCGGTCGGTCGGCTCAGCGCACGATCATGCCGGCGGTGCCGTCGACGACGTCGATGCTGGTCGCCTGCAGCGCGAGACTCCCGTCGGGGCGGCGGGAGAAGGTGCGGATGCGGTCGTTGCCCGAGTCCAGCACGAACAGGTAGCGGCCGTTCGGCGAGAACTCGAAGTCGATCGGGCGCGCGGTGCTGTCGAGATCGCCGGTGACGCCGTTCGCGTCCAGTCGCGTGAGCTGGCCCGCGCCGTCGAGCTCATAGCCCGTGATCGTGCCGCTGCCCGTGTTGGTCGTGTAGGCGTAGTGGCCCTGGCTCGGGATCGCGACCCAGCACGCCGCCGTCTCGTCGGTCGGCACTGCGCCGCTGATCGTCAGCAGCGTGCCGTCGGTCTGGATGCGGTAGCTCGACGTCACGCTCGCATCGGCCATGCCGCCGACCGCTTCGCTGACCACCAGCGTGCCGTCCTCGCGGAAGGAGAAGCCGAACGGCGTGTTGCCCGCCGATGCATTGAACGTGACGGCGCCGAGCGTGCCGTTGCCGTTGACGGCGAACACGTCGATGGTGTTGGTCGCACGCTCCGTCACCACGAGGTGTTTGCCGTCCGGGCTGAAGCCGACTTGTGCGCCGGCGGCGGCCGGCTGGCTCAGTGGATAGCTGGCGCCGACGATCGGCTGCAGATGGTTGCCCGTGCGTCGGAAGCCGCGCACCGTGTCGTCGCCGGCGTTCAGCACGTAGACGAGGTTGCCGTGGGTCGCGACGCTGGTCGGCTGATCACCGGTCGCTTCGGTGTCCGCGCGCAGCAGGAAGATGCCGAAGAGCACGTGGAACATGGTCACCTGGTCGCTGCCGGCGTCGACGGCGTACAGGAACTTGTCGTTCGCGCTCAGCGCGAGTGCGCCCTGGGAACCGAGGCCGGTGCCGGTGCCGGTGCCCGTCGTGTCGAAGCTCGCGAACGGCAGCAGCACGCCGTTGGGCAGCCGCAGGTTCACGTTGACGGCGTTGCCGGCCGTCGCGTTGGTCAGGGTGTAGATGGCGCCGAAGCCTTGCGCGGTCGCGGTGGCAGTGAGGGCGAGGGAGAGCAGCAGTGAGGTGTGACGAATCATCATGGGATCTCTCGGTGGGCCCGTGGGGCTTTGGGTGCCGGTGATTCGTGCTCGGCGATGGAGCGTTCCTGGCCCTTCGTCGAATCAGCTGTTGTCGAAACTGCAATGAACGAACCCCGACTCCGAGCGCTGTTGCCGCTGTGGGCTTGGCTGCCGTCCTTTCGCGTGGTCGCCGAGACCGAACATCTGCCCACCGCGGCACGGCTCGCTGCGACCACGCCGTCGTCGTTGTCGCGGGCGATCGCGCTGCTGGAACGGAGGCTCGGACGGCCGTTGTTCCGCCGCCAGGGCCGGCGGCTGCAGCTCAACGAAGCCGGCCGCGAACTGCTGACGGCGGTGCGGGACGCGATGCGTCGGGTCGACGACGGGCTGGCCGAGCTGCCTGCGTCGTGCCTGCGCGGGCCTCTGACCATCGCCAGCAGCGGCGCCGGTACGACGGTCGTCGTGGCGCCGGCGGTGCAGCGCCTCCTGGTCGGTCATCCGGGCGTGCAGCCCACGATCGTCACGCCGGAGGGCGACCTGGCCGCGGCGCTGCGGACCGGTCGCTACGACATCGTTTTCCAGGAACAGCCGCTGCATGCGCGCGACCTCGAGACGCGAGTGGCGGGCGAACTCACGCGCCGCGTCTACTGCGGCCGCGCACACCCGTGGTTCGCCGCGCAGCCGCATCCCGACGAACTCGCCGACGCGGCGTTCGTCGCGCCACCGTGCGGCGCGGACGGGCTCTGTCCCGACGGCTGGCCGGCGTCAAGACCGCGTCGCGTCGCCGTCACCGTCGACCAGTTGCGCGTCGGCATCGACTTGTGTCGCACTTCGCCGTGGCTCGCCGTGCTGCCCGATGCCCTGGCGCGCCACCATCCGGCCGAACTGAGGCGACTGCCGTTCGACTTCGTGCCGCCGGGCACGTTGCACGCGATCTGTCGCCGGCGGCTGACGCCGACGCGGAACGCGGTTGCCGAGTTGCTGGCGGTGCTCTCGTGAGCGCGCCGCGGGCCGACGTTCAGAACTCCGTGCGGTAGCGATCCCACATCGCTTCGGCGAACGGGCTCCAGGAGCGCTGGTAGGTGCCCGGCGACTCGGTCTGCATGTAGCGGTCGACGTAGTCGAACAGGGCGGGGTGACCCCAGTCTTCGCGGAGGCCCATGATGCGCGTCGCGAGCACGAAGCCGTGCCACGCATTCGCGGTGCAGCAGCGGCGGAACGGGTCCGCGGTCCACGACTTCTTGTCGAACGCCGGATCGTCGGCGTGCTGGTTGCCCCACTCGGCGAGACCGGCGTCGTCGGGGCCGTAGTCGCCGTGGCCGCGGTTCCACACGCCAGGGGACGTCTGCTCGACGTGGAACGTCTGCGCGTCCTCGGCGAACGCGAGCTTCTGGTCGCGCACCAGCGCCAGCAGATTGCGGTCGCGCAGCACCGTCGCGGCGAACAGCACCGGGAACTTGCGGCCGCTGCCGCTGCCGCCGTCGGCGACGAAGCGCCCGCCGTTCTGCACGATGCCCGCGAGATCGATGCCGATCTGCGCGAGAGCGATCGCGAGCGGCCGCTTCTCCTCGTCGGGATGGTCGAGCTGCAGCACGAGCGCGGCGGTGCCGACCAGGTCGGCGATGTCGCGGCCGTAGTCGGGCATGTTCTCGCGCGGGTGGAGGAAGCGGCCGGTCCAGCCGCCGACGTGGTCGAGCCACGTCCGCTCGAAGCGCGGCAGCAGGTCGGCCGGCGCCGGGGCACCCTGCGGCGGCGCGAGCCGCGCCAGCTTGCCGAGGTCGAGGTTCGCCGCGAGCCAGCGGCACTGCTTGTCGCGGCCGCAGTACGGAGGGCGGAAGGCGTTCTCCGGCGGCGTGGTCGGCAGACAGGTGAGCACGGCGCAGGTCTCGAGCTGCGGCAGCTGCCCGGCCTGCGGCGCGCTGATCGTCGAGACGAGCGAGCTGCCCGGCTCGAGACGCAGGCTGCGTGCTCGCGACACGTCGCGCGCGACGTTGCGCCCCGGATCGAAGAGGCCGGCGCCGTCGGGCCCGAACATCGCGCTGTCGTACGACTGCTGCGGCGAGCGCGGATCCGGGTTGATCGCCGAGCCGTTCGTCGTGCGACCGCCCACGGTCGTACTCGCCGGCTCGATCGCGACGATCTCGCACGGCCCCGCGACCCACCAGTCGCCGGTCACGAACTGGCCGCACTCGACCGGGCGCGCGAACGTCCACGTGATGCCGAAGCGGGTGATCGCCGCGCGACCGCCCGTTCGCGCGGGCTCCGGCGAGGCGACGGGCACCGGCTCGGCCTTCTTCGGTGCGGGCGCGGGCGGTTCGTCCTTCGTGGCCACCGGGGGCGGGGTCTCCGTTCGCGCCGGCTCCGTGCGGGCCGGCGGCTCGGGTTCGGGTGGTCGCGCCTCCGTGTGCGCGGGTTCGATCGGCCGCGGCTCGGCGCGCGGCGGCGGTTCGGCGCGGACCGGCGACTCCGTCCGCGTGGTGTTGGTTGCGCCGATCACGAGTCCGTCGCTCGTCGCGATGGCGCTGGTGTTGCCCGCCCGATCGGTCGCACGAACGCCGACCCGGAGCGTGACGCCGATCGGCAGATCGAGCCCGGTCGCCGCGGCCCGTTCGGCGCCGCCGACGTTCGTCCAGGGCATCACGTCGTCGCGGCCCGCGGTGCGGCCGATGCACCATTCGTAGGTGACCCAGTCGCCCTCCGGGTCGACGAACGGATCCCAGTTGGCGAACAGGGCCGAGCGCTGCTCCTGCGTGTCGATGTCGGCGCTCATGCCGTCGCGCACTTCGCCGATCGCGGGCGGGCGGTTCGCGGGGCCCGGGTCGGGGCCGGAGCCGCACGCGGCGAGCGTGAGCGCGGCGCCCGCGAGGAGCACGATCCTGTGGTCTCGAAACGGGACGACCATCCGCGGAGCCTAGCGGCTGTCGTCGCAGGAAACCGCAGTCGCCTGCGCCGCGAACGAACGCATCACGTGCCCGCGAGGCCGCTGCCGAAAACAGCCGGGATCCACGACGCGGTGGCGGTGACCCGATCGGTTAGCATGCGCCGCCCGGCACCGGATCCGGCGCCCACACGGGCGCGGGCGACACCGACAGCGATCATGACGAAGAACCTCGCCGACGAACTGCAGCTCACCGCGCGCCAGGCCATGGCGACGCTCGCGCCGGTGGCGCAGGGCGACGAACCCGGTGGTCTGCCGTTCCGCCGCCTCGTGGCCGCCGTGTTCCGCGCGCGCTACCTCGTGTTCGCGACGACGCTGTTCGGCATGCTCATCGGTGCGTTCCTCGCGCTGACGACGCCGAACTCGTACGTCAGCGAGGGCAAGTTCGCGCTCGCCGCGAGCGGCGCCGAGTCCATCGGCGTCGATCCGACCCGGGCGACCGACACGAGCGCGGAGACGATCGCGACGACCGCTACCTACATCCTGAACAGTCAGGACCTCCTGATGCGCGTCGTCGACCGCGTCACCCCGGCGCGCATCCTGGAGCCATACCAGCCCGGGACCGGCGCCGATTCGGGCGCAAAGGGCATCTTCTACCGGATCCAGCGCGACTGGAACGCCACGAAGGATCTCGAGGCGACGCCGCAGGAAGCGCTGAAGCGCCTGATGCGCACGATCGTGATCGACCGTCCCCGTTCGGCGAACGTGCTCGTCGCCACCTGCAACGCCAACAACCCGCTGCTCGCGCAGGAGATCCTGAACGTCTTCATGCAGGAAGCGGTGCAGTGGCACATCAAGCAGTACGAGAACGTCGGCGCGTACGAAGAAGCGAAGAAGCGCGCCGAGGAGACGCAGCTCGCGCTGGAGACGGCGCGGAAGGCGATGCGCGACTTCCTGGAACGCAAGGCGCACGTCACGGCGTTCGACATCGAGAAGGAACGCTTGCAGAAGGCCCTGGGTGACGCCGTCAACAAGGAGGCGCAGCTGCGCAGCGATGCGGAGGGCAAGCGCGAGAGCCTGGCACGGCTGTCGAAGCAGCTCGACGAGGGCGCGATCAAGAAGGAGCTGCCGCAGAAGCGGCGCGCCGACACCACGAGCGGCGTGCAGCGCAACCTCGAAGAAGCGTTGGGTCGCGCGCTGGTCGACCTCGAAGGGCTGCGCCAGGTCGTCGCGAACCCCGAGCGGGACCGCGACTTCCGGGCCAAGGAGGCGGAGATCAGTTCCTACCGCGCGGCCCTGCAGAAGCTGCGCGAGGACGCCCGCCTCGCTCCCGAAGAGGAGTTCCTCGTGGCGAATCCCGACTGGGTGGAGGCGAACCGCATGCGCACGCAGCTCGCGCTCGAGACGCCGATCGCGGTCGGTCAGCTCGCGTTCGCCGAGAAGCTCGTCGAGGAAGCGCGTCGCGAGCTGCGGGAACTCGTCGATCTCGAGCCGGAGTTCGCGAAGCTGCGCGACAGCCAGGCTGCCGCCGAGGACAGCGCGCGCGCCGCGCAGGTCACGTGGACCGCGGCGCAGGAGAAGCGCACGCTGGCGCAGGGCCGATTCAGCGCGCTGCGCGACATCCAGGGCGCCACGCTGCCGCTCGACAAGGAAGGGCCGAACCGCAGCAAGCTGCTGCTCGGCGCGTTCTTCGGCGGCCTGTTCTTCGGCCTCGCGCTCGTCATCCTGCGCGCGCTGCCGGACAACGTGATCCGCACGCGGGACGACCTCGAGAAGGTCGAAGGCATCCCCGTGCTCGGCGTCATGCCGCGCCTCGACGGCGGCAACCTGCGGCGGCACGTCTCGCTGCGCGAACAGGGCTGGTGAGGCAGAGCCATGCGCGACACCATCCAGAAGCACGCCCCGAAGAGCCGCCGGTCCGAAGTGATCGCGACGGAGCTCGGCTATCTGTGGTCCAACCTGCTGCAGCGCGGCGTCGGCGACACGCACCGCACGGTCGGTCTGTGCGCGATCGGCGACGACGAGGGTTCGAACACACTGGCGGCGAACCTCGCGTTGTTCCTCGGCAGCAAGGGCAAGCGGGTGGCGCTCGTCGAAGCGTCCCTGCGCCGCCAGACGCTCGCGTCGGTGTTCCAGGCGACACCGTCGCCCGGCCTCGCCGACCTGCTCGCGGGCAAGGCCGTCATGCGCGACGTCGTGCGCATGCAGGTGACCGCCGGGGTGGACCTCGTGCCCGCCGGTGAGTCCGCCGACCCGTTCTGGGGATTCACCGACGAGAAGTTCCGCGGGATCCTGCAGCAGATCCTCGTCGACCGCGATCTGTGCCTCGTCGACGTGCCGGGCCTCAACCGGTCGCCGGAGGCGAGCCTCGTGATCCGTTCGCTCGATGCCGTCGTGCTGGTCGTGGAGGCCAACCGCCACCGCGCCGACGTCGTCCGCCGCAACGTCGACCACCTGCGGTCGCTCGGCACGCCGGTGCTCGGGTCGGTGGCGAACGACATCGTGCACGAAGTGCCGATCCTCGTGCAGAAGCTGCTGTAGTCGCGGCTCGGCGCCCGGCTACAACGCGCGTGTGCCGGCACCCCGCGCGCTCCTGATCGACGCCTCCGAGTGGTTCCACGATCCGGCGTGGCGCGAGCACCTGTCGAAGCGCCACTGGCGTCGTCTCGACTCGCGCGCCGCGATGGCAATCGAACGCGCGGCCGCCCTCTGCGAACGGCTCGGCGCGCGCGCGACGTTCTTCGTCGGCGGAGCGGTCGCCGAACGGTGCCCCGACGTGCTGCGGCGCCTCGTCGCGATGGGCCACGAGATCGGCAACGCGGGTCACGAACCCGTCGATCTCGATGCCGTGCCCGTCGAGTCGCGCGCGGCGGTGTTCGCGGCGTGGGAACGCAGTCGTCAGGCGATCGAGGCGGCGACCGGGCGGCGCGTGCGCGGCTTCCGCGCGCCGTGGCCGCCGAGCGGAGCGTCGTGGTGGCGCGAAGGTCTCGCCGCTGCGGGCTACGCGTACGACGCGACCGCGGCGGGAGGTGCCGGGCAGGCCGGCGTCGAACCGCTGTCGGCATCGCGCGCCGATGCGTCGTTCGCGGTTGCGTCGTTCGCGGCGTGGGAACTCGACGTGGAGCAGCCGCGCCTCGGCGCGCTCCCGGCTCTTGCGCAGCGGGCGCACTACGAACGCCTGCGCGGCGCCGCACGGCGCCTCGAGGCGGCGATCGGCGCGGGTGCCCGGGCGCCGATCGCGGACGTGCTGCTTCTGCCGACCGAACGTGTGCAGGTCGCGATGCCGGTGCGCGAGACACCGCG
>JAEUHQ010000057.1 GCA_016794565.1 Planctomycetota bacterium | reverse complement strand
CCGCCGAAGGCGTTCTGGCCGTTCGGCAGGCTGTTCGGCGTGAACAGGCACAGCACCTGCGAGTAGAAGCTGAGCCCCGGCGACAGCGGCTGCGGGATCGACAGCGTGACGGCCGCCGTCGGAGCGGTTCCCGGCAACGGGATCGTGACATCCAGCGACAGGATGTTCAGGTTGCAGCCCGGCATGTCGAGGAAGCCCATGTCGAGGCCGCCGGGGAACGGCGCGACGCTGAACAACAGGATGCCGAGGCCGATGCCGAGCGGCGGCACGATGTCGATCATGTTCGACGCCGTGTAGGTGATCGGCACGGACGGGTTGCCGATCGTGTAGGTCGGCGCTGGCGAAGCCGCCAGTGCGAGCGCGTTGCCGACGTAGTCCGGCTGCGTGATGAGCGGCAGTGCGGTCGGCAGGTTGATCGACGGCGGCGCGATCGAGGCGCCGGCGTCCGTGTACGCGACGGCCATCGCACGACCCGCGTAGCTGTTCGTGTTGATGCTCGGCCAGACGTAGGTCACGACGCCCGTCGTGAGGTCGAACTGGAACTGGAACGTGTGCGGGTTGACGACCGCCGGGACGTCGTAGCCTTCGACGCCGTCCCACGTGATGTAGAGCACACCGCCGATCTCTTCCGTCTTGATGCGACCGCTGCCGGCTTCCCCGTCGTTGAAGTCGAACCAGGTGTAGAAACCGGTGCCGGTCGATGCCGCGAGGTCCGCCGGCGACGGCGTGTAGTCGCCTGCGTTGTTCGCCGTGGCGGCGAGCGTGACAACGCCGTTGTGCATCACGTTGACTTGCGCCGCTGCGCCGAACGGCGACGGAACGGGCACGCTCGGCGTGAACGTCTGGTTGCCGTCGTCGGTCGTCGGGAGCAGTGTCGCGCCGCCCGTCGGCGTCACGTACATCGTCGCCGCCGCGCCGGGCAGCCACGTCGCGACATAGCCGTTCACCGTCGGGATGAGCTGCATCACGTTGCCCGTCAGCGTGGCCGACGCAGCCGCGGTGTCCGCCCACTCCTGGTAGAACGATTCCGTCGCCTGGTTGCCGTAGCAGCCCTGGCCGTAGGCCTGGTGGAAGGCCGGGGCGCACGTGGTCGTCGAGAAGTAGCCGCCGAGGCCGTTCGGCAGAATCAGGATCTGCTTGCCGGTGAGGTTCCAGGTCGCAGCCGTGAACGCCTGGTAGAGCAGGCCTTCCGTCCCCGAGTCCGCGTTGCTGGTCAGGACGCGCGACGGCGACGACGCGGAACCGACGTTGTTGCCGATCGAGATGCCGACGTAGCGAGCATCGGCCGGCACGTTCGGACCATAGGTGTAGCGCACAGCGCCCGACGCGTAGAGCGTGCAGTCGATCGAGAAGCGATCCGTGGTGTTGGCGTAGCGAGCGCAGTCGGTCCAGGTCACGCGGATCTCGCCGGGCACCGACTGATCCACTGCGATGTCCCACGCCGAGCCCGCGACGGCCGAGTTCTCGATGTCGTCACCGAACACGACGATGCGCGCCGACGCGCCGGCGGCGGCACCGCGCATCTCGGCGAGGTCTTCGATGCCGTAGAGGCCCGCGGAAGCTGGCTGCGTGAGGCCGAGCGTCGAGTCGGTCAGGTAGATCGCACCGTTCGTGTTGATCCACATCTGGTCGAGGTTGCCGACCGCACCCGCCATCGGGAAGCTCGGGAACGCCGTCAGCGCGATGGGTGGATTCGTGAGTCCTTCGTCGGGCAAGTCGAGGGTCGACGTGTAACCCGCCGTCGAGGACCACTTCACGAGACCGGGTTGGATGGATGCACCCGTCGGCGCGTTGAGGCACTGGGCGTGGGCCGACGCGGCAACGAGCGCGACGACCGAAAGCAGAGCAAGAGGTCGAGTCATGGGAGTCGAGTCAGGGAAGCACGACCCGCCGTCGGACTGCAAAGGCACAGCGACTGCGGTCGAGGGCGGAGGAGGATACCGCAGGCCGAAGGCGTGACCAGGAGGGAACAGAAGCCTCCATGGCGTCGGCGATTTGGTGTGCCGAATCCATGACAGGGTCGTGCGGAAGCAGCACGGGCCTGCGACTCCGAGGAATCGCAGGCCCGTGTGAGGGACGCGCGTGGCCGAGCCGCGCGCGAACTCACTTCATGTCAGAGCGTGTTGAAGTACGACTGCAGGCCATTGCTCAGGATGCCGCCGAAAGCGTTCTGGCCGTTCGGCAGGCTGTTCGGCGTGAACAGGCACAGCACCTGCGAGTAGAAGCTGAGTCCCGGCGACAGCGGTTGCGGGATCGACAGCACGGCCGACGCGGTCGGCGCCGTGCCGGGCAACGGGATCGTCACGTCGAGCGACAGGATGTTCAGGTTGCAGCCGGGCATGTCCAGGAAGCCCATGTCGAGGCCGCCCGGGAACGGCGCGACGCTGAACAGCAGGATGCCGAGGCCGATGCCGAGCGGCGGCACGAGGTCGATCATGTTCGACGCCGTGTAGGTGATCGGCACGGACGGGTTGCCGATCGTGTAGGTCGGCGCCGGCGAAGCCGACAGGGCGAGCGGCTGCAGCGTGACATCGGGGAACGTGATGAGCGGCAGTGCCGTGGGCAGATCGATCGACGTCGGGGCGATCGACGTACCGGCGTCCGAATAGGCAACGGCCATCATGCGGCCCGCGAAGCTGTTCGTGTTGATGCTCGTCCAGACGTAGGTCACGATGCCGGTGTTCAGGTCGAGCTGGAACTGGAAGGTGTGCGGGTTGACGACCGCCGGGGAGTCGTAGCCTTCGACCCCGTCCCACGTGATGTAGAGCACGCCACCGACCTCCTCGGTCTTGATGCGACCGCTGCCGGCTTCTGCGTCGTTGAAGTCGAACCAGGTGTAGAAACCGGTGCCGGTCGATGCGGCGAGGTCCGCCGGCGACGGCGTGTAGTCGCCTGCGTTGTTCGCCGTCGCAGACAGCGTGACCACGCCGTTGTGCATCACGTTGAGCTGCGCTGCCGCGCCGAACGGCGACGGCATCGGCACGCTCGGCGTGATCGCCTGGTTGCCGTCGTCGGTCGTCGGCAGCAGCGTCGCAGAGCCGGTCGGCGCCACGTACATCGTCGCCGCCGCACCGGGCAGCCACGCGGCGATGTAGCCGTTGCCGTTCGGGATGAGCTGCATCGCGTTGCCGTTCAGCGTGGCCGAGGCAGCCGCGGTGTTCGCCCACTCCTGGTAGAACGATTCGGTCGCCGCCGAGTAGGCGTAGCAACCGGTGCCGTAGGCCTGGTGGAAAGCGGGCGTGCAGGTGATCGTCGAGAAGTAGCCACCGAGACCGTTCGGGATCAGCATGATCTGCCGACCCGCGAGATCCCACGAAGCAGCCGTGAACGACTCGTACAGCAGACCCTCGGCGCCGGAGTCGGCGAGGTTCGTCAGATCGCGCGAGGGCGACGAGGTTGAACCGACGTTGTTGCCGATCGAGATGCCGACGAAACGCGCCGCGGCAGGCACCGACGCGCTGTAGGTGTAGCGGACCGCACCCGACGCGAAGAGCGTGCAGTCGAACGAGAAGCGATCCGTCGCCGTGCTGCCGAGACGCGCCATGTCGGTCCAGGTGATGCGGACCTCACCGGGGACCGACTGGTCCACCGCGATGTCCCACACCGCCCCCGCCACGGCCGAGGCGCTGTTGTCGCCGCCGAGCGCGACGACGCGCGCCGACGCGCCAGCCGCTGCACCGCGCATCTCGGCGAGGTCGGTCGCGCCGTAGAGGATGCCGTTCGCAGGCTGCGTGAGGCCGAGCGTCGAATCGGTGAGGTAGACCTCGCCGTTGCTGTTCACCCACATCCGGTCGAGGTTGCCAATGGCACCCGCCATCGGGAAGTTCGGGAACGCGGTGAGCGCGATCGGTGGATTCGTGAGGCCCTCGTCTTGAACGACGAAGGTGCTCGTGTAGCCAGCGGTCGAATTCCACTTCACGAATCCGGGCTGTACGGAAGCACCGGTCGCCGGGGTGAGGCACTGGGCCTGCGCGCCGACTGCCAGCAGAGCGGCAGCCGAGAGAATGGACAGGGAACGAATCATGGATTCCTCGAGACGAGGTGAGGTCCGCGAAATCCCGTGCGAACGTCGCGCGCGATCCGCGAGCGCGAGAACGTAACGCTCCCGGGCCACCTGCAAAAGCCCACCGACTGCGACTTTCGTCCGAGCGGAGACGAAGACGGGCCCGCGACTCCTGGAGCCGCGAGCCCGTTCGGGAGATGCGCGCAGCCAGGCCGCGCGCGATCTCACGTCACGTCAGAACGTGTTGAAGGTCGACTGCACACCATTGCTGAGAAGGCCGCCGAAGGCGTTCTGGCCGTTCGGCAGGCTGTTCGGCGCGAACAGGCTCAGCGCCTGCGAGTAGAAGCTGAGACCCGGCGACAGCGGTTGCGGGATCGACAGCGTGATCGCGGCGGTCGGGGCCGTGCCCGGCAGCGGGATCGTCACGTCGAGCGAGGCGATGTTCAGGTTGCAGCCCGGCATGTCGAGGAAGCCGAGGTCCAGGCCGCCCGGGAACGGTGCGACGCTGAACAGCAGGATCCCGATGCCGATGCCGAGCGGCGGCGCGAGGTCGATCACGTTCGACGCCGTGTACGTGATCGGGACCGACGGACCGCCGATCGTGTAGGTCGGCGCAGGCGCAGCCGACAGCGCGAGCGACGACAGGGTGATGTTCGGCGTCGTGGTGATCGGCAGAGCCGTGGCGAGCGTGACCGAGGGATTCGCCGTCGCACCCGGGCCACCGAGGCCGACGAGGTACGGGCGTCCCGTCGGGAACGTCGTCTCGGTGTCATCGGGCGAGATCGCAGGCCAGACGACCGTGATGACGCCCGTCGTCATGTCGACCTGGAACTGCTGCGTGCTCGGGTTCTGGACGTTGTTCGGGTCGGCGTAGCTCTCGACGTTGTCCCACGTGATGTAGAGGACACCGCCGGCCTCCTCGCGCTTGATGCGACCGCTCACGTAGGCGGGCGACGACGACGTCTCCGCTTCGTTGAAGTCGTGCCACGAGTAGATCGCGGGGATGGTCGCTGCCGCGAACTCGGCGGATGTCGCCGAGTAGTCGTTGGCGTTCGCCGCGGTCGCACCCGCGGAGATCACGCCATTGGACATCACGTTGATCGACGCCGTGCTACCGCACGGGATCGGAATCGGAGCCGACGGCGTGACAGCGATATTCGAATCGTCGGAGGCGGTCGCGAACACGTTCACCGCGCCGCCGCTGGGAGCAACGTAGAGCGCGGATCCGCCGGGGATCCAGCTCACCGTGTAGCCGGTGGCGGTCGGCACGAGCACCATCGCGTTCCCCTGGAGAGCTGCCGACGCAGCGGACGGGAGAGCGAAGAACTGGTGGACGATGTCCGTCGCCGGACCGACGTAGGATTAGCAACCGGTGCCGTATGCCTTGTGGAACGCCGGTGCGCAGGTGACCGTCGAGAAGTACCCGCCGAGACCGTTGGGCAGCAGCATCACCTGCTTGGACGAGAGGTCCCACGTCGCCGCGGTGAAGGCCTGGTAGAGCAGACCTTCGCTGCCCGAGTCCGCGTTGCTCGTGAGCACACGCGACGGCGACGCCGCGGAGCCGACGTTGTTGCCGATCGAGATGCCGACGTAGCGCGTGTCCGCCGGGATGCTCGAACCGTACGAGTAGCGCACCGCGCCCGACGCGTAGAGCGTGCAATCGAACGAGAAACGATCGGTCGTGCTCGCGAAGCGTGCCGCATCGGTCCACGTCACGCGGACTTCGCCGGGCACCGTCTGGTCGACCGCGATGTCCCACACGGCACCGGCCACCGCGGAGCGTTCGATGTCGTCACCGAACGCGACGATGCGCGCCGACGCGCCGGCCGCTGCACCGCGCATCTCGGTGAGATCCTCGATCCCGTACTGCGCCGGCGTCGCGGGCTGCAGGAGGCCGAGCGTCGAATCGGTGAGATAGATCGCGCCGTTCGTGTTCACCCACATCCGGTCGAGGTTGCCGACCGCGCCAGCCATCGGGAAGCTGGCGAACGCCGTGAGCGCGATTGCGGGGCTGGTGAGCCCCTCGTCGTCGACGTCGAGGGTGGATGCGTAGCCGTCGCTGGCGCGCCACTTCACGAGGCCCGGCTGCAGGGACGCACCGGTCGCGGCGGTCAGGCACTGCGCACTCGCGCCGGCAGTGAGCGACGCGACGAGAGAAAGGAAGACAAGGGGTCGGTTCATGGTGTCTTGCTCGAAGAGACGAAGGTGTGCGCGCGAACATCGCGCGCACCCGGAGTCGTCATGGAGCGCGGCACGCTAGCTCGCTGCGCAATGACCGCCAGACGCGTGCTTTTCCCGGGCAAGACGCTGCGCAGGGATTCTCCGCGGCAGCGGGAAGTCGTGCCGGATCGGTGACCGGAACGAAGACGGGCCCGCGACTCGAAGGAGCCGCGAGCCCGTTCGGGAGACGCGCGCAGCCGAGCCGCGCGCGATCTCACGCCACGTCAGAACGTGTTGAAGGACGACTGCAGGCCGTTGCTCAGGATGCCGCCGAAGGCGTTCTGGCCGTTCGGCAGGCTGTTCGGCGCGAACAGGCTCAGCACCTGCGAGTAGAAGCTGAGACCCGGCGACAGCGGCTGCGGGATCGACAACACGATCGAGGCCGTCGGGGCCGTGCCCGGCAGCGGGATCGTCACGTCCAGCGACGCGATGTTCAGGTTGCAGCCCGGCATGTCGAGGAAGCCGAGGTCCAGACCGCCCGGGAACGGCGCGACGCTGAACAGCAGGATCCCGATGCCGATGCCGAGCGGCGGCGCGAGGTCGATCACGTTCGACGC
>JAEUHQ010000036.1 GCA_016794565.1 Planctomycetota bacterium | reverse complement strand
CGAAGGGCGCGATCACCAGTGCTCGCTGATCTCGTTCTGCCCCAGCAAGAATCCGATGCGCATCGTGCACGAGCGCATCTCCGAGTTGTTCCACCGGATCCGCCTCGACGAACTGTGCTCGCTCCCGGCCAAGGCCGTGGGCTCCGCCCGATGAAGCTCCCCGTCTACCTCGACTACAGCGCCACCACGCCGTGCGATCCGCGCGTCGTGCAGCGCATGCTGCCCTTCTTCAGCGACACGTTCGGCAACGCCGCGAGCCGCAGCCATGCGTTCGGCTGGACCGCCGAAGCGGCAGTCGAAGAGGCGCGGGCGCAGGTCGCCCGGCTGATCGGCGCCCACCCCAAGGAGATCCTGTGGACCAGCGGCTCCACCGAGGCGAACAACCTCGCGATCAAGGGCGTGGCGGCGATGTACCGCCAGAAGGGCAACCACCTGATCACCGCGATCACCGAGCACAAGGCCGTGCTCGACCCGATGAAGTGGCTCGAGACCCAGGGCTTCGAGGTCACCTGGCTGCCGGTCGACCGGCAGGGTCACGTGGACCTCGCCCAGCTCGAGGCCGCGATCACCGACAAGACGATCCTCGTGTCGCTGATGGCCGCAAACAACGAGATCGGCACGCTGCACCCGATCGCCGACATCGGCGCGATCTGCAAGAGGAAGGGCACGCTGTTCCACACCGACGCGACGCAGGCTGCCGGCAAGATCCCGCTCGACGTCGAAGCACAGCACGTCGACCTGCTGTCCCTGTCCGCCCACAAGATGTACGGGCCAAAGGGCGTCGGCTGCCTCTACGTGCGCCGCAAGAACCCGCGCGTCCGGCTCACGGCGCAGATGGACGGTGGCGGCCACGAACGCGGCATGCGTTCGGGCACGTTGAACGTGACCGGCATCGTCGGCATGGGCGAAGCGGCCCGCATCTGCAGCGAAGAGATGGCGACCGAGATCCCGCGCATCCGAGCCCTCCGCGAGCGCCTCGAACAGCGCATCCTGAGGGCGCTGCCCGACGCGGTCCGCAACGGCGACCCCGAAGCCCGCCTGCCCCACCTCGCCAACGTGTCGTTCCCGTACGTCGAGGGCGAATCGCTCATCATGGGAGTCAAGGAACTCGCCGTGTCCTCCGGCTCGGCGTGCACGTCCGCCAGCCTCGAACCGAGCTACGTGCTGAAGGGACTCGGCCTCGGCGACGAACTCGCGCACAGCTCGATCCGCTTCTCGCTCGGCCGCTTCACGACCGAGCAGGAAGTCGATTTCGCCGCCGACCGCGTCATCCACGAAGTGAAGCGCCTCCGCGAGATGTCCCCGCTCTGGGAGATGGTCCAGGAGGGCGTCGACCTGTCCAAGGTCAAGTGGACCGTCCACTGAACGAGACTACCGACCCAACCCACCGACACTGACATGGCTTACAGCGACAAGGTTCTCGATCACTACCAGAACCCGCGCAACGTCGGATCGCTCGACAAGGACGATCCGAACGTCGGCACCGGGGTCGTCGGCGCGCCGGAGTGCGGCGACGTGATGAAGCTGCAGATCAAGGTCGACGACAGCGGCAAGATCGTCGACGCGAAGTTCAAGACCTACGGCTGCGGCTCGGCGATCGCTTCGTCGTCGCTCGCGACCGAGTGGTTGAAGGGCACGAGCGTCGACGCCGCCGCGCAGATCAAGAACACGCAGATCGTCGAGGAGCTCTCGCTGCCACCGGTCAAGATCCACTGCTCGGTGCTCGCCGAAGACGCGATCAAGGCCGCGATCGACGACTGGAAGAAGAAGCAGGGCGCGACGAAGGCCGCGGAGGCGAAGGGATGAGTGCCGAGACCCCGACCACTCCGGGCACGCCGGCCGCACCCGCCGCACCCAAGCCCGGTCGCGGCGTGCAACTGACGGAACGCGCGGCGAAGGAGATCCAGCGCGTGATCGCGGAGCAGAACTTCCCCGCCACGACCTGGGTGCGCATCGGCGCGAAGGGCGGCGGCTGCTCCGGCTTCACCTACGTGCTCGACTTCGACCAGACCGGGCCGACGGAGTTCGACCTCACGTTCGCGCAGCACGGCGTGAACATCGTCGTCGACAAGAAGAGCGAGTTCTTCATGGGCGGCACGACCCTGGACTTCAACGACGGGCTGCTCGACCGCGGCTTCGTGTTCAAGAACCCGCAAGCCTCGGGCACCTGCGGCTGCGGCACCTCGTTCTCGGCGTGAGCCAGGCCTCGGCACTCGACCCGTTCGCGGTCTTCGGTCTCGCGCGGTCGCTCGATCTCGACGACAAGACGCTCGAGCAGCGCTACCTGCGCCTCTCGCGCGAGTGCCACCCGGACCTGCACCGCGCGAAGGACACGGCGGACTGCATCGCCGTGCTGCAGCGCTCGGCGGAGATCAACGACGCCTGGAAGGTGCTGCGCGATCCGTGGCAGCGTGCCCGCGCACTCGTCGAACTGCTGAGCCCCGGCGCGCTCGACCGCACGAAGAGGCTCGACCCCGCCTTCCTCGCCGACGCACTCGAACTCGCCGAGGAGGTCGCGATGGCCAACGGCGACGCCGTCCCCCCGTTGCGCACCCGGATCGCCGCGGCGCTCGAAGCCGACTTCGCTGCGGTCCGCGCCGAACTGCAGCATGGCGCGGTCGATGCCGCCGCGCGACGCTTGCACGCGTCCCACTACCACCGAAAGGCCCTGCAGGACCTGGACGCCAAGTCGTGAGCAGTCCCCCCACCCCGACGCCGCTCGTCGTCGGCATCGATCTCGGCACGACGAACAGCCTCGCCGCGGTGCGCGCGGGCAAGGGAGCCCGTGTGCTTCGCGACCGGGACGGCGAACCGCTGATCCCCTCCGTGGTCTGTTTCCACCCGGACGGCCGCACGATCGTCGGCCGCGAAGCGAAGGCACTGCGCCTGTCGCACCCCGACCGCACCGTCTTCTCCGTGAAGCGCCTCATCGGACGTTCCGTCCGCGACCTCGACGCGGAGGTCCGTTCGCTGCCGTACCGCGTGGTCGCCGGCGAACGCGACCTGCCCCGCGTGCAGATCGGGGACCGGGCGCTGTCGCCCGAGGCGATCTCGGCGCTCGTTCTGCAGGAGGTGAAGGCCACCGCCGAGCAGGCGCTCGGGGCTCCGGTGCAGAAGGCCGTGGTCACCGTGCCCGCATGGTTCGACGATGCGCAGCGCCAGGCCACGAAGGACGCGGCCGCGCTCGCCGGACTCGAGTGCCTGCGCATCCTCAACGAACCGACCGCCGCGGCGCTCGCCTACGGCATCGACGGCAGCAAGGACGGCACGGCCCTCGTCTACGATCTCGGGGGCGGCACGTTCGACGTGTCCATCCTGCGCATCGACGATGGTGTGTTCCGCGTGCTGTCGACAGCCGGCGACACGCACCTCGGTGGCGACGATTTCGACAACCTGCTCGTCGACCGCATCCTCGCCTCCTTCGCCAAGGCCGGATCGAGCGCGCGTCCGAGCGATCCCTACGTGCTGCAGGCCGTGCGCGCCGCGGCCGAGAGCCTCAAGATCCGCCTGAGCACGGAAGGGTCCGCGACGCTCGACCTCGACCTCGACCTCGACTCGACCGACGGCGGTGGCAGGCTGTCGCTGACGGTCACGCGTGCGGAGTTCGAAGCGGCGATCGCGCCGCTGGTGCAGCGCACGCTCGACTGCGTGCAACGCGCCGTCAAGGACGCCGGCCTGCGCATCGACCAGATCGACGACGTCGTGCTCGTCGGCGGCAGCACACGCATCCCGCTGGTCCGCGAGCGCCTCGAGGCGCTCGTGGGCCGGAAGCCGCACACCGGCGTCGACCCCGACCTCGCCGTGGCACTCGGCGCCTCGATCCAAGCCGACGTGCTGGCCGGCAACGACCGTTCGCTGCTGCTGCTCGACGTGATTCCGCTGTCGCTCGGCATCGAGACCCTCGGTGGTGCGGTGCAGAAGCTGATCCTGCGCAACAGCACGATCCCCACGAGCCGCACCGAAGAGTTCTCGACCGGCGTCGACGGCCAGACCTCGGTCGACCTCGCCATCTACCAGGGCGAACGCGAGCTCGCGCGCGACTGCCGGCAGCTCGGACGTTTCAAGCTGCGCGGCATCCCGGCGATGCCGGCCGGCCTGCCTCGCATCGCAGTCACGTTCCTCGTCGACGCGGACGGCGTGCTGCGCGTCAACGCACGCGAGACGCGGACCGGCGTCGAAGCGGGCATCCAGGTCGTGCCGTCCTACGGGCTCTCGCGCGACGAGGTGCGGCAGATGATGCTCGACTCGATCGAGAACGCGCAGGCCGACTACCTCGCGCGCGAGGCGATCGACGTGCGCAACAAGGCCGAGGCGATGGTTCGCGGCACCCAGAAGGCGCTGCAGATGGCCGAACTGCCGCCCGACCAGACGTACGCCGTGCAGAAGGCGGTGAAGGCGCTGCAGAAGCTGCTCGCGGCGAACGCCGAAGCCGCCGCGCTGAAGGCCGGTTGCGACGACCTGACGAAGGTCACGGCGAGCATCGCCGACGACGTCATCAGCTCCGCTGTCACGAAAGCCCTGCGCGAAGAGGAGCAGCGATGAGCGGCGCGCGCCTCTTCATTCACGGCCGACCCGAGCCGATCCCGCTCGCAGTCGAGGAGTCGATCCTGCACGCAGCGATGGAACACGGCGTGGCGCTCGACCACGCGTGCGGTGGCGTCTGCGCGTGCTCGACCTGCCACGTGAAGATCACCAAGGGACTCGAGTGCTTCTCGGAGGCGAGCGAGGACGAACTCGACCAGCTCGACGAAGCCCGCGACGTCGGACTCGAATCGCGGCTCGGCTGCCAGGCGAAGCTTCGTCGCGTGCCCGCCGACGGCAGGGTCGAGATCACGATTCCGACCTGGAACGTGAACGCCGTTCGCGAAGGCGGCCACTGACGGGGCGCAACGCGCGGTTCGACGCGCCGCGCTTCATCCGCACTCGATGCGCCGCTAGATTCCGGCGCCATGACGGTCGCCACCAAGGAGCTTCATCTCGTCGCCAACACGATCCGCGGACTCGCGATGGACGCGGTCCAGAAGGCCGACTCGGGCCACCCGGGAATGCCGATGGGCATGGCCGACGTCGCGGCGGTGCTGTGGACGCAGTTCCTGAAGTGGACGCCACAGGACCCGAACTGGCCCGGCCGCGATCGCTTCGTGCTGTCCGGCGGCCACGGCTCGATGCTCCTCTACTCGCTGCTGCACCTCGGCGGCTTCCCGGTGTCGCTCGACGACCTGAAGCAGTTCCGCCAGCTCCACAGCCGGACGCCGGGCCACCCCGAGTACGGCGACACGGTCGGAGTGGAGACGACGACCGGCCCGCTCGGGCAGGGCTTCGGCAACGCGGTCGGAATGGCGATCGCCGCCGAGATGGAGTCCGCGCGGTTCCAGAACACGAACCTGAGGAACCGCGTGTTCGTCACCGTCGGCGACGGCGATCTGATGGAGGGCATCAGCTACGAAGCGGCATCGCTCGCGGGCCACCTGAAGCTCGCCAACCTGATCTGCCTCTTCGACGACAACGGCATCACGATCGAGGGCCATACGGACCTCGCGACGAGCGAGGACATCAAGGCGCGCTTCCTGAGCCAGGGCTGGGCGGTGCAGAGCATCGACGGTCACGACCACGACCAGATCCACAAGGCGCTGCAAGCCGCGATCGCCGCGACCGACAAGCCTCAGCTGATCTGCTGCCGCACGACGATCGGCAAGGGCAGCCCCAACAAGGCGAACACGCACGACGTGCACGGCGCGCCGCTCGGCAAGGACGAGGTCGCGGCGACGAAGAAGGCTCTCGGCATGCCGGCGGAGGACTTCTGGGTCGACCCGCAGGTCCGAACGATCTTCCAGCAGGCTGCCGCGAAGAACGAACAGCTGCGCCTGCGCTGGCTCGGTGAACTGCAGGCCTGGGAGGCCAAGGTCCCCGACGTCGCCAGGTCCTGGCGTGCGTTCCGCGCCCGCACGATGCCAGGCGATCTGCTCGAGCAGCTCGTCGCCGCCGCCGGCGCCGAACCCGCGGCGACGCGCGCGTTGTCGGGCAACGTGATCCAGAAGGCCGCGGAGCTGGTGCCCGGCTTCACCAGCGGCAGCGCCGACCTCGATCCGTCGACGAAGACGCGCATCAAGAAGAGCACGTCGTTCACCGCGAAGGACCGCACCGGCCGCACGCTCCACTTCGGCATCCGCGAGCATGCCATGGGCGCGATCCTGAACGGCATCACGCTGCACGGCGGGTTCCTGCCGGCGGGCAGCACATTCCTGGTGTTCGCCGACTACATGCGCACGCCGATGCGCCTCGCGTCGCTGATGAAGATCCCCGCGACGTTCGTGTTCACGCACGACAGCCTGATGGTCGGCGAGGACGGGCCCACCCACCAGCCGGTCGAACATCTCGCGACGCTGCGCGCGATCCCGAACCTGCACGTGTTCCGCCCCGCCGACGGCGCCGAGACCGCCGCGGCCTGGACGCACGCGCTGTCGCGCCGCGACGGCCCCGTGACGATGGCGCTCACCCGCCAGAACCTGCCCAAGCTGCCGCAC